>JBHHUY010000001.1:0-48552 GCA_046753965.1 Phycisphaerae bacterium
GTTTTGCAGACTGGGTGTACCCCGTCCATGCGCTCTCGCACTACGGCATGGCGGTGCGCGATGAACGCATACTCGAAATCGTTCGGCACTCTGCCGACCACCTTTGCCGGATGCAGGGCCCCGATGGCCAATGGTGGTGGCACTTTGATTCCCGGACCGGCCGTGTCATCGAACCCTATCCGGTCTATGCCGTGCATCAGGATGCGATGGCGCCGATGGCGCTTTTCTCGGCCGAAGAGGCGTGCCGCACCGACTACGCTCCGGCGATCAGACGGGGCCTACAATGGCTTATAGAGCCGCCGGAGACGGATCAATCGCTGTTTGACCGGGAAGCCGGCGTGATCTGGCGCAAGGTGTGCCGTCGTGAGCCCGGCAAGCTGTCACGGGTGTTGCAGGCGGCGGCCAGCGCGGTACACCCGCGCTGTCGGGCACCCGGCCTGGACCTTTTGTTCCGGCCGGGTCGGATCGATTTCGAATCGCGGCCGTACCACATGGGCTGGCTGCTCTATACGTGGCCGGAGGATCGGGTATCGGAGTTCTCCGAACGGAGAGGGGGGACGAAGCATGCAGGCCTCTGTGCATCAGTGGCGGACACACCACCTGTTTGAAGTTCGAATCGACGCGATGATGACGGATCAGGTTCTGCGCGCGGTCGACGATGCGGTCGAGACGCGCAGCCGGCTGCTGATCGGCATGGTCAACGCGGCCAAGATGGTGATGATGCGCCGCGACGAGGGTCTTCGGCGCGCCGTGTTGGGCGCCGACCTGATCCTCGCCGACGGCATGTCGATCGTCTGGTCGTGCCGCCTTTTCGGGTTGCCGATTCCGGAGCGTGTGACGGGCATCGACCTGATGGAGGCGGTGCTGAAGCGATGCCACGAGCGACACTACCGTGTTTATTGTTTGGGCGCCACCGACGCAGTAATCGGCGAGATTCGCTGTCGTATCGAAGATGAATACGCCGGCGCGGTGCTTGTCGGTGCGAGAAACGGTTACTACACAGCAGATGATGAGGAGGCGGTTGCGAAGGAGATTGCAAAGGCGAGGCCGGACGTTCTGTTCGTCGGCATGTCTTCTCCTCGAAAAGAGAAGTTCCTCGCGCATTGGTCCTCGACACTCGGCGTTCCCGTCTGCCACGGCGTGGGCGGCGCGTTCGACGTGATGGCCGGCAAGGTGAGGCGCGCCCCGAGGCTCTGGCAGGCACTGGGCATGGAGTGGGCCTACCGGGTCTGGCAGGAACCGAAGCGGCTCTGTCGCCGCTATCTGTTTGTCAACACCGTTTTCGTCGGGATGGTCGCCATGGAGGCCGCGCGAGGGGCGCGCCGATGGGCGATCGGTTCTCCGGCCTCAACATCCCCGGTGTGGCGCAGGATTCGAACAAGTCATCAGTGAGCGGCCGGGCGGTCTCGGGCCCTTTCGAGGCAGAACGAGCGAAGACGATGGCAAGGCTCTCGTGTCCAACCGACGTGATTCACACGGACGACGCGGGAGGCGTGCGCGGAGATCGCATCGGCGTTCTGCTTCTGACGAGCAGTCTGGAACGCGGTGGTGCCGAGCAGCAGGTCGTTCAACTTGCGAACGGATTGGATTCCGAGCGATTTCGGGTCTACGTGTGTTCGCTGTCTGCCGAAGTACCGTTGGCATCCGACCTGCGCGACGGCGGCGCATGCCTGTCGATCGTTCAAAAGCGCTACAAGTACGACGTGACGCTCATCCCGCGCGTCGCGCGGCTGATTCGGAAGCTTCGCGTCGAGGTCGTGCACTCCTTCATGTTTGATGCGGAGATTGTCGGACGCCTCGCGGGACGCCTGGCCGGTGTGCCCGCCGTGATCTGTTCCAACCGATGTCCTCACCTGAAGCGGACGCCGTTCAAGCTCTGGCTGGCCCGCGTCACACGGCCCTGCTTTGACATGATGATCGCGAACTCGCACGCCGGACTGACGTTTGAGCGGACGTGCCAGGGTGTTCGGGCCGACAAGCTGCGGCTCATCCCCAACGGCGTGGACACGCAGCGCTTCCGGCCCGGCAACGCCTCGATGGAGCGCCGTGCGCTCGGGATTCCCGAAGACTCAATGATCGTGGGTATGTTCGCACACTTTCGCGGCAACAAGGATTACGCGACTCTTCTTGATGCGGCTGCTCGCGTCCTCAAGACGCGCGACGATGTCGTGTTCGTTTGTGCCGGCCGGCCCGATGGGGAGGGGCGCGAAACGATGTTCGGTCGGGCGCAGTCCGCCGTTGCCGCGCACGGAATGGGCGACCGCGTTCGCTTCCTCGGCCTGCGGGAGGACCTCGATGAACTGTATCGGTTGCTCGATGTCAAGGTCCTGAGCACGCGGTTCGAAGGAACGCCGAACGTCGTTCTCGAAGCCATGGCCTCGGCCGTGCCGGTCGTGGCGACCGATGTCAGCGACAATGCCCGAATCGTGCTGGACGGTCGGACCGGCTTCATCGTTCCGCCGGAGTCGCCGGACGTAATGGCCGAGCGGATCATGCGTCTCCTGGATGATCCTGTGTTGCGACGGTCGTTCGGCGCGGCCGCGCGGCACCGGGTGGAGACGGAGTATTCCGTTGAGACCCTTGGACGGCGGACCGCGGAGTCCTACCTGAGCGTGCTGGAGCGCAAGGGTCGAACGGGGAGCGTGGATGCGGCGACATCGCTGATGGAGGGGGGTGCATGAGCGGTTGGGTTTCCAGCCTGCGTCGTCACGTTGCGCTACCGCTTGCGTACCGAGTGGTCGGGGACAACAGGTTCGCGCGTTTGGACGAGTTGCTCGAGCGTGACACGTGGTCGGCCGAGCAGATTCGATCGCACCAGGCGCTGCGCCTAACTGCGCTGTTTCGGATCGCGCGGGATCACAACCCCTACTGGCAGGATCGCTTCAAGACGTATGGTCTGCGCCCGAATGGGTCGGACCCTTTCGCCGAACTCGCCAAGCTGCCGGTGCTGACGAAGGATGAACTCCGAAAGCACTGGAGGCGGATGCGCTCGACCCACCTGCCGGATTCACAGGTCGTACAGGAGACGTCCAGCGGTTCGACGGGCGCGCAGGTCAATGTCTTCCAGGACAAGGCATACCGCGAGCTGCACGCCGCCATGGAGTATCGTTCGCGCCGTTGGATGGGGGTTCAGCCCGGCGATCCCTACATCGCTGTTCAGGCTAACGGCGCATACATCCCGTTGAAGCGGCGCCTCTTGCGGCGGTTTCGGACGGCCATCGAGCGCGGCGTCCTGATCGACGGTTTCGAGCTCGATCCGCGAGAGGCCGAGCGATTGCTGCTCAAGGCTTCGAAAAGAGGAACGGTCCACATCCACGGCTATACCACGCCGCTTGCGTCGGTCGCGCGCCTCTCACAGCAGCTCGGGCTCACATGGCCCGCGTTACGCGCGGTCAGCACGACTTCGGAACAACTGTTCGATCAGGACCGTGAACTGCTCGCCGAGGCTTTCGGCGCGCCGGTCTACGATCGCTACGGCAGCCGCGAGGTCCTGTCGGTTTCGATGCAATGCGAGCACGGCAGTCACCACGTCTATGCCGATGTGAACCATGTCGAGTTCCTGCCTCTGCAAGAAGCGGAAGAGGAAACGCACGCCATTGTGGTCACGCCGCTGGACAATGAGGCGATGCCCCTGTTCCGGTATCGCGGGGGTGACTCGGCCTCACCGATCCTTGGAGATTGCCCGTGTGGACGACAACTGCCGTTGATGACCGGCTGTCGCGGCCGGGTGTGCAACAACTTCGTCACACCGGACGGACGCCTGATCAACGGGGGGTACTTCCTGCTGCATTTCTACTACCAGGAAGGGTTCAAGTCGTTCCAGTTTCATCAAACGACCGCGAACCATATTGATCTCTATGTCGTGCCCGACGGCGAACTTGCCCCCGAGCGACGCGACTATCTGGACAGCGTCTGCCGCCGAATCAGGCAGGATCACGGCGGTCGATTTGAAGTGGCGCTTCATGTGGTCGAGGAGATTCCGAAACGCCCCGGCGGCAAGCACCTGTACACAATCTCGGATGTGTTGAGCCACATCTGAACGATCTGAACGGCGGACTGAAAGCACATGGAGCGGCGCACACTCGTGAGAATACGCATCGAATCCATGCTGGCTCGATCGGCGGTTGTCGTGATTCTCTTCGCGGCGGCGTCGGGCGCGATGTTCGCGCGTTTCTTTCGACGCCTGTTGTTGCTGCCGGACCGCTCCCGAACCCGCGCCGGGGCCGATCTTCTGGTCGTCGGCACGTTCTACAACACCGGCTGGTTTGAGTCGCACATTCGGCCTCTGGCGGCTTGCGGCGCGGTCCGGCGAGTGACGGTCGTCTGTGACGCCCCGTTGCCACCGGTTGGCAAGACGCGGTACGCGTGTCCGCCGACGTGGCTGGTGTGGGCAATCGGCCGAGTGGTCGCACGCTGCGTGTGGGTCTTTGTGACGGCGTGGCGAGAGGGGAGCGATACGCTCATCGGTTATCACATCATGCCGAACGCGTTGATCTGCCTGCTCACGGCGCGTTGCTTCGGCGCGAAGGCCGTCTACCAGATGACGGGGGGGCCGATCCAGATCATCGGCGGCGGTGTCGGTAGCGAGAACACGCTGTTGCGGCGACAGGGTCGACCGTCGGCGCTTCGGGAAGGCTTGATGTTTCACATCGTCCGACAGTTCGACCGGGTGATCGTTCGAGGTCGCCGCGCGACTGAGGCCTTGACGCGGATCGGCGCAGGGCCGCGGGTCGTGGCCATCCCCGGGAGTGTCGACACGTCGCGCTTCTGCCCGAACGGCGACCGGCGCGATTACGATCTCGTTTGCGTCGGGCGGCTGGTCGACGTGAAGCGGTACGATCGGATGCTGGAGGTTGTCGCGCACCTGGTGCGATTACGTCCTTCGATTCGCGTGGCGATCGTAGGCGACGGGCCGCGGCGAGTGGCGCTGCGCCGGCGCGCCGCCAAGCTGAACCTGGATTCGCACGTCGTTTTCCTGGGACGTTGCGACGATGTAGCGGGCATCCTGCGAAGGGCGCGGGCTTTTCTGATGACCTCCGAGAACGAGGGCCTGTCCATCGCCATGATGGAGGCGATGGCCTGCGGTCTGCCGTCGATCGCGCCCGACGTGGGCGACCTGAAGGAGCTTGTGCTTGACGACGAGACGGGCCTCATCATCGATCCTGCCGCCCCCGAGGCGGCCGCGGCGGCCATCGCCCGGCTTCTGGATGACGCGCCGCGAATCGGCCGCTTGTCGGCCAACGCCCGACGGGTCGTCGTGGACCACGCCGACGTCGCACGCGTGGCCGCGCGCTGGGAATCGGCGTTCCAATCCATAAGTTCTTGAGGGTGATGTGAACCTGCGATGCACGCACCGAGTCGGATATCACTGAGGACCATGCTTGCGGTCGGAGCCACGGCTCTGGCCGTGCGGCTGTTGTTTTGTTTCGTCGCGGTGCCCGGCCTGGGCTTGGCGACCGGCCCGAGCCGGCCGGATTTCTACAGCTCGACGGATGGTTATTGGGCGATCGGCGTAAACCTGGTTGAGCACCGGACCTTTGCGTTCACGCCGGCAGCGCGCGCGACGACCTATCGGGCCCCGGTCTATCCGGCGGCGCTGGCGGCCGGCTATTGGCTGGTGCACGACGCCGGCGCCGCGGTCCTGCTCGTCAACTGTGTCGCATCGGCGCTCACGTGCATGGCGGTTTACGGGATCGCCGTCCTGTTGATCGGTTCGCGGGCGACTTACGCGACGATGCTGCCGGTAACATTTTTCCCGCTGTCGATCTACTACTGTGCCAGCAGTTTCTCGGACACTGTCGTCGCCCTGACGATCGCGCTGTACGTCTACGCGCTTCTCCTGCTGGTCCGCGCGCCTACGATTGGGCGAGGAGTGATGAGTGGGGTCGCCTTCGCAGTTGCGGCGTTGACGAAGGCCGTCGTGTTGCCGCTGCCGCTGCTTGTCTGCGGCTTTGCCCTGTTCCGGCGCCGCGCGGCGCTGCGGCCGAGTGCTGTTTCGATGCTCGTCGGAATCACGCTCGTCGGGCTCTGGACGATCCGCAACTATGCCGTATCGGGCCGATTTGTACCGGTCACGGGGGGAACCGGATACAACATGTTGGTCGGTAACTTCATGATCGACGCGGGGAGCGACTGCGATTCGAGCCTGGCTTACGGGCGGGCCGAGGCACGCCGGCTCGTGCGCCGATCAGCCGGCAGCCCGATCACAACCGAGATAATCCGGCCGCATGGGTTTCTGGACGTGCCGCCCGAGATCGATCAGCTCTACGGTCGCTCGGCCTTGCGGATGTTCGTCGCCGATCCGGGATTGGCCGTTCGCAAGTTGGCGATCAATGCGGTCCGGTTCTGGTATTTCTCATCCAGCCCGGCGAAATCCCTGGCCAACGGGCTGGTGAACTTCGCGGTGCTGCTGCTCGCCGCGCTGGCGTTTCCACGCATCGCGAGAATCCGTCGGACCGAAGTCGAACTTCTGCTCCTGGTCTTGACAGCGATCGTGGGGGCGTACGCGATCATCATCGTGCATTCTTCGCGGTTCTGCCTGCCGGTCGTCCTGCCGCTGTTGCCAATAGCGGCGATCGGCGCGGCGGAACTGCGGCAGAAGTGGCCGCTCCCGAAGCGCGCCCTGGGCGTTGAACATGTGACGGAATGAGTCATCGCGGAGGCACAGACGGAGCAATGTGGGCCATCTCTCGCAAGAACCTCTGGGACAGGACGCCGGTCGGCGCGAAGCGCAGACTGCGCCGCGTTCTCGGGGTTGTGCCGCCCGCATGGCTGCTGGGCCGGCGCTTTCGGCAGCAACTGGCACTGGTCGACCAGGCACAGTGGTGGCCGGCCGAGCGCGCCCGCGCGTATCAAGTCGAGTGCCTCCGGCGAATCTGTGTCCGAGCGGTCGAGCGATCCTCGTTCTATCGGCGTCACTTCCAACAGGCGGGGTTTGATCCGCGATCCCTCCGGTCCGTCGAGGATCTCGCAGCCCTTCCGCTTATCGACAAAGAGACGGTTCGCGAACACCGCGAGGCCATGTGCACGGTTTCCCCCCGATCGGCCTCGGTGGATTACGTGTCGACCGGCGGTTCGAGCGGCACGCCGTTGGGTTTCCATATCGGCGCCGACCGTTCGGCGACCGAATACGCCTTTCTCGTGGCGAGTTGGCGGCGGGTCGGTTATCGCCTGGACATGCCGCAGGCCGTATTCCGCGGCAAGGTCGTCAGCCGAAACGGCGCGGGTCTTCGACATGAGTTCGACCCGGTTCTTCGCCGCCATTACTACAGCAGTTTCCACATGATCGACGAGGAGATGGCGCGCGATCTCCAACATGTCGCCACGATCGGCCCGTGTTATCTGCACGTCTATCCCTCATCGGTGAGCACGTTGACGCGGTTCATCGAACGCACGCGCGCGCCGGTGCCCGACAACATTCGCGGCATCCTGGCCGGCTCTGAGATGGTCTATGCCGAGGATCGCGCGGCGGCCGAGCGGACCTTCGGTGTTCGATACTTCTCCTGGTACGGCCATTCTGAGAAGCTGGTTCTCGGCGCCGAATGCGAGCATCGCGATGACATCCACATCTGGCCGACCTACGGCTACATGGAACTCATCGACGAGACGGGCAGGCCGGTGACCACGCCGGGTCAACGCGGCGAAATCGTCGGCACGGGCTTCATCAATTCGGTCATGCCCTTCATCCGATATCGTACCGGAGACCACGCCACGTTCGTGGGCCGCAGATGCGCCGCCTGTGGCAGAGACCATTTGCTCCTGCGGGATATCCGCGGCCACCGGACGCAGGAAATGCTCGTCGCCGCCGACGGATCGGAGATCTCCTGGACGGCCGTCAACATGCACGATCGCACCTTTGACCACGTTCGTCAGTTGCAGTTTCGTCAGGAGCGCCCGGGCGAGGCGACGCTGCGGATTGTCCCCGCGCCCTCCTTCGATGAGACGGATGCCGAGCAGATCAGGCAGAACCTGGCGCGCAAACTGGCCGGTCGAATCTCATTCGTCATCGAACTGTGTGATGAGATTCCCCTGACCCCGCGCGGCAAGCAGACCTTCGTCGACCAGCGGATCGATCGGACCGAAATACGGGCGGAGGTGCTGCGGCGATGAGGCAGATCGTGCAGAACTACAAGACCGGCGCGTTGTTCATTGAGCAAGTGCCCGCGCCGGTGTGCCGACCGGGTTGCTTGCTGGTGCGCACGGCGTACTCGCTTGTGAGTACGGGCACCGAACGGATGAAGGTGGCCCAGGCTCGCATGAACCTGCTCGCCAAGGCGCGCGCGCGGCCCGAGAAGGTCAAGCAGGTCCTGGAGAACATCAGGCAGGTCGGTCTCGCGGAGACGGCCAACAAGGTTCGCGAGCGGCTCGACGCCCTGACGCCGCTGGGGTACAGCCTGGCCGGTGTCGTCGAGGAGGTCGGCAGCGGCGTGGATGCCTTCGCCGTGGGCGATCACGTTGCCTGCGCCGGAGAGGGCATCGCCTGTCATGCGGAGTTCGTGTCGGTTCCGCGCAATCTGTGCGTGGCCGTCCCCGCCGGCGCGGACTTGAAAGACGCCGCCTTCGCGACGGTGGGGGCGATCGCCATCAACGGTGTTCGGCAGGCCGGCGTGAGTCTGGGCGACACGGTTCTCGTCGTCGGGCTTGGTCTGGTGGGGCTGCTCGGCGTTCAGATTCTCAAGGCTGCCGGTTGCAAGGTCATCGGCGTCGACGTGGATCCGCGCAAGGTCGAGTTGGCCCTGGCGTGCGGCGCCGATGCGGCGATGGTTCGGGCCGACGCGGCCCTGAAGGACACGATCCTGGAAACGACCGGCGGCGTGGGCCCGGATGCTGCTTATATTGCCGCCAGCACACGCAGCGCCGATCCGATGAAACTGGCCGGCGAAGTCCTGCGCGATCGCGGCCGTGTCGTGATTGTCGGCATGGTGCCCGTCGAAGCGGATTGGCAGACGTATTACGGCAAGGAACTCTCGGTCTGCATGTCGCGTTCTTACGGCCCCGGCCGTTACGACGCGGACTATGAGCGCCGCGGCATCGACTATCCCATTGGCTACGTCCGATGGACGGAAGGTCGCAATCTGGAGGAGTTCCTGCGGTTGCTCGACATCGGAGCGGTGAGTCCGTCGCGTCTGTCGCCGAGCGTGTTTGCCTTCGATCAGGCCGCCGAAGCCTATCGCGAGTTACACGAATCTCCGGGACGCCACGCCGTCGGCATTCTGTTCGAGTACGGCGCCGGCGCCGCGCTGGGTCGGACGATCGCAACCTCGGCGGCTCGGACGAACGGCCGTTTCGGCGTCTCCGCGAAGTCAGCCTCTGAACCGTCGGCGCGTCGGTCTCGCCCGTCCGGGAACGGCCGGCCGGGCGTCGGTTTGCCTGTCGGGATCGGTATGATCGGCGCGGGCCATTTCGCGACGGGCACGCTGATCCCATCTCTCAAGAAGGTGCCGCAGGCCCGGCTTCGGATCATCTGTTCCTCGGGCGGTCTCTCGGCGCGAAGCGCCGCGCGGCGACACGGATTCGAGTTCTGTTCGAGCGACGTTGACGCTGTGCTTTCCGACGGCGAGGTCGATGCGGTCGTCATCGCGACGCGACACGACAGCCACGCGCGGCTGGCGGCTCAGGCCTTGCGAGCGGGCAAGCATGTCTTCGTGGAAAAGCCGCTGGCGCTCAACGCCGAGCAGCTCGCGGAGCTGGTTGCGGCGAAGACCGAATCAGGGCGGGTGCTGATGCCGGGATTCAACCGCCGGTTCAGCCCGCTGAGCGCGGCGGTGCGCGAGTTCTTCGACCATCGAGCCGGTCCGATCGAGGTGGTCTGTCGCGTCAACGCGGGCGGGCTCGCCGCGGATTCGTGGTATCACGATCCGGATGAGGGCGGCTGGCGCATCGTCAGTGAGGGCTGTCACTTCGTCGATCTGATCCAGTTCCTCTGCGGAAGCCGGCCTGTGCGAGCCTTCGCCACGATGATCGGCGGTGAGATCGACGGTCGACAAAACGACAATTGTTCGGTCTTGCTCAACATGGCAGACGGGTCGGTCGGAACACTGATTTACGTTGCGAACGGCGATACGACCGTCGGCAAGGAGCGCGTCGAGGTCTTCGGACAGGGCCGCACGGCGGTCATCGACAACTGGAAGGTTGCCCGACTTTTCGCGGACGGCCGGGCGCGAAAAGTCCGATTGCGGGGCAGCGGCAAAGGGCATGTCGAGGAACTTCGTGCGTTTGTCGATGCGATTCAAACGGGCTGCGCCTCTCCGCTGCCGTTCGATGACGCCGTCAACTGTACGGCGACGACGTTCGCGATCCAATCCTCGCTGCGTTCGGGCCTGCCGGAGCCTTGCGGTTTCGCACCGGCCGGGATCGAAGATGCCGCATCAGGCAAGGGGGCCGACGCGTGAACACGGTCGTGCTCGAGAGATGCAAGGCGATCCGCGGGCGGTACTACCGTCCGGAGGAGAGCCCCGGCGCGCTCCACGAACGCCTCGTCACGGAGGCGGGATCGCCGACGGCCGTGCTGCTGGAAATCGGCTGCGGTCGAGAAGGCAAGCGCCTCCGTCGCATGGCGAGGCGTTTCAAGCTGGGAGTCGGCATCGACGCGGAGGTCTCGCCGCGGGGCGCCGGCGCCGGTGATGTCTCGATGGTGCGGGGAGACGCTCATTGCCTGGCTTTGAAGACCGAAAGCGTCGACGTCGTCGCGATGGCCAACGTGGCGGAGCACCTGGCCGAACCCGTCGCCGTTTTCGCCGAATGCTGCCGCGTGCTTCGACCCGGCGGCCGGCTGATTGTGCTGACAGTCAACCGGCGGTTTCCGCCCATCCTTCTCGGGCGCCTCTTGCCACATGGTGTGCGGCGCGTGCTGAACCGGTGGGTTTCGGGCACCAGGACGGAGGACACGTTTCCGGCGTTCTATCGGGCCAACACAGCGGGCGCCCTGACGGCGGCCGCACGCCGCGCGGGGTTCGTGCCGCGCGACGTTTGCTATCTCTCCCATCACCCGCATTACCTGATGTTCTCTGTCGTCGCCTATCGCCTGGGCATCCTCATGGAGAGACTTCTGCGGACCTGCCCGGCGCTTCGTCATATGATCCACGCCGTCTACGTCAAACCGGCCGAGCGCGGCGCGGAAGCGAGGTCGTCTTGATGAGCGGTCGCGCCGAATCAGGTCTTTCCCAGGCGGCGGTGGTGCGCGGGCATTTCGATGAGGCCGGCGCGCGCTGGGCCCGGCGCTATGGCCGACAGCCGCGCGGCATGGCGGACCTGGACCTGATCCTTCGCCGCGAAAACCTCCACCGGTTGTTGCGGCCGGTTGTGGCGGGTCGTGACAAGTTGCTTGATGTGCTGGACGTGGGGTGCGGATCGGGCGATGTGCTGGACGGCTTCCCGCGGGACGGTCTGCGTGTGACCGGGGTCGATTTCGCGCCTGAGATGACGGCGGCGGCCGCGCGGGCTCACCCGATGGACCGTTTTCTCGTCGGCGACGCGGAGTGTTTGCCGGTGGCCCCGGATTCCGCGGATGTCATCATCTGTCTGGGCGCGCTGGAGTACGTTTCCGACGTTCCGCGGGCCCTGGCCTCGATGGTCGCGGCCTTGCGCCGCGGAGGCTGCATGATCGTGTCGTTTCCCAATCGCCGCAGCGTGTTTCGGAAGATACTGAAGCTCGAACGTGGTGCCGAACGCATCGCCGTCTTCCTCAGAGACACGATCAGCCAACGCGACAGGCAGCAACCGAGCGCGGCCGGTTATCGGCATCGGCACTGGTCGGCCGGCGGCGCGAGGCGGCTGATGGCGGAGGCGGGCCTGAAGGTGGATGAAATCGTCTTCAATACGATCGGACCGTGGGGCCGTCTCGGGCGGACGCGGATCGCGTTGACCGCCGCTCGACAATTGTCGAATCGGCTCAGACGCGAGGGCGTACTCTCCGGCGTCTTGGCCTCAACGATGGTTGTCCGGGCGGAGAAGACCTCCGGCGAGCCGCGAAACGCGGATCGAAGCGCCTCACGGGGCCACGACTGAGAAACGCATGATTCGATTGACCCTGTTGTATCTGTTCGTCGCGGCCTTGATGGTGGTCGCGGTGCGCCGTTGGTTCGTGGCCCTGTGCGGCCTGGTGCTGCTGACCGTCGTGACGCAACACCCGAGCATGCCGACGATGATGTTCGGGATTCACGGGGTGAATCCGTGGAACGCCGCATTCCTGGCGGTGCTTGTGGCCTGGCTGGCGACGCGGCACAAGGATCCGGGTCGTGCGCCGGCCTCGGGGCCGTTGGTCCTGTTCTTCGGTTCTTATGTCCTGCTCGTGATTGTATCGGGTCTCGTCGCCGCGAGGGATATGGGTTCGTTCCGGGGGCCGATTTCGGAGACCGCCTCGGCAAAGGACATCCTCATTGATTCGATCCTCAATCCGCTCAAGTACGTGCTCCTCGGCGTCATGTTTTTTGACGGGGCGATGACCCGGACACGTCTGAAACTCGCCCTGTTCACGGCCGTCGGCAGCGGTCTGTGCTACTCAATCCTGATGTTCAAGTCGCTCAAGCTGGCCGTGTTCACGATGGACTTCGCTTCCGCGCGGCGCGCGACCGACAAGCTGATCGGGCTCTTCGCCAACGACATGGCGCAGCTTCTGGCCTTCAGCCTCTGGGCGGCGCTGATCCTCTGCCTGCTGCTCAATCGGAACTGGCAGCGGATCGGCTGGCTGGCACTGGTTGTACTGGCGGTCCCCGCGTTCGTCGCCTTGAAGTCGCGGGCCGGCTTTCTGGCGTTTGCCATGATCGCGGTCGTGCTCGGGGCGCTGAAGTGGCGCCGCATCCTGTTGCTCATTCCCGTCGTCCTGCTGATCGTTCTCCTCTTCGTTCCGAGCGTGACGGAGCGTGTACTGACGGGCGTTGATACACAGGGACGACATCAGCAGTGGGACGAGATCTCGTCCGGACGGACGACGTATATCTGGCCCAACGTCATCGCCCAGATCGGCCGCTCGCCCTTGTTCGGTTTCGGACGCTACTCGATTCTCCGCACGGATGTGTACGACGCCATCCTCTCCTCGGGGGCCGGCAGCGTGCCGCAGCATCCGCACAACGCGTACCTCGAAGTCCTGATGGACGCCGGCACGATGGGTCTGCTCATTTGTATGGCCTGTGTCGGCGGCCTGCTGACCGCGGCGGTCTCGCTGCTTCGCGGCGGGCATGACCGGCTCATCACCGCTGCCGGCGCGGTGGCCATCTGCGCCGTCATCACCGTGCTTTCGGCCGGCGTGGCGGGAGGGAGCTTCTATCCTACGCAGAGCACGGTTCCCTATCTTTGTGTCTGGGGACTTACACTTCGGCTTGCCGCCGAAAGGCGGTTGCGCCGCGCAACCGAACACCGAGCCGCCATGAGTGGCCCGGCCCCTCTTCGGCCTGTTTCCGTCGCGGGCAGCACCGCCCGGCGAGAATCGGCGGGGCACGCATGATCGATCTAGTCTACATCGCGGGGCCGAGTTATTCCGGCTCGACGCTCCTGACGTTCCTGCTGAACGCGCACCCGGCCGTCGGAACGATCGGTGAACTCAAGTGGGGGACGATCGACCTGGAGACGTACCGCTGTTCGTGCGGCGCGCTGCTGCGCGCCTGTCCGTTCTGGAGCGGTGTGGGTGCGGATGTCCGGGAGTCGGGGCTTCCATTCGAGCTTGAGCGGCCCGAGACGGACTTTCGATTCAGGGCGCATCCGCTCACCGATCGATTGGCGCGGGCACGGAACCGGGGCAGGACCTTTGAGCGTTTCCGTGACGCGGCGATGGCCGTCCTGCCCGCGAGCCGGCGCAATCGCTCGACCATCGCGGCGATCAACCGCGCCGTCATCCAAGCCGTGCTCCGCCGCCAGCAGGCCGCCTGTTTCCTGGACGCCTCGAAAGACCCGGTACGCCTGAGACATCTTCTGGCAACCGGTGACTACGCCGTTCGGATGATCCAGCTCCTTCGCGACGGCCGCGGTGTGACCTGCTCGACGATCAAGAACAAGTGTGTCTCGGCGGAGGAGGCGGCATCGGACTGGGCGAAGACACACGAGCAGATCGAGCGGATCGGCGAGGAACTCGGCCAAGACGGATTCCTCGCGGTTCGCTATGAAGACCTCTGCGCCGATGTCACGGCGACGTGCGAGCGCATCTTTGCGTTCATCGGCGTCGATCCGTCAGGGGCCGCGCGGGACTACCGCGCGGTAGAGCATCACATTCTCGGCAACAGCATGCGACTGCGCGCAGGCAGCGAGATTCGCCTGGACGAATCGTGGCGCTCGCTGTTGCCGGCGAAGGATCTGGCGACCTTTGAACGCGTCGCCGGCGAGCGGAACAGAACATACGGGTACACCTGATCGTGGCCATCAAGAACATCTCCACTGGAACGATGCCCGAGCCCGGTGAGCCTTCGCCGACGCCATCGGCAGCGCGGAGCGTTCTGGCCAACTGGCTTTGGTACCTGCTCGTGTTGGCCTCGGGGTTTGTGTTGCCGCGGTTGTTCGCCAGGCACCTCGGCGCCGAACTTCTCGGCGTCTGGGACCTGGGATGGTCGTTTGTCTTCTACGTCCGATGGCTGAATCTCGGGATCACCGCCTCGGCGAACCGGTACGTGGCGCGCTACCGTTCGCTGTGCGATTGGCCGGCCCTGAACGCGTCCGCCAGCACCGGGCTCCTGTTGCTCTCCGTGGCATGCGGACTGGGGCTCCTGTTGGCGATGGGTCTCAGCCGCGGTGTCGCGTATCTCCTCCCGGGTGCGGCGCCGGAGGTTGTTCGCGCGGCCGGTCTCGTCGTGATGCTGTTGTCGATCAGCGCGGCGCTCCAACTGCCGGGCGGCCTCTTCAACGCCATCATCACCGGCTACGAGCGATTCGACGTGCTGAATGTGATCCGGGTGGCTCGCGATGCAGCCGTGATGCTGGCTATCATCGTCCTGCTCTATGCCGGTCATGGCATCGTTGCGGCCGCCGGCGTCGTGCTGATCGGCGAGATTCTAGCGGACTGCGCGAAGGTGCTGGTGGCCCGTCGCCTGTGCCCGCAGCTTCGCGTTTCCCCTGCGCGGTGCCGTCGCGCCGTTGCGCGGGAACTCGTCGTCTACGGGGGCAAGACCGTGGCGCAGGGCATGGCGAGGGGCAGCCTCTATCAACTGAACAACATCCTGGTCGCCTGGTTTCTGGGGCCGGTGGCGGTCGCGGTCTATTCACGACAACGGGCGCTCGTCGTTCATACGTTGCGATTCATGAAGCAGTACGCCCAGGTCTTCATCCCCAAGAGCAGCGCGCTCGACGCCGGAGGAGACACCGAAGCGCTGCGCCGGTTGCTGATCGTCTCGACGCGTTACGGTCTCTACGTGACTTTGCCGGTGGTTCTCTTGTTGGTTTTCATGGGCGGCCCCCTGCTCGACGTATGGATGGGGGCCGGGTTCGAGGCGCCGATCGTCCTGGCCATTCTGGCCGTGGGACACCTGGCATTCATCCCCCAGCAGAGCGTCTACTCCATCCTCCTGGGCATGAACCGCCACGGGAGGGTGGCGGTTTACGACTTCGGCGCGCTGGTGGCGAGTGTCGGGCTCGGCTGGTTCTTGATGGGCCCGATGGGGCTCGGCATGTCCGGTGCGGCCGTCGCGGTGGCGGTGCCGATGGCCGTCAGCGGCGGCATCCTCATGCCCGCCTACGCTTACCGCCGGTTGGGCCTGAGACCGGCCGCGACGATCGCTCGCATCATCCCCGGGCCGCTGCTGGCTTCGCTGCCGTGGGCCGCTTGTCTGCTGCTGGCAAGGCTGATCCTTGCGCAGCGTCCGATCGAATCGCTCGTGTGGGGTGTCGGCGCGGGAGCACCGCTGAGCGCCTTTGTGTATTGGCGTTGGGTCCTGCCCGCCGATCTGCGACGGAGAACCCGGCGCGCCGCCGCGTCGGCAGTGCACGTCCTCCTGCCCGGCGGGGGAGTTGCACGGCGATCATCAGCCGCCGGGCCGGACACGAGCGGGGGAGAACCGAGCTGTGAATCGGCTGGTTGATCGGGAGTTCTGGGACGCGCGACACGCCGCGGGAATCGGCGCCGCCGTATCGGCGGCGCCCGCACCGCGCGGGGGTTTTGTTCGCCGCCTGTTCGACGCGGCCCGCACCAGCCTCGGGGCGGAACCACGAACATCCTACGCAGAATACCTGGTCTGGCAGACATTTCGGTCACACCTGCCGGTGCGATCGGACTGGCGGGCGATCGAGATCGGTTCGGCGCCGGGCCGGAATCTGGTCCGACTTCACCGGTGGTTCAACTACGAGCCCTTCGGCGTGGAATACAGCCCGACCGGCGCCGAGCAAACCCGAGAGGCGCTTCGCCGCAGCGGGTTCGATGCCGCTCACGTGATCGAAGCCGATTTCTTCTCACCGGACTTCCAGCAGCGCCATCGCGGGCGGTTTGATCTGGTCCTGTCTCGGGGGTTCATCGAGCATTTCGATGATCCGGCGTCGGTCGTCGCGGCGCATGTCGCGCTCCTGCGCCGCGGGGGGATTCTCGTCTGCACGGTTCCGAACCTGTTGAGCGCGGCCTATCCGTTTCTCGCGCTCTTCGGGCGAGACCTGCTCCGAGCGCACAACCGCCGCATCATGCGACTGAGACGTTTCCAGGCCCTCTTCGAGGGCTGCGACCTTGAAACGCGGCATTGCGGATATCGCGGGCTCTGCCAGTTCTTCGGCGTGTCTCTGAGAACGGAGGACTCGCTTCGCGGACGACTCGCCGGCGCTATGGATCGGGCCGGCGACCTGATGAACCACGGCATGTTTCTTCTGCTGCGCGGTCGTGCCGTCGAGACGCGGTGGAGCCCGCATCTCGTTTACATTGGGCAGAAGACACGGTGAAAGTACCCCGGCGATCCGGAGCGTTCACGGAGAACACGTTTGAGCCTCGAACTCACTGACAATCGACCCAGGTTGCTCTCACGCATTCACGTGCGGCCTGCCGTTCGGTCTTCCCTGTGGATCGTTCTGCTCCTCGCCGCGGCGCTCAGTCTGCTCGCGTGGTACCGCGCCGCTCCCCACGGCCTGGTGGCCGGCTTCACCGGAAGCGAATCCTACAGCACCATCGCCCGAAACTGGGTGGAACGCGGCCGTTATTCCCTGGCGGGCGATACGCCGACCGCCTATCGCCCGCCGGCGTATCCCGCCCTGCTTGCCGCGTGCATGTGGTTGTTCCAGGACAGTTGGCGCCTCGGCGCGCTGGTCATTCAACTGGGTCTGGGGGTCGCCTGCGGCCTGTTGGTCTTCGCGCTGCTGACCCGCGTGTTCCAGGACCGTCTCGCCGGCGCGCTGGGCGTGGTTCTGTACGTGACGGACATCTGCTTTCAGGCCGAAGTCACGGCCCGGCGCGAGACGGTGTTGTTCACCGCGCTTCTGCTGGCGTTTTTCTACATCCTGCTGTCCGGCGCGACGGGGACGCGGAGAATGGTTTTGTTGGCGCTTTTCGCGGGACTGGCCTACCTGACCCGACCGGTCGGCGCCTTGCTCATCGCCGTGTTTCTCTTCGCTCTGGTGCTGGACAGCGGAGGGCCGCGCGTGAGCTCGCGCCTCAGGCGCGTCGGGATCGGTATCACGGTGCTGATCTTCACGATTGCGCCCTGGCACGTTTACGTGTATCACCATTTCAAGACACTCACGTTCGCCCCCACCTGCACAGGCGGGTTGAATCTCTATCAGGGCAACAATCCCGCGACCGATGTCATCTATCCCTATGTGGATGTGGATCTCCACTCACCCGAAGTCCACGCACTGCTTATCGAGAACGGCATCCCGGCTGAAGACGAACTCGCCGTTGACACGTTCCTGCGTGCTGAAGCGAAACGGTATATCCGCGAACATCCCCTGCGTTTTCTTCGCGCGGGAGCGGTCAAGGCGCTGGCCCTCTATTCACCGGTTCCCGTACCACTGGGCACCGGTCAGGTCCGCCGGCGGGCGGGGCAGGTCGTTCTGGAGCGTTTCACGCCGCACCTCTCGAAAGCGACCTTCGCGTTTACGTTCCACGGCTTATTGTTGCTGGGCGGCACGCTCTTCTTCTGGGCGACGCGCCGCCAACGTGGCGTCTGCCGAAACGACCGGGCGGTCGCCTATCTCATGGGCTTCCTCGTGCTCGTCACACTGCTGCACGCCGTGACCTTCGGTGAAACGCGGTTTCGTTTGCCGTTGGATCCGCTGCTGATTCTCTTTGCTGCGTTGGCCGGCGCCGGATGGTGGCGTCGAAGAAACACACGCGCGACGGTTGGATGAGGCATGGCAGACAATAAGCCCAGCATCTGTTTCGTCGCCCCCAACAACTACGCCGTCCTGTCCGGTCGCGAAGACCTGGCCCACATCGGCGGGGCCGAGGTGCAGCGCCTGCTCGTCGGCCGGGAACTCGCGCGTCGCGGGTATGCGGTCAGCTTCGTCACCCTGGATCACGGACAACCCGATGGTGTCGAACATGAGGGCATCCGCGTTTACAAGATGTGTTCGTCTCGCGACGGATGGCCTGGCCTCCGCTTCTTCTACCCGAGATGGACCAGCCTGTGCGAGGCGATGGTCCGCGCGAACGCCGATGTCTATGTCCAGCGAACCGCCGGCGTGGAGAGCGGACAGGTCGCCCACTGGTGCTGCCGGAATCGAAAACGGTTCATCCTCTCCATCGCCAACGACCCCGAGTGCGACCGACGGCTGGGCGGTAAACCGCAAACCCGCGAACGCTGGTTCTATCGCTACGCGCTGCGGCATGCCGATGTCGTCATCGCACAGACGCGGACGCAACAGCGTATGTTGGCGAAGCACTTCGGGATCGACGCCGCGGTGGTTCCAAGTTGTGCGGCCGATCCGGGACCTCCGCCGACATCAACCAATGGTCATACGCCCCTCGACGAGAAACGCATCCTGTGGGTGGGTCGATTCACCCGCCAGAAACGGATCGATCGTCTTGTCTTGCTGGCCGCCCGTTGTCCGGAGTGGTCTTTTGACGTGGTGGGAGGCACACGAACGCCCGCGCCCGAGATCGCCCCGCACCTCCGCCGACTTGAATCTCTGCCGAACGTCACCCTTCACGGCTTCGTGCCTTATCCGGAGATGAATCGCTTCTACAGGCGGGCCGCGCTGCTCCTCTCCACGAGCGAATGGGAGGGGTTTCCCAATGTGTTCCTGGAAGCCTGGTCCCGGGGTGTGCCCGTCGCGTCGATGATCGACCCGGATGATGTGGTTGCCGATCATGGGCTGGGGGTGGTGGCGTCGGGGGTGTCGGACCTGTCCTCCGCGATCGGCGCGATGCTTGCCTCAGTCGAGACCTGGCGAAGCTGCTCGAAGAAGGCCCGCCGATTCTTTCTCGAGCGCCACACGGTCGAGGCTGGGGTCGACGCGTTTGAGGCCGTTCTGCGGGATCGATAGACACTGGGCGCGGCGGACCGATGCGTCAGTCGGCCTCGATCGCGCCGATATCCGGCGCCGCGCCGCTTGCAGGCCGGGCGAAGTTCGGGATGACCGTTCCCGAGTCAATCAGCGGGCTGTCGGATGCGGGACCGAACTTCTGGCGCACCTGGGTTCGGATGAACTCCAATCGTTGCGCAATCGTGAGTCCCGGCGGAAAGTTCGTGTCGATCACCCTGTTCTCATCGATGAACCGGGGCGTCGTCTGCGTTCGAGTGTGTGATCCGAGCGGTCCGGCGAAGTTGTGGTTGTTTGCGTCGGAGACGACGTTGTAGTCACTGGCCGCGAAACGCACATGCTTGTCGGCGCCGAAGTCGCCGCGAGAGGTCTCCAGGCCGTTACGCGCGAGGACGTTGTTCAGAACCGAGTGACCCGTCGCGGACCGCCCGCCCTCGAACCAGAGCCCGAATCCGTTGGGATGCCCTCTTCCGTTGTTGACGAGCGTATTGTGATAGACCCGCCCGCGTTCGGTGTCACCCATGTCGATGCCCATGCGCGTGTTGTCGAAGGAGACATTGTCGGCGATCAGGCAATCGAGGGCGCCGCGCACGCCGATCTTGATGCCGTTGCCGTCTCCTTCGGCCGTCCGGTCCGGATTGGCGCTAAAGGCAATGTTCCCGGAGAAGGTCATTCGCGTCGCGCCGAGCATGTCATAGTTGTCGTCGCCGTTTCCGAAAGCGACGTTGTTGCGAACCGTGCAGTCGATCGTGTAGCGGGTGCCGATTCCGTCGCTGTGCTCGGGGATGTGCCGGTTGTTGAAGAACAGGCCGTCCTCGATGAGGCACCGGCGCGGGGCGATTTCGATCCAGCCCGGCCACGCGTCCCATTCGGCCTCGGGCATGTCTTCCGAATAGCCGCACGCGGGCGTACCGGGCGCGCTGTTGCCGGCACGCGGCGGGACCATGGCGGTCGTGCGCGTCTGGACAGGCGACTCCCGGAGGACGATGCCGCTGTTGCTGTCATACACCATGCACCGTCGAAAGGTGATGTCTAAGACGGGGCCGATGGCCCGCAGCGCGCCGACGAAGCTGTTCGGTCCCTGGGAGCAGCGGGTCGCGGTGCAGTCCTCGACCGTGATGTCGTGCGACCCGCCGACGCTGGTGGCCAGAATATCGAGGCCGACGCCCGCAAAGTCGGAAAACGTCAGGCCGGAGATCACGATCCAACTGCAATCGATCATCTCCCAGCCCGTACTGGTCAGTCGGCCGTCGGGAGCGGATCCGGAAATGATGACCGCGTCGTTCTCGAAGTTTGTGAAAGTGATCGGATGTTCGCGCGTCCCATGCAGATTTCGCACGGAGACCACGCGGGCATTGACCGAGACGTGGCGCCGGCGATAGGCGCCGGCCTTGATGAGGACCGTATCGCCCGGTTTCGCCGTCTCCGCCGCGGCCTGGATGCTCTTGAAGGGTGCCGCTTCGGTTCCGGGGTTGTCGTCCGAGGCGGCGGGATCGGTCACGCTCACATAGAGAACGTCAGGCTGGAGCACGACGACGCGAACCGTGAGCGTATCCTCCGCGACTGCCCCGGCGTCGTCCGCGACACGCAAAGTGATGTCGTGGGTGCCGACTTCCAAGGACACGGTGACGGAGCGGCCCGCGGCGATCAGTTCGCCGCCTTCGAACCAGTCGAAGGAGACAATCGCCCCGTCGGAATCGGAGCTGCCGGCGGCGTCAAGCGTGATCGGCTCCATGCCGTCACCGTTCGCGTCGGCGATGGTCAGATCGACGCCCGCGGAGGCAGTCGGGGGGTGATTACCGGCAGCCTCCGCGCTGAGCGGCGTTGCCACGAAGTTGTTGTCGCGCAGGTCGGACTCGACACGTTCGAATCGTGCTTCCCGCGGCTCGAATGTGAAACAGCTCCGACGCGCGATGAGCCTGCCGGACCAGGCAAAGGGAACCCGCGTCTCGTAGTAGCCGTCGCTGTTCGTGACGCCCGTCTCCCCGCCCTGATCGGCCGTGACGACGACGCCCGCCATTGCTCGGCCGGCGTTGTCCAGGACATAGCCCGACAGCAGGGGCCGGGGCCGAAGGGAGTCGGATTGAGACGAGATATCGGTGCAGCCGCTCATCATCCAAAACGTTGCGACGCCCGCTAAGAAACAGCCTGGGCCGTTGCGAACCGTGCGCCGGAGACGGCGCGATAACGAACGCACACTTCCGCTGTTTGTCTTGCTGATGGTTTGGAAAAGCATGTCGTTTTCGGACGCCAATGTTGGAACAGTATTCGGGGCCCGCGTACAATGAAGCATTATAGTCGACATCAACAGCCAGCAGGTGAATGCCCTTCCGGATGGGGAATCATGCGAGCCCAGCCCACAAGATGTACAAGTGCCCTGAGTCGGTGCGCGTTCATCATCGTTCTTGGCTTGACCGTCACCTCCTGTGACGCCGGGGACAAGGGCGATCTGGACGGCAATGGACAGATCGACGGGAACGATATCCCGGGCCTGCTCGATGCGGTGTTGAATCCCGGCGGGGCCACTCCGGGACAACTCGACAGCGCGGATATCGGCGGACCGGGAGATCCCTGCGGCCCCGACGCCGTTGTCGATGAGAACGACATCACGGGACTGGTCTTTCTCCTCCTTGATGGATCGTGCAACTTCGTCCCCGTCATCCTCCAGGGGGACGGACCACTGCCGATGTTCGTCCTGCCGGGGCAGACGTGTCCCGCACCGAGCAACGAGATCGTTCTCAGCGCCAAGGACTACAACGCCGACGATGCCCTGCTGCAATGGTCGATCGTCTCCCAGCCTCTGTTCGGCGCGGTGTCGATTGTCGGCGCGCAGAGCGGTCCGGTCGTCACGGTTTGCTACCAGCCGGCGTCCGACCCGGTTGTGGCCGACAACTTCGTCGTGCAGGTCGACGACGGCGAGGGCGGCATCGATCAGATCACCTTGAACGTCAGCGGACCCGAGGTCCTCTACCGCGTCAACGCCGGGGGCAGTGACTACACCGATGTGGATGGAAACCTGTGGGTCGCCGACACCGGCTTCTACAACCTCGGGAGCACGATGTCGATCTCCCAGACCGTTCAGATCGCCGGGACCAATCTGGACGAGCTCTATCGTTCCGAGCGGTGGGATTCGCCGCAGACGCCGGAGATGACCTATTCGTTTCCGGTTGCGCCGGGCGGCACCTATCGCGTGCGCTTGCATTTCGCCGAGATCTTCTGGTCGCTCCCCGGGCGCCGAATCTTCGACGTCGCCATCGAAGGCCAGACGCTTCTCAGCAACTACGACATCGTCGCGTCCGTCGGGGCGTTGACCGCGGACGTGCACGAGTTCGTCACGCAGGTTGTCGACGGCTCGCTGGACATCCAGTTTATCCACGGCGTCGAGAATCCAAAAATCTCGGCGATCGAGATCGAATCCGCCGGCGGGCTGATCCCGCCGACGATCACGAATGGCGATACCATTGCGATGACCGTCCCCCTGAACGGCGACTGCCTCGATCCGGCGGATCAGATTGTTCTGACGGCCGTCGATCTCGACGCGGACGATGCCCTGCTGACCTGGGCGATCCAGACCCAGCCGCTGTCCGGAAGCGCCGCGTTCGTCGGTGGGCAAAACGGCGCAAACGCTGTCGTCTGCTACGCACCGGACCCGTTGCAACTTGCCCCCGACAGCTTTGTCGTTGTGGTCACGGACGCGGACGGCGGCGCGGACGCGATTACCGTGAGCGTGACCGTCGTGGGCACGCTGCCGACGGTGGCGATCACAAGCCCTTCGGAGGGCGCGAACGTGCCGCCCGGTGATGTTGCCGTGGCATGGATCGCCTCAGGCGACCTGACCGAGGCCGATCACGTCCTCGTGGCGCTCGACGGCGGACCGGCTGCGCCGGTGGCTCAGCTTTCGGGGTCCCACACGTTCACGGCCGTCGCGCCGGGCCCACATTCGATCGAGGTGCGATTGGTACGCGCGGACGGTTCCTCGCTCCCCAATCCGGAATCCGTCGCCACGGTGAGTTTCCAGGTTCAGGCTCAAACCGCGGACTTGCAGGCGATTCCCCCATCGGTTGATTTCGGCTCCGTCACGACGGGGTCGAGTTCGGCCGTCGCCAGCGTCACGCTTCAGAACACCGGCCAGACGGACATCACCATCACAGCGCTCACGCTGTCGGGTGCGAATCCGAATGACTTCGCGATGACCCCGCCGGCCCTGCCCTTGACCGTGCCGGTCGCCTCATCGACGTCGCTGGACCTCCTGTTTGTTCCGGCGCAGGTCGGTTCGTTGACGGCAACGCTCCTGGTCACAACGAGCGAACTGCCCGCCGACGTCACGGTGGCCCTCGCGGGAATCGGCGTTGCGCCGCCGCCCGGCGAAATCGTCCTGTATCGCGTCAACGCCGGCGGCCCCGATTACACCGACCCCGACGGCAATCTCTGGACGACCGACACCGGCTTCTACAACACGGGCGCGGTCTTCTCCACGACCGCTCCGATCGCCGGCACGACGGCAGACCCGGTCTATCAGACAGAGCGATTCGATCCGGCCTCCGGCGCGGAGATGTCTTACAGCTTTCCTCTGGACCCCGGCACCTATCGCGTTCGCCTCCACTTCGCCGAGATCTGGGGCGGCGCGTTCTCAATCGGCGCGCGGGTGTTTGATGTCCTGGCGGAGAGCCAGCTCGTTCTGGACGACCTGGACGTCTTTGCGCAGGTCGGTGCGGACGCCGCCTTTGTCGCCGAGTTTGACGCGGTTGTCACGGATGCGGCGCTCGACATTGAGTTCCTCCATGTGGTGGAGAACCCCAAGATCGCCGGCATCGAGATCGTCGACCTGAATCTCGGCGATCTTCAGGCCGCACCGGCTCTGATCGAATGGGGCAACGTCCTGATCGGGCAGCCGAGTGATTCGAGGGATATCCTCCTGACCAACGCGGGCACCGAGCCCGTCACGATCTCGACCCTGAGCTTTCTCATCAACACGGGGGACAGCCACGACTTCCACGTGACCCTCGCCGGCGTGGACCACAGCGGCGGCCACATGGACCTGACCATCCCGGTCAACGTGCCGGTCGCCGTGGGGCAGACCTTGACGGTTCCGGTCCTCTTCCTCCCGACCGAGCTGGAAGACAACGACATTTGGCTGGAGTTCGGCGGCAACTTCCCGGCGCAGCGCGTGCGTCTGCGCGGCGTCGGGGCCGGGTCCGTGAGCCATCCCTTCCTGCATGTTGTCATCGTGGCGCCGCCCGTCGTCGTGGATTACGACCAGGACGGCGTGGAGAATGTCTTCCTCAAGGGCTCCGATTCGCACACGCACCAACTCGGACATGTCTTGACCGCCTTTGAGTGGAGCGAGACGGGGACGATCTTCTCGACCGTCGCGGACGTGACGGCCGGGTTCGCCGCCGGCAGCCACACGGTCAGCCTGACGATCTACGACGACAATGTCCCTCCGGAGACCTTGACGGATTCCGCCACCTTCGTCGTGGCCGCTCCGGATGCGGTTCCAGGAACGCTCGTCTTGTATTACGAAGGAAACGGCGACCCCACGGCGTTGTTGGATGCCGTTCCCACGAATGCCGATTTCGGTGAAGTCACCGCGCCGCTCCGCGTGGATAACGTCACCGGGCTGATCGGCACCTCGCCCTACGCGGACGACGTGATGCTGCGTCTTCTCGCCACGGTCGATCTGCCCGCGACGGACACCTACACCTTCCAGGCCGCCGGCGGCGCGGATCGGCGCCTGTTCGTCGACGGCACGGCGGTCTCGGGGCCGGTGCTCCTGGCGGCCGGGCCGCACGCGGTCGAGGCGCGGTTCGCGGTTGCCGTTGCCGCGGAAGTGCCGGTGGAAGTGACCTACGCGCAGGGCGCCGGGCCGCAAACGCCGATCCCCGACGCGCAAATCACCCACGACGAAACCGCGATGTTGCCGGTTATCAACTCCGCCCCGACCGAGGGCATCGAGACCGGCGGGAATCAGATCGACATCAAGGGACTCGGCTTCTTCCCCACCGACCAGGTCGTTGTCCACTGGGGCGGTCTGCCGATCAGCGGGCCGGACCTCGTTGTCACGCCGAGCTGTATCAGCCTGATCTCCCCGCCGGGCGTCGGCCTCGTGGATGTCACCGTCGAAACCCCCAACGGTCTGAGCAACAGCTTCCAGTTCAATTACACGGTTGCCGGTCCGGCTCCGATCGTCTTTACGCTGTCCGACGTCGCCGTCGTCACCCAACCGACGACGGGGACCTGGGGCCCCGACGGACGGCTTTATGTCGGCAGTACGAGCGGGCAGATCACGGTGCTGACATTCGACGACGCCTACAACGTCACCGCGACACAGACCATCAATACGCTGACCAGCGTGCCGAACATGCAGATTCTCGGCATAACGACCAACCCGTTTGATCCGCCCGACCCGGTCCGGCTCTATGTGGCCCACAGCCAGCTCTTTGCAAACGGCGGATCGTGCTTCACCGGCTTCTCACCCTATTCAGGGCAGGTCTCGATCCTCACCGGCCCTGCGTTCGACGTGGTGGAGCCGCTGATCACCGGCCTGCCCGTCTCCAATCACGACCACGGCGTCAACGGGCTGGAGTTCGACAACAACGGCGACCTGCTGATTTGCGTCGGCGGCAACACCAATGCGGGCATCCCCGCCTGCAACAGCGGGGGGCTTCCGGAATCTCCACTCACGGGTGCCGTCCTCAAGGCCGAATTGTCAAAGCCGGGATTCAACGGGCAGATCACCTACGTGGAAACCGCGACCGGGACGCCGAACGACGACCAGGTCTTCGGCGACATCGTCGACGTTGCTCCGGGCGTCGATGTCACGGTCTTCGGCGCCGGGCTGAGAAACTCGTTCGACGTGGTCTTCACGACATGGGACATGGTTTACGCGACCGACAACGGTCCCAACCCCGGCTTCGGTCCGGCCTCCATGTCTGCCGACACGCAGAGCGCGACCGACCCGGCCGCTCCGGACGAACTCGATCTGATCGAACCGGGCAACTACTACGGGCATCCGAACCGGAATCGGGGCCGAACGGACGATCGCCAGAACGTCTATCACGGTATCGCGGAGCCATCGGTTCCAGGTGTCTTCACCCAGGCCCTGACCGATTTCGTTTCTTCGACGAACGGCATCGTCGAGTACCGCGCGAACACGTTTCAGGGCGCGATGCGGGGCGATCTCCTGGCGCAGAAGTGGAACGGCGAGACCTATCGCGTCATCCTCGCCGCAGACGGACGGTCGGTCGTCTCAAAGCAGACCCTGCCCGTCGGTCTGGCGAGCCTCGACATCACGACCGGCCCCGGCGGCGTGCTGTTCGGTATGGATTTCTCATCGAACAAGGTTGTGATCGCCCGACCTGATCCGACCCCCGGATTCGCCGTGTACGACATCTTCCCCTGGCGTGCGCCGGCGACGGGCGGGACGGGTTTCGTCATCGGCGGCGAAGGCTTCGGCACCCTCGCCGACACGACGGTCACGATCGACGGCATCCCTGCGGCGCTCACGTCGGTCGGCCCGACGCGGATTCGCGGGACGGTTCCCGCCAATCCGGGCGCGCCGGTCGCCCTGGTCAACGTCGTCGTGACCGTTGGCGCAGACTCGCGGCTCTTGCCGAGTGCGTTTCGCTACCTGCAACCGCCCGGGGGCGGAGCGACGGGCGACATCTGGCAGGCCGGTTCGTCGATGCCGGTCGCGATGGGCGAGGTGGCCGCCGGCGTGATCAACGGGAAGATGTACCTCACCGGGGAGTCAAGTCCCGCCACCTTGGCATACGACTTCCTCAGCGGCACGTGGACATCGCCGACGGCACTCGCCGTTCGCCCGACAGCGGGCAACCATCAGGTGACCGAGGTGATCAACGGTAAGCTCTACCTGTTCGGCGGCCTAAGTGCGGGCAGCGGCGGCAAGGTGCAGGTATACGATCCGGTCACCGATAGTTGGAGTTTCGGCGCGGACATGCCCTTTGCCACCGGCTCGGCCTCCAGCGCGCTGATCAACGGCGAAATCTATGTCTGCGGCGGCATCGTCAATGGCGCCACCGTGACCGATCTGGCCCGATACAATCCGGCGACGGACACCTGGACGGCGGGCCTGGCGCCGATGCCGCAAGGCCGCAATCACGCCGCATCGGCCACTGATGGGGCGAAGTTCTACGTCTTCGGCGGCCGCGGCCCCGGAAGCGGCGACGGGAACGTCGTGGCCAACGGGTTCGACACGGTGCAGATATACGACCCGGCCACCGACACATGGCAGTCCAGTCTCGACCCCGGCTCCACCCTCGCCCCCTTGCCGCAGGCCCGCGGCGGCATGGGCAAGGCGGTCTACTTCAACGGCGAGTTCTACGTCATTGGCGGTGAAACACAGGATGGAGCCGGAGCGGTCGCCGGCAACGTCTACAATCGCGTGGACATCTACGATCCGGTGACGAACACGTGGCGGCTCGGGGCGCCGATGCCGACGGCCCGCCACGGCATCTTTCCGGTTCTCTACAACGGACAGATTCACGTCGCCGGCGGCGGGACCAACGCCGGGTTCTCCAGCTCGGCGGTGTATGAATCCTACACGCCGTAGGAAACGGCAGGCGGACGACTCTGCGGCTTGGTTTGTGATTCGACAAACCGGGCCGCAGTCTTCTAAGGGCGGTGCTGCCCACGTCGTGCCGCTGCGGCATCCAGCGCCTGTCTCGCCTCAGCGTGGCCGGGCTGGATCGACAACGCCCGTCGATAAGCGGTAATCGCTTCATCCGGCCGGCCTTCGGCCTCCAGCGCCCAACCCAGGCCGTAGTAGGCGTTCGCATAGGTCGGATCAGCGCGAACCGCGGCGCGGTAGGCCTCAATCGCCTCGTCGATTCTGTTGATTCTCACCAGCGTATTGCCCAGGTTGTACCCCGCCCGCGCGCGGAGTAACGGCGGCGCGTTCGCCTCCGCTGATGCCAACCCTCCCTGGAGTTCGGTGATCGCCTCGGCCGTCCGGCCGAGATCGACCAGGCAGTTGGCCAGGTTGATGCGGATGCGAAGGTCCTCCGGGGCAATCCGCCGCGCCTGGCGATACCAGTCCAAGGCCTCGGCCGTTCGGCCGGCCTGTCTTGATTCAAGGCCGCGGTTGTAGTACCGATCCTTGACCCCTCTGAGGTTGTCGCGCGCCTGCCGCAAGTTCGGATTGAGCTCCAACGCGCGGCGGTAGTGCTCGACGGCTTCCTCCACCTTCCCCTCATTGAATAGAATCAGTCCGTAGTTCGAGTGCGCTCGCGCGTTCTCAGGCCGCTTGCGCAATACGTCTGCCCACATCGCGAGTCGGCTGTGGTACAGGTTGTTCCTCCGGTATGTCGCCGTCCCCAACACCCCGGCCGCGACTGCAAGCGCCCCTGTTGCCAGGAGCGTCCGGCGACCGGCCGGGAGCGCCAGTCGGCGCGCGAGCGCCGTTGACAGCCGCCGGCCGCTCACAACGACGAGGACCGCGACGGCCGCCAGCGAAAGATACATCCGGTGTTCGTAGATCGGGTCCTTGATCGGAATGAAGCTCGATGTCGGGGCGAGGATCGCGAAGAACCAAACGCCGAGAAAGCCGATCGCCGGTTGCTTCCACAGTGCCCAGCCCGTCGCAGCAAGGAGCCCGAGGACGATCATGCCCGGCAGCGCGGCCTCCCGCCAGGACCGGACGATCGGCCAGCCGTAGTCGATCGTCTGCCCCGCGGGCCAGAGTGACAACCGGAGGTACCGTGGGATGACCTGCGCTTGCGTCAAAGCGTATTCGATCGGCGTGATGCCGGGGACGGCGAATCCGACCGTGGCGGTGCTTCCCGCATTGTCGATGGTCGCGCTTCGCACGAGCCCACGGCCGACGCCGTGCGAGAAGGGGATGATCCAGCACGCGGCCAGACCGAGGAGAACCGCCACCCGACCGCGTCCCGACGCGCGTGGCGACCGCCGGAGAAAAACCCGGTCGTAAAGCCAGACGACCACGGGCGCCGTGACCATGACCGGCTTGCAGGCCATCCCGCAGGCGCAGGCGAACACCGCGCCGAGGCCCCAGACGGAACGGCTCCGGCCGGCTGTCGCGGTGCGGATGAAGCAGTAGAGCGTGAGCAGGTAGCACAGGCCCATCATCGACTCGGCGCGCTGGATGACGTACGTCACGCTCTGCGTGTGGAGGGGATGCACGAGCCAGAGCAGGCTCGCCGCGAACGCCACGCGGTCGGCCGCCGCCGCCAGCCCGTGTTCGAACCGGCCGAGGCGCAGCGTCCGGCGGAGAATGCCGTACAGCGTGAGTCCCGCCAGGAGGTGGATTGCCAGGTTGAAGACGTGATAGCCCGTCGGGTTCAATCCGCCGATTGCGTAGTTGACGGCCAGCGAGAGCGAGACGAGGGGGCGTGCGGCGGCCAGATGCGTTGAGATTGGGAGAACGTGCTCGATGGCCTTGTTGCCGACGATCCGGCCGTAGTCGTCGAACAAAAAGACGCCGGAGAAACTATTCGTGTACGCCGACAACCCCGCCAGGATCAACAGGATGACCGGCCCGACCGCACGGCCGCCCCTGCTGTCCCCGGGAGGCGGCGCCGTGCCTCCGTTTCTTGATTGGCGTCTCGTTTTCCGGCGAGTCATGCTCAGCCTTGCGTCTTGCCGTGTTCCGTTGCGTGGCGGTCCGCGGTTCCGCGGCAGGCGGTCGCGTCATCACGGACGAGAAGGCCTCACAGGCCCTCTATCCATGCTCATTCATAATAGTCGACTTGACAAGCAGTTATGGATTCTTGTTGACATCCGTCACTCGTGGGACTATCACGTTGACCGTCTGGATGGGCCGCCTGAACGGATTCGGGGTGCAGCGGCCCTTCCCTCCCGCTCGATGCGAAGGAGGACCCGGCGATGTCTCGCAAAACGCTCCGTCGCTTCAAGAAGGTCACCCTCGTCGTTACCACCGGCATGACCTTCGGGGCGCTGAGTTGTGTTCAGACCGTCACCGACGCGATGGGAACCGGTTTGTCGCTCGGCAGTCTGCTCACGCCGGGCGGCCCCGCCGCCAATCCCCTCGGCGTCGGCCTGGACTTCCTGGCCGATATCCTGCGCCTCGCGGCCTGACGCACGCAACCGGACCAATTCCCGCTCCCTCCCGAGGGCCTCCGGGCCGCACTTCACGGGCGTTGTCTGCGACGCCTGGGTCGCCCGGCGGAGTTCGATCCACCTCCCAATCGACGGGCCGATGTGAAAACCCATCGACAACCGCGTAGAATCGAAGCATGTCCTTACCCATGATCGCCGTCGTCGGCCGCCCGAACGTGGGAAAAAGCTCGCTGCTCAATCTGCTCGCGCGGCGGCGGATCAGCATCGTCGATCCGACCGCGGGGGTCACGCGCGACCGCGTCAGCGCCGTCGTCGAAGTAGAAGACCGGTATTTCGAGGTCGTGGATACGGGGGGCTACGGCATTGAAGACCATGACGACCTCACGGAGCACGTCGAGAACCAGATTCGCTATGCCATCGCCGGCGCGAGCCTGATTCTGTTTGTCGTCGATCTGCTGGAAGACCTGAGCCCCCTCGATCTGGAAGTGGCTCGACTCTTGCGGGCCGTCGAGCCCCCCGTTCTGCTCGTGGCGAACAAGGCCGACTCGAGCGTCCAGGAGCAGCAGGCCGGGACGCTCGTTCGTCTCGGCTACGGCATGCCGATCTGCGTCTCGGCCTTGCACGGCCACCATCGGCGTGACCTGCTGGAACGCATCCTGGAGGCCTTGGGGGACGCCGCGTGCGATCGGCCGCCGGACCCGACCATGAAGGTCGCGATTGTGGGCCGTCGCAACGTCGGCAAGAGCACCTTCATCAACGCCCTGGCACGGCAGGATCGCGTGATTGTCAGCGAGGTGCCGGGCACGACGCGGGATTCCGTTGACGTTCGCTTCGAGAAAGGCGGTCGTCAGTTTCTGGCCATCGACACCGCCGGCCTGAAGAAGAAGCGAAAGCACAAGACCAGCATCGAGTTCTACGGATACCACCGGGCCTTGGCGTCAATCCGGCGCGGGGACGTCATCCTGTTCCTGGTCGACTCGACGGCTCCGGTCAGCGAGGTGGACAAAAAACTGGCGCAGATCATCGTCAATGAGTACAGGCCGTGTGTGCTTGTGGTGAACAAGTGGGATCTGGCCAAGGGTCGCGCCGGGGCCGAGGCATATGCCGACTATCTGGAGAAGACACTGCCCCATCTCGCCTACGCGCCGCTTGCCTTCACCACCGCCACAGAGTCGCGCAACATCCAATCCACGATCGACGTGGCGGAGAGTCTCTTCAAGCAGGCCCGCATCCGCGTCTCCACGGGACAGCTCAACCGGGCGATCGAGGAAACCGTCGCCGCCCACCAGCCGATGGCGGATCGACATGGCGTCCAGCCGAAGATCTACTTCGCCACGCAGGTTTCGATCTGTCCGCCGACGGTTGTGCTGTTCGTGAACAACCCCGCCCTCGTCAAGGAGCAGTGGCGGCGATTCGTTGAGAAGCGGCTGCGGGAGACTTTACCGTTCGACGAAATACCGGTACGATTGTTGTGGCGGGCCCGCAAGCAGTCCGGTGGGTCTCATGGTGACGATTCGGGCCCCCGCACGCCGAAGCAGCGTCCGTTGACGCGCCGCTCGGAGTCTGGCCGTGGCCATTGAGTTCCGCTGCGAACATTGCAACAAGATGATCCGGGCGCCCGGCGACGCCGGGGGACGAACCGGCAAGTGTCCGCATTGCGGCGGCGCGAACTACATCCCGTTGCCGGAGGGCGAGGCGGGCGAATTGCCCCTGGTGCCCCTCGATGAACAGTGGGAACGGCATCGAAGGCAGGCCGTGGCGGAGGATCTGTCCCTCCAGCGAAGCCTCGCCCACGAGAAAGCCGCGCCGGGCCAGACCCGGCCGCGGACCGGACAGGCCGGCGTGCGTGCCTTCGCGACGCCTTCCGAGTCCCTCAGCCGAAAACAATTGACCCGGCTGGTCGTCCACTTTATCGAGGCCATGAGCAAAGGCGACCTCGAAAAGGCCGGCGGTTTGACCCGCCAACTGGCCGACCATAAGCAGCGGGTGGGCGAAATCCTGGACGAACTGATGACGGAAGACCTCACCGGATACGGTCTTCCCGCCCTCCCTCGGCCGGTCCTGCTGGGTTTCCTGAAACAATTACGCATCAAGATGTAGTTTCAGGGGAATGAGAGGGCAGGGGGGTCGGCCGGAGCTATCGGACGGCGGCAACGGGCCGCACGGGAACGGTGGGTGTCCAGACCACTGAGATCACGCCCGGATCGTCCTCTAAGTCTCCCCGGCGGACGAAGCCTCGAACCTTCGGGATGGCGGGCCTTCTGTTCTCGCGTCGGCGGCCTATGATTCCTTAGGAGAGGCGGCCTCTCAATTGAGGTTGCGGCGGGATGTTTGAGGCGCGGAATGGCCATTCGATCACGCGAGAGCAAGGACCGATCGCCTGAGCAGCGGGTGGCAGTGTTGTGCCCGCGGTGCAAGCAGGGCTACAAGATCAGTGTCCGGCTTCTCGGCCGGCGTCTCACGTGCAAACAGTGCCGTCATGAGTGGCGAGCCGAAGAGGTCTCGCGTGATGAGCTTCGCGCCTTGCGAACGCGCCGGGACGAAGCGCCGTCCGATTCCGGTCGGGTGGGCCTGGCCGAGGATCTGCCGCCGAGCGCCGGTTCGAGTTCAGTCGCCATTGATATGAGCTGGGCGGGCAAGGAGATCGGCCGGTACCGCGCTACGTCCCTCCTGGGCCATGGGGGTATGGGCGTCGTCTGGCGGGCGCACGACGACTCGCTGCGGCGGGATGTCGCCCTCAAGATCCTCAATCGTACGCGCGAAGAGAGTTCGAAGCGGGGCCTGAACCTCGACCTGTTCATGCAGGAGGCACGCGCGGTCGCCAAGCTGCAGCACCCTTCGGTTGTCTCGATATATGAAGTCGCCGAAGACCAGGGGCATGTCTTCCTCTCTCTCGAGCTGATGGAGGGCGGGACCCTGAAGGAGTATGTCGATCGAAACGGCCCGATTGCGCCGCGGAAGCTCTTCGAGCTCATGATCGGCGCGGCCAAGGCCCTCGCCCTCGCGCACCGGCGCGGCATCATCCATCGCGACATCAAGCCCAGCAACCTGATGTTCGACGCCCACGGCCACCTGAAGCTCATGGACTTCGGTCTGGCGGACGTCAGCCATGAAGAGGTCAGCGAGCGGCTCCGCGGCAAGGCAGTGGGGTCCCTCGGGTGGATCGCGCCGGAGACCGCACGCGGCCAGGAAACCACCGCCCAGAGCGACCTCTACAGCCTCGGGCTCGTCATGCTGTATGCCTTGACCGGCAAGCCGCAGATTCACGCGAAGTCGCGGTCGGCGATCCTGGCGCTTCATCGAAACCCGCCCGAGTTTGAATTGCGTGGAATCAAAGGGCTGACCCAGAAGGGCGCCCGGCTTCTCCGGAAGTGTCTGGCCGTCGAGCCGTCTGAGCGCTTCGCCTCCGCCGAGAAGCTGGTGGAGGCCCTGGAGGCCTGCGCCGGCGAGGACCCGGCCGCCATCCGCGAACGCCGGAAGACCGGCGTGTCCATCGCGGTGGCGGCGGCCTTCATCGGCGTCATCTTCGGGATCTACTTCGCCCTCAACTACGCCCTCAGCCTGCAAGATCGCGAGGCTCGGTTCCGGCTGCCCTCGGCCGCGTGGAAAGAGGCCAGCCATCCACCCGTCCGTCCGCCGTCTCCCCCGCCCGAATCGACCCGCCGACCGGCCGCGCCCGCAAACGAAGCTCCTCAGCAAGGTGTCGCCGGGCTCGCCGAGGCGGCCGGAGACGTCCAGTCGGTCGCCGGCGGCGAATCCTCGCCGCCGCGGCGGAATGCCGCGGCCGATTTGCGCGTCCCCTGGCCGGAAGTCTTCGATGGGGCGGCCTTCAAGTTCGTCGCCTCGAAACGAGGCAAGGTGTTTCACAGGCCGGACGGCAATTGCGGCGCCCGCCGCATCTTCGCGTCGAACCTGGTGACCTATGAGACGCTTGATGCGGCCCTCGCCGACGGCCGCAAACCCTGTCCCGCATGTCACCCCGACAGCACCGCCGACGACGGGCGGCACATCGCCAAGGTTGACGAAGACGCCGAATCTGATTGACCGCCGCGCGGCTTCGGCCCGATTCCTTTCAGGCCTGGGTTCTGCGCGTCGGGCGGTTGTCACATCGCCGCGAAGTTGGTGAGCAGGGCCCGGCCGGCATCGTCCGACCGCTCGGGGAGAAACTGCGTGCCGAAGATGTGGTCTTTCCAGATGATGGCCGAGAACTCGACGCCGTGCGTGCAACTGGCCGCGACGAGCCGCTCATCCAGCGGTTCACCGAAATAGGAATGATCGAAGTAGAAGTACTCGCCCGAACGCAGGCCGGCCGTCAGCGGGCATTCCACCGACCATCGGACCTGGTTCCAACCCTGGTGTGGGATGGAGAAGTGCTTCGCCGCTGGATGCGTACCGAAGTCGAGTCGCTTGGCGGCGCCGTGGACAACCCCCAGGCCGGTGTGTTGGCCTTCTTCGTAACTGACGTCCAACAGGAGATGGAAACCCGCCGAGATGCCCAGGACGGGACGGCCCCGGTCGATCGCCCGGAGCAACGGCATGACCAATTGGCGATCTCGCATCGCGGCGACGGTCAGGCTGAGAGATCGGCTGTGCGGCAGGATGATCTTCGACGCTCGCTCGATCGCGTCGGCCGCGTCCGCCGGAATCGCGTCGACTTGGAGCCCGTCCAGCGCCCGCTTGACGCCGCCCGCCTCCGCGCCCTCACAATCCAGAATTGCGATCATCGAAACGAACCGCCTCGCAACAGAACCCGGGCCGTGGTCGGACGCCGTCGCCTCCTCCTCCAATCAGCCGGGTAGGCCTCCCAGTGGACTGCCCGTTTCCCGGGGGGGCACGCTCGGTCGTACGCGTGGCTTGGCGGAAGCCTTGCTTGCTCTGCCTTCGGCCCGCCCGCGAGAGAAAAGGGGCGTCGAGGCCCTGGAGGGCGTCCTGAGAGTCTTGTGGCACCGCCGTCTCGGCGGTGCGGACACGGGCGGGACGCCCGTGCCACAAAGGTTTCAGGACGCGCTCTCAGTCGTTGCCGTTGGCTCGGGCGCTCGTGTTGTCGAGGGGACCGCCGGCGCGTTTGATCGCGTAGAACTCCACGCGCCGGTTCTTCGCCCGACCCTGCGGGGTGGAGTTGTTGGCCTTCGGACGGTATTTGCTGCAACTGGCCTGGACGAGATTGCTTGGGGGAATGCCGTACTCGCTCATCGCGCGGACGACGGTCAGGGCTCGGGCCGCGCCGAGTTCCCAGTTGTCCTTCCACTTGCTCTTTCGGATCGGCTCGTTGTCGGTGTAGCCGAACACGTAGATGTCCCGGTCCGGGTATCGGGCGCGGATGTCGGAGGCAATCGTGGCGAGCTTCCGCCGGCCGCTGCGGGTGAGAACCGCCTTGCCGGAAGGAAACAGCAGCTCACCGGGCACCGAGATCATGGCGAACGAATCGGTGATGACCCAGTCCCCGGACTTCTTGCTCTTCTTGGCGTCGGCCCGCAGCGAAGCCAGCTCGCGATTGAGCTCGTCGATCGTGCTCCGCGCCTCGTTCTCGCGGGCGATGGCGTCGTTGAGCTGCCGGTCGCGATCGTTCAGCTCGTTCTTGAGCTGGTCGTTCTCCGAAGTGAGGTCCTCGATTTTCAGTTGTTCCTTGCTGGGGCCGCACCCTGTGACGACCAGGGCCAGCAGAGCGAGGAAGGGGAGAGACGCGCTGAGATTGCGTGTCATCCGTGTCATGGCTGAATCCTCCACAATTGAAACAAACGCCTACGGACGGCGCTTGCGCCGCGCAAAGTCGACGACGACCCTGAACGCACTGACACCGGGTTCATACCAGAACGTAGCCGTCTCGTCAACGGAATCCACGGCATTTCGGTGGTTTGACCGGATGCGGTCGCGCCGGGCGCTCGGTGCCGCGCGATTGGGCGAGCTTGTGATTTGAGCGCCGCTCGGTCACCCGGACTGCGCTGCACGTCGATTCCGGGAGGCTTGCTCAGCCATCGAGTTGCCAGACCGGCAGGCCGCTGAGGATGGACCACAGCATCCTTCCGACGGGCCTGAAGTAGCCCAAGAGGGGGCCGGCGACCCAGAGTGCGACGCAGGCCCCCAAGGCCAGCCAGGGGCCGAATGGGACCGCTCGGCTGGTTTTTCGGAACAGCGTCACCAGCACGCCGACCAGCGCGAGCAGGGCGGCCAGGAAGAACGCGAACAGGGCGGCCCAGAAGCCACAGACCGCACCGATGGCGGCCATGATGTAGATGTCGCCGGTCCCGAAGGCCTCCTTGCCGAATGCGAGGGTACCGGCAATCCGAACGGACCACCCCAGTGCCGCCGCGAAGGTCATCGCGGCGGCCGCTTGGCAAGCGCCCTGGAGATGCGGCAGCCAACTCGAATCGGCATCCGGCAGCCCGGGCCACTGCGACAGATCCATCGTCACCTTGCCGCTGGCCCTTGCATAGGCGAACAGCCCGATGCCGGCGAGGAGGGCGGGCAGGAACCAGGCCAATTCTCGAAGGACCATCGATCTGGCGCCCTGCCGCTCCGATTCGATGTCCTGGATGATCTGATCGTCGGCCTCTCGGTGAACAAGAGACGCGGACAGAAGCAGGAGCATGAACACAGAGCAGGCGAGCAGGCCCCGCGGCCAACCGGCCGCCAGGGCGTCGTTTGCTGAGTGGGCCGGCTCCGGCGCGGCCATTTGCCACCCGATCAGAAAGACGATCAACGCCGAGAAGATAACGACGATGCCCGGCCGGAACCGTGTCGTCTCGCCGCTGCGGTAGAAGGTCGGCGGCTCGTCCGGCGGATCGATCCCCGCTGTTGCCTCGGATTCGACGTCCTGCGCCGATCCGTCGCTTTGCCTGGCGAGCAGGTGGCTTCCGATGCGCGCGGTCAACCACCACGTCACCCCGACCGCCACGCCGATCACGCAAAGCGCGGCCGGTAACAGGCCGGTGGGCATGGCCGTCGCCGGCGTCGCCGTTGTTACGATGTCTGCTGTGTCTAGGACCGAAGGAAGCCCGCGGATGGCGTGGCAGGCGACACCGACCCCCATCGTGAGAATCGAGACTCGGATATCGATCGTGTACGATTCGATATCCATCGCCGCCGTCGCGAGAAGACCCGCAAAGAGCGTGAGATAGGCGATCGCCATCGGCCAATCTCGTGCGGGAACCGCCGCCTCCATCCCCGGCACGGCACCCGCGAGGAACAGGGCGTCCCAGACCATGACGAACAAGAGCGCCGTGGCGCACTCGATGACGGGGTAGACCAGGCCGATCGGTGCCCGGCAATCACGACATCGCCCGCGCAAGGCGAGCCAGCCGATCACGGGGATGTTGTGAATCGGCCGGATCTGCTTGCCGCAGTGGGGGCAGAAGGACCAGCTCGGCTTGCCGATCGACAGGCCGCGAGGGAGCCTGAAAATGACGACGTTGAGAAAACTCCCGACGATCGCGCCGAAGAGGGCGATGGGGATGATCCAGTCATTGGCGGACTGCAAGACTCTGGACACCTCCGCCGTGGATTGCCGAGGTTTCGGTCAGGGTGACGGCGTATCGTTGGCCCGATACCAGATTTCGATCGCCTCGGCGATTTCGGCCGGCGAGCTCGAGACCGTGTCGATCGCGTGGTGCGCGGCGGCCTCGTATTGCGGCTCCCGCTGCGCCAGGATCGCTTCGAGTTCCGAGAGTCCGCCCGCGGCCGTCAGATTGGGTCGATTCTTCGAGGAATCGGGATCCTGCTGGATTCTAGCCCAGAGCACCGCAGCGGGTGCCCGCAACCAGATGATCTTGCCGGCCCGCCTCAGCATCGCCCGGTTCTCAGGGTCGGTCAGGGTGCCGCCGCCGAGCGCGACGACATGGCGCTTGAGCCGGCGGAGCTGTTGGCAGGCGGCCTTTTCGCGCATGCGGAAGCCCGCCTCACCCTCGCGGGCGAAGACCTCACGGATCGAGCAACCCGCTTCATCGGCGATCTTTTCATCAAGATCAAGGTAGGTCCAACCCAGCCGTCTGGCCACGAGTGGGCCGACCGTACTCTTGCCGCTGCCCCGGGATCCGGCGAGGAAGAAGTTCACGACTGTTGACCGTGCTCGATGCGGGAGAGGTTTTTCTCGGCCACGTCGATATCGACGAGGACGTAATTCAGAGTCAGTGTCTCCTGGCCGGGATTGACGGAAACCGTCTCGCCGAGCGCGTCCCGCCAGTGCCCCGAGACCTTCGGCGACTCATGGATATGGCCGTGGAGCGACAGGAGGGGTTGAAGTCGTTCGATGGCCTCGCGGATCGCTTTGGAACCGTAGGAGTGATTCCCGTAGGCGCGGTCGAGATGCGTCGCGTGTGGCGGCGCGTGAACCACGAAGACCCAGGGCGCCGCAGGTTCTTTGACGGAGGCAAGATCCTCCGCAATGCTCGGTGCGATCTCGTACAGATGAGCCGCGCCATGCTGGACCGGCCGGGAGAATCGCGCATCCCACAGGGCTCCGCCGAGCAGGGGAGGGCGATCGCCGGGTTGATCCAGACGCTCGAAGTCCTTGACGAACCAGGGGGTCGGCGGCGTGCACGAATAGCCCAAGAAGCTCAGTCCGTCGATCTGCAGGGGCTCCTTGGGATTCAGGATCGAGACCAAGCCCTCGCTGGCCAATTCCCCCATCGCGGGCACGCAACTGCCCCAGTCGTGGTTGCCGAAGATGAGCAGGACCCCCTTGCAGCCGCTGCTTCGGCGAAGATCCCCGACGATCTGCCGGAAACGCGTCCGGACATACTCCGGCTGACCGTGCCCCAGGCGATCCGGCTGGAGGGCCGAGTCATCCGGGAGCAAATCGCCTCCCAGGACCACCAAGTCGGGTCTGGTTGACTCGGCGACGGCGAGTAGCCGCTCGTAATGCGTCTCGCTGCCGTGCAAGTCTGACGTGTAGAGCAACTTCATCGATTCGCGGATCGCCTCGTCTGGGTCTTCCGGGTCTCACCATACCTCGGGATCAACGCGGCATCTTGACCAGAAGCCAATCCTGAGTCAATGAGCCGCCCCCGTCAATCGACCGTGTGCCTGCGGCCCTGCGGCTCGGCCGCTCCCTCCAGGGCTGCGTTCCGGAAGAAGTCGGCAGGTAGGTCTCGGCCCGTCCAAGCCTTGAACTGGGCTCGCGCCTGGGCCGAGAACATGGTCAACCCATCGATGGTCCCGCAGTTGCGTTGTTCAGCCATGCGAAGGAGGCGGGTTCGAGTGGGGTTGTAGATCGTGTCGAAGACCGTCACGCCGGGTCGGAGTCCCTCGTCCTCCAGCGGTGAGGCCTCGGTTTCGGGCCCGAGCCCCAGGCTGGTGCAGTTGACGATCAATTCGGCGGCGGAGCCGGGTCGATCGATCCACGGTGCGTGCGCGCAGCCGAATTCCGCGGCGAGCGCCGCTCCCTTCTCCTCAGTTCGGTTGAACACGGTCACGCGAGCGCCGTGGTCGGTGAGGGCGGCCACGACCGCCCGCGCGGCGCCGCCCGCGCCCAGGACGGCGACCTTCAGGCCGGCCAGGGCCCGATCCGCGCGATTCAGGCCGGATGTGATCGCGCTCAGCGCGCCTTCGTAGTCTGTGTTGTGCCCCGCGATCGAACCGTCCGACTCAAGGTTGAGCGTATTGACGGCGCCGACACCGGTTGCGATCGGGTCCACCGATCCGCCCGTCTCACGGAGGAATCTCAGGGCGTTTTCCTTATGGGGCATCGTCACGCTGAATCCCCGAAATGCCAGCCACGGTCTTGCCAGGACCTCGACAAGAAAGGCCTTGAAAGCCTCGTAGCTGTCGCTGACGTGCAGGGGGAGGTACACGGCGTTCAGCCCGGTCTTCTCGAACGCCGCGTTGTGAACCTGCGGGCTCAGGGAGTGGACGACGGGATCGCCGATGATGCCGAAGACCTTGGTGTGTGTGTCGATTCGATCCCAGCGATACCGGTTCTTCAGGTCGGAGATCGTGATTTGTCCGGCCGCGGATTCACGCCCCGCTCCGAGCGCGGCAAACGTGGCAAAGGCGCCGAACTTCTTCGCCAGCACCCGGGACATCATGCCCGCATCTCCCATGCAGATCAGGATGCCGGGCTTGCCCGCTGGCGATCCGCCGCCGGGCGCCGCCAGGCGCATCAGCTCGAAGGCTTCAAAGCTGTCGCGGATCGTGCGTGCGCTCCACGCCAGCTTGGGGACCCTGCAATCCGTCGTTTCCAGCATGCGCAACAGGTCGGCTTCGAGTGTCGCCGGGCGGCCGCGACAATCATGGCGCGAGAGCACGAGACCGCGCCGCGGCGCGGCCGAGAGCGCCGCGCGATCCGCCTCGGTCAGAGACCGCCACGCGGCCAGTTCCACGTCGACGTAGTCGAACAGCGGCCCGATGGAAACCAGACGGGCGACGCGCTCGCCCTCGATCCCGCTCCATTGTCCCCCCTCGGAGGCCGACCGGATCGTCAACAGTTTCAAGACATCGCCGTGAGGCTCCTCGCAGAGGGTCCGGACGTCGTCGTCCGTGATGGTCGGCATCAGGTCCAGACGAAGCTCGATCAGGTCGGCGCCGAGGCGGACTGCGGTCCGAAGTTCATTGCGGATCTGGTCGAGAGATTCTCCGAAGATGGGGACAGCGAGCAGCGTCATCCGGCCACGCCCTGTAGAGACCTCGGATTCAACGAAACACCACCGCCACGGGCGGCGGTCGAAAGGTGCGTCCGCTCAGGAACTTGCTCAAGTGCCCAGCGCTTCGGCCATCCGGAGGCCGATGTCCGCCGGGGACTCGGCGACGTGGATGCCGGCCGCCTTCAACGCCGCGATCTTGGTATCGGCCGTACCTTGTCCGCCGGAAATGATCGCACCGGCATGGCCCATGCGTTTGCCGGGCGGAGCCGTCCGGCCTGCGATGAAAGCGACAACTGGCTTCGAGACGTGTTCGCGAATGTGTGCCGCGGCCTGTTCCTCGTCGGTGCCGCCGATCTCGCCGATCATGATGATGCCGTGGGTCTGCGGGTCCTGCTCGAACATGTCGAGGAGTTCGACAAAGTTCAGTCCCTTGATCGGGTCGCCGCCGATGCCCACGCAGGTCGTCTGGGCGATCTTCCGCGTCGTGCACTGCCAGACGGCTTCATAGGTCAGGGTGCCGCTTCGAGAGATCACGCCGACGTTCCGCGTTGAACCGTTGGCCGGCAGGTGAATGTAGCCGGGCATGATCCCGATCTTGGCCTGACCCGGGGTGATGACGCCGGGGCAGTTCGGGCCGATCAGCGTCGAGCCCGCGTCGCGGATATACTTTCCGGCCCGGACCATGTCCAAGGTGGGGACACCCTCGGTGATGAGTACGATGAGCCGAATGCCCGCGGCGGCCGCCTCCATTGCGCTGTCGGCGGCGAAAGGGGCCGGCACGAAGATCAGCGAGCAGTTCGCCCCCGTGGCTTCGACCGCCGCGGCGGCCGAGTTGAAAACCGGCAGTCCGTGTTCGCTCCGGGTGCCGCCCTTGCCGGGCACGACGCCGCCGACGACCTGTGTGCCGTAGTCCAGGCACTGTTGGGTGTGGAAAGCACCGGCTTTACCGGTGATTCCGTGGGTGATGACCCGGGTGTCTTTGTTGACGAGGATGCTCATGATCTTGGAGTGCTCCCTGCTTCTCGGCCGACCCGGAGGACGGGTCAAGATCCCGCGACCGCCCCGACGGCCGCTGGCGCAATGCCGAGACGACAAAACCGCGGGCGATTGTAACCGAGGCCATCGGCCGGGCAACCGAACGGCCACATCTTCGGAATGTGAGAGAGCGGGCACAGCCGCTCACCAAGATCGCGCGGCGGAAAGGGGGGTGGACCGGGAGGAGTGGATTGCGGCCGAGAGGAGTCGAACCTCCACGGGGTTGCCCCCACTGGCACCTGAAGCCAGCGCGTCTGCCAATTCCGCCACGGCCGCGGGTCGTACGGGGCTGCGGTGCCCGGGTGGAAACCGGGGCCGCGCCCTGCCTCGGCGGAGTTTAGAGGACGTTGCGCGTGGGGGCAAGACCGCCGGGCGGATCGGGCTCCAAGCTCGTCACCGCCGCAGGCCGGTTGCCGCTCTGAACGGGGCGGCGACGATCCCGGCGCGGAGCACAAAAAAAAACGGACTCGCGCGGTCGGTGGGGCTGGCATTGTCATATGGGCGGCTGTATCCTGGTATGGATGCCCGCCGCGCGGGGGAGCGCCTGTGTCGGTCGGATGGGGCGAAAAGGCAACCCGGGGGGATTCGAGGCACCTGCCACCGCACCCGGCACACGGTGCAAACGTGGAAGGCGACAATCGGCACCGACCGTGTCTCTTCTTTCATCAATCCGAATCTGCCAGATAGCCGACAAGGATGGGTGGGCCGTTGCGGTACCCTCATCCCCAAGAGCGGAGACCGCGCCAGGCGGAGACCGGCAGTTCATGTTCTTCGGACCTAGAATCCACAAGTGACGGACGGCGGCGGGGCCGAATCGCATCGGCGCTGCGGCCGCCTTCTGAATGATGGGTTACTCAACCATGACGCAGAAGACCACCGAGGCAACACCAAAAACAATCAGCACCACACCGGCGCATAAACCCGTCGAGGACCTGAGCGATGTCACGGTCCGTTTCGTCGGTGATTCCGGCGACGGCATGCAGTTGACCGGCACGCAGTTCACACGCAGTTCCGCGATCTTCGGAAACGACATCTCCACGTTTCCGGACTATCCGGCTGAGATTCGAGCGCCGGCCGGCTCGCTGGCCGGAGTCAGCGGGTTTCAAGTCCATTTCAGCAGTCATGACGTTCACACCCCGGGCGACCGCGTGGACACGCTCGTCGCGTTCAACCCCGCGGCGTTGAAGACCAACATCGGCGATGTTCGAGAAGGCGGGCTTCTGATTGTCAACGAGGATGCGTTCGGCAAGACGGACCTCCGCAAGGCCGGCTACGAAGGCAACCCGCTCGATGACGACTCCATGCGGCGATTCAAGGTGCATCGCGTGCCGATCTCCCGGCTCACCCGCGAAGCTCTGAAAGACACCGGATTGAGCACGAAGCAGATCGATCGGTGCAAGAACTTCTTCGCGCTGGGCCTCGTGTCCTGGCTCTACGGCCGGCCGTTGGAACCGATTTCATCGTGGATCGACGCGAAATTCGGCAAGAGTCCGGCCGTGGCCGACGCCAACAAGAAGGTGTTGACCGCGGGCCATGCCTATGGAGAGACGTGTGAGCTGTTCCACAGCAGTTACCGGGTGTCGAGAGCGAGTCTGCCGCCGGGCCGCTACCGTCGGGTTTCCGGCAACGAGGCCGTCTCGCTCGGCCTCATTGCCGCGGCTCAGCTCGCCGGCAAGGAGCTCTTCTACGGCAGCTATCCGATCACCCCCGCCAGCGACATCCTCCATACCTTGGCGGCGTACAAGCATTACGGCGTCAAGACTTTTCAGGCCGAGGACGAAATCGCGGCCATGACGGCGGTGCTCGGCGCGGCCTTTGCCGGTGATATTGCGGTGACGGGCACGAGCGGGCCCGGCCTCGCGCTCAAGGGTGAGGCCATCGGGCTCGGCGTCATGACCGAGTTGCCGGCCGTGATCATCAACGTGCAGCGGGGCGGCCCGAGCACGGGATTGCCGACCAAGACCGAACAGGCAGACTTGCTTCAGGCGGTCTTCGGCCGAAACGGTGAGTGTCCGGTTGTCGTGCTCGCTGCCAGTTCACCGGCCGATTGCTTCGACGCCGCCATCGAGGCGTGTCGATTGGCCGTTCAGTTCATGACCCCTGTCATTCTCCTGAGCGACGGCTACATCGGCAATGGCGAGGAGCCCTGGGCGATTCCGAAGGTGTCGGATCTTCCGCGAATCGAGGTGCGACATCCCGCGGAAAACAACGGCAACGGCGGGGGCTTCCTGCCCTATCTTCGAAACAAGGACCTCGTCCGGCCGTGGGCCCTGCCGGGCACGCCCGGTCTCGAACATCGGATCGGCGGCCTGGAGAAGCAGGATGTGACCGGCAACGTCAACCACGACGCGGAAAACCACCAGCACATGGTCATGACGCGGGCCAAGAAGATTGCCAACGTTGCGAACCAGATTCCCGAGCAGGCGGTCCTGGGGCCGGAGCGGGGGGATTTGCTGGTGTTGGGTTGGGGAGGCACGGCCGGCGCGATCCGCAGTGCCGTCGAACGCGTCCAGCGGCAGGGTCGCGCGGTGGCCTGCGCGCATCTGCGCTATCTCAATCCCTTCCCGCGGAACCTGGGCGCCGTTCTGGCGAACTATAAGCAGGTGCTGATCCCCGAATTGAACGCGGGTCAGCTCCTGCTGATGATCCGGGCACACTACCTCGTGGATGCGATCGGCCTGGACAAGATTCAAGGCAAACCCTTCCTGATTTCGGAAATCGAGACGAAGATCAACGAGCTTCTGGCAAATGGGTGAAGATTCCATGGCTACCGAGACGCTGCCGCAATTAAGCGCGAAGGATTTCGCGAGTGACCAGGATGTCAGATGGTGTCCCGGGTGTGGGGACTATTCGATCCTGGCCCAGGTCAAGAAGGTGATGGCTCAGATCGGCATTGCCCGCGAGAACATCGTCTTCGTCTCCGGCATCGGTTGTTCAAGCCGGTTTCCCTACTACATGAGCACCTACGGCTTCCACTCGATCCACGGGCGCGCCCCGGCCATCGCGGCCGGCATCAAACTGGCGAACCCAGAGCTATCCATCTGGGTGGTCACGGGCGACGGCGACGGCCTGAGCATCGGCGGCAATCACCTGCTCCACGCGATCCGGCGGAACCTCGATATCAACATCCTCCTGTTCAACAACAGGATCTACGGCCTGACGAAGGGGCAATACTCGCCCACTTCCGAGTTGGGCAAGCGGACGAAGTCCTCCCCGATGGGCTCGGTGGACAACCCGATTCATCCGCTCTCGGTTGCGATCGGCGCCGAAGGGACCTTCGTGGCGCGGACGATTGACCGAAACACCAAGCATCTCGAAATGGTCCTGAAACGGGCTGCGGAACACCCGGGCACGTCGTTCATCGAAATCTATCAGAACTGCCACATTTTCAACGACGGCGCCTATGAGTACGCGACCGACCGGGACCAAAAGCTGGACACGACGCTCTATCTCGAACACGGCAAACCGCTGGTCTTCGGCAAGAACTCGGACAAGGGCATCCGGCTTCACGGCCTCGACCCGGAGATCGTCTCCCTGGCCGACGGCACCGTGAAGGAGGACGACCTCCTCTTCCATGATGAGCGCATGCCGCAGCCGAGCCTCGCCTACCTCCTGACTCGCATGCACTACCCAGAGTTTCCCGAACCGATGGGCGTCTTCCGATGTGTCGACCGGCCGCTCTTCGACCGCGCCGTCAAAGCGCAAATCGACGAGGCCATCGCGCAAAAGGGGCGGGGGACGCTTGAAGACCTCCTCACGAGCGGTGATCTCTGGACGATCGAAGGCTGACCGCCGGCCGGGTCCCCCTCCCGGCAGGCGACGAGCGATTCCCCGATCCCCATCTTGCAAACCCGTCTGGTTCGCTCTATACACGGGCGCTCCGCGGTCGTGTCGGGCGATGGCTGATCCGGCCGCCCGGTTCCTTGGTGCCGACGGTTCGCAGCGTGAACAACGGGTTCCGCGGTGCCGCTGCCGATTCCTTGTCCTGGGAGCAACAGATGACCGACCTTACCACCGCGTCCGCCCCGATTCCCCTTCTGGACTTGAAAGCCCAATACGCGGAGATCCGCGAGGAGGTCCGCGCCGCCATCGACGCGGTCTGCGAATCCCAGCACTTCATCGGCGGCCCCGAGGTCGCCGCCTGCGAAGCCGAGGTCGCGGCCTACTGCGGCTGTCGCTACGCCGTCGGCGCCAGTTCCGGGACCGACGCGCTGTTGTGCGGCATGATGGCGCTGGGGATCGGCCCCGGCGACGAAGTCATCGTGCCGGGCTTTACTTTCTTCGCCACTGCCGGCGGCGTCGCGCGTCTCGGCGCCAAGCCGGTTTTCGTCGACATTGATCCAGTCACGTACAACGTCGGCGCCGCCCAGATCGAGCCGGCCCTGACGGAGCGGACGCGCCTCATCATTCCCGTTCACCTGTTCGGCCAGTGTGCCGAGATGGGTCCCATTCTCGAGCTGGCGGCGTCGCGATCGATCCCGGTGATGGAGGACGCGGCCCAGGCCATCGGCGCCAGCCATCACGGCAAGCGGGCGTGCAGCATGGGTCGGCTGGGAACGCTCTCGTTCTTCCCCAGCAAGAACCTCGGCGGCTTCGGCGACGGCGGCATGATCCTGACGAACGACGAGGCGCTCGCCGATCGCTGTCGGATCATGCGAAACCACGGCGCGAGTCCCAAGTACTATCACCGGTGCGTCGACGGCAACTTTCGACTGGATGCGATCCAGGCCGCCGTCGTGCGCGTTAAGCTCAGGCACCTTGACGCCTGGTCGAAGCGCCGAGCCGAGAACGCGCGCCGCTACGACGCGCTCTTTTCGGGTTCGATCGTCAAGACGCCGAAGATCGCGCCGGGCAACGTGTCGATCTATAATCAATACGTGCTCGCCGTTCCGCGGCGCGACGCCTTGCGGGAGCATCTCAAGGCCCAGGGAATCGGCACGGAAGTGTATTATCCGTTGCCGCTGCATCTTCAGAATTGCTTCGCCGATCTGGGCGGGTCGCCGGGTGATCTGCCGCACTGCGAGCGCGCGGCCCGGGAAGTGCTGGCGTTGCCGATCTACCCCGAGCTGACCGAGGCCGATCAGAATCGAATCGCGCAGGCCGTTCTCTCGTTTTATGCCGACCGCCCCTGAACAATTCAGCCAGGCGGCCGGAGGACCTGCGGCGATGGAGATGCTTTTCCGGTCGTCGGTTTGGCCGCTGCTGGGCGCCGCCGCGGCGACCTTGGTCGCCGTGCCGCTCGTTCGCAGGCTCGCCGTTGCCCTGGATCTCTTCGATCGGCCGGACGCGGGCCTCAAACCGCACGAAAAGCCCATCCCGTACTTGGGTGGCGTTGCGCTCTACTGCGGCTGGGTTGCGACTGCGGTTCTCTTCTGCCGGTTCCATCCTCTCGATCGACAACCGATGGCCTGGATCGTTCTCGCCGGGTCCGCCTCGATGGTGGTCGGCCTGATCGATGACATCCGGGGTCTGCGGCCGACCTCCAGGATCCTGGCGCAGGTTGCCGTCGCGGGCGTCCTGCTCTACGCGGGGATTGGGCGAGTCGTCGTGTCTTCGTTGGTCCGGCCTTTCGAGGGAATCATGCCGGAGTTCGTGACAGCCGAGCCGATCGGCACGGTCCTCGGCTTCGTCTTCTGCGCGGCCGTCCTGGCCGGCGCGACGAATGCGACCAACCTGATCGACGGATTGGATGGGCTGTGTGCCGGCGTGGCGGGGATCGCCGCGTGCGGTTTCCTGGTCGAGGTGTGGCTGCTCGGAGAGGCGGGCGCGATTTCTTCCACCGACAGTGGGTTGATCGTCGTGCTTTGTGTCGGCATGTTGGGCGCCTGTCTGGCCTTTCTGGTGTTCAACTTTAATCCGGCCTCGATGTTCATGGGCGATAGCGGCTCGCTGCTCCTCGGATTCAGCGTGGCGCTCGTCATCATCCTGTTCGCGGAGCACGCTTCCTGGCGCGGTCTGTCGGCGGCCCTCGTTTGCTTCGGGTTTCCGATCTTCGACACCGGCCTGGCCGTGGGGCGGCGCTGGCGAAACGGCAAGCCGCTGTTCATCGGCGATCGCAGCCATTTCTACGACCAGATTCGAGATCGCGGATTGACCGTCCGCCAGACCGTTCTGGTGTGCTACGGATTGGGACTCGCGTTTGCCGTTCTGGGGGCCGTGATGACCCGATTGCCCGAAGTCTGGGCCATGCTCATCTTCGGCGCGATCCCGGTTGTTGCCGGGTTCGCATGCTGGCGGGGCGGCCTGTATCGCGTGGATGACGCGGCTGAGCGGTCCGGACCGGGGTGAGATCGTCGACACGTGGGACGCGTGGAGGGAAACTCGCCGCACACGGCTGCCGTGCGTCGAGCAGGAACGAGGCGCGGGGTCGGTCCGCCAACACGGCAAAGCCGGCCGGTTGATACCTCCGGACGATGGGGGCTCATTCTTGTTCGATCCCGCTTAGCGTGCGTCCTAAGAGTCCTGTGGCACCGCCGTCTCGGCGGTGTGGACACGGGCGGGACGCCCG
>JBHHUY010000002.1:0-41808 GCA_046753965.1 Phycisphaerae bacterium
GGGCCGCCAGAAACGGCTCGATATCCGGCCCGTTCGCCGCGCCGTCGCCGTTCATGTCCGCCGATGCCGTGTGACAGGCGTCGAGGTCGGTGCCGACCAGCACCGCCGCGAGGGTCAAGGCGTCGGCGGCGTCGAGCACGCCGTCGCAGTTCACGTCCCCGGAGACGGGGGCTGGGGTCGTGTTCAGATGCACCGTGAGCAGCGCGTTCTGACCGAGATTGCGGGCGGTCTGGAGTACATCGGGGAGTAGATCACCGTTCAGGTCCACGGCGTCGATGAGCCTGGGCTGCGTGAGGACGCTCGTGAAGAACACTGGCTGGGCGAAGACGCCTCCTCCCAGGTTGCGATGCACACGGAAAGGGGCATTGGTACCCCCCGATATGGTGGCCACATCGTCCAGGCCGTCGAGATCGAAGTCCGCGACTGCGATGTCCACACCTGCTGACGGCAGCACTGTAGAGGACGAGAGTGTGCCATCGCCCAAGCCGAAACGGATTATTCCGCCGGTGATCACATCGGGGAAGGCATCGCCGTTGAGATTTGCGATTTCAATCCCGCCGCCGACCCCGGACGATGAACTCGCAAATGTCAGATTCCCCGTGCCATCCCCCAAGTAGACGTAGATACTGCCCTGCTGAGTCGGGTTGGCTGTCACCACAACATCAGGAACAGAATCCTGGTTCATATCTGCGATGGCGATGCTGAAAGGATTCTGGGCGGCCACATTGTTCCAAGGCGCGAAGGTTCCATCGCCGTTGCCCAGGGCAACGACGATCCAATCATTGAACGAATCTGTCCAGATGACATCTGGAATGGTGTCCTGATTCATATCGGCGATCGCAACATCGTTGGCACGATCATCGACGGAACCGGGGATAAAAATACGGGGTGCGAATCCGCCCTGTCCATCGCCCATGGAAATCAAGGGCCGGGACTTGGCTCCTCCGCCCAAGAAGTTGAGGGTATAAACAAGATCGGGGTTCCCGTCGCTGTTGATATCTCCCGCTGTGACAGTACCCATCTTCGAGGAGTTTCCAGAAGCGATCGAGTTGTTGTCTATCCATCCTCCGTTGCCATCGCCCAACAGAATAGTCAGCCCCCCTCCATCAAACTCGTCAAAGCCACCCTTCATGGCAGCCACCACATCGATGTTTCCATCACGGTTGAAGTCTGCATATATGAAATCGATGGGTCGGCGAAATCGAGTTCGAGCGTGCCCAGTTGAAAGAAGGAGAGGTTCTGCGCGCCAGCGGGAAGGGCCGACCCGAACAGGGCCAGCAAGGCCAGGGCCACAGCGCAGAGAGCGCCTCGATCTTGTACACCCCACAATCGATGGCGGCGACGATCTGCTACCCCACCGTTGTGAAAGCCGGACATCTCGCGTAACAAGGTACCCTTTGACATACTGCGTGTTCTTTCGGTCTATTGGGGAAAGCGAAACTGACGGGACTTTCCGAGCCGCCCGACTTTGGCTCACGTTGTTCGGAATCCTCTCAAGTCCAGTTGGACGGCAGCCCCAGTACATCGGAAACGTCCACGTTGGGTTGTCGATCATCGCTGCAGGTATCAGGGTCCAACCATGGTTGCCACGAGCAACTGGATGTCTTTGCCGTTCGCCGTGCCGTCGCCGTTCATGTCGGCCGCCGCCACGTGGCACGGAACCGTATCCGTGCCAATCAGCACATCCACAAGGGCCCGCGCGTCGTTCATGTCGAGTGCGCCACTGCAATCCACGTCTCCCGCGATTTCGCACACGACCGCCCCACAGTTGATTCCGTGACCTTGGAACGCGCCGCCCAGCGCCGCGCACGCCGCCGCATCGGCTTCGTTCGTGCAACTGCCGTCCGGATGGCAGCACGCGCCGGGAAAGACCGGACACGTCACCGTCAGGCAATCCGTGCCGCTTCCCTGAAACACCCCGCCGAGGGCCGTGCAGGCGGCGGTGTCAGCCTCATTCGTGCAGCTTCCATCGGGCTGACAGCAGGCTCCCGGCAACACCGGGCAGGTCGTCGTGAGGCAGTCGGTGCCGTGGCCTTGGAAGACGCCGCCCAGCGCGGTGCATGCCGGCGCGTCGGCCTCGTCGGTGCAACTTCCGTCGGAATAGCAGCAGGCCCCCGGCAAGACAGGGCACTGCGTCGTCGCGCAGTCGGTGCCGCTGCCCTGGAACGTTCCGCCGAGCGCCGAACATGTTCCGACATTCGGCTCATCCGTGCAGGATCCGTCGGCATGACAACATGCACCGGGCGGTCCGTCACACACCGTGGTGAGACAATCCGTGCCGTGACCTTGAAACGCGCCGCCGAGCGCTGTACAAGCCGCGGCGTCCGGCTCGTCCGTACAACTGCCGTCGGTGTAGCAACACGCGCCTGGCAGAATCGGACACGTCGTCCCGACACAATCGGTTCCGCTGCCCTGGAATGCACCCCCGAGGGCATCGCAGGCGAGCATGTCGGCCACGTCCTGACAGGTTCCGTCGGGCAGACAACACGCGCCCGGCGGGGGCGGGCAGGGGTTCATCCCGCAGAGAACCGCGGCCCCTTGCCACGTCCCGCCCGATGCGGCGCAATCGACCTGGAGGAGGTCTTCACACGTCCCGTCCGGGAAACAGCAGGCCGCCTGGGGCTGTTCACAGTTCGCGCCGCTGCACGGGACGCCGTCGCCGATGTACTCGCCGCCGATCGAACCGCAGCCTGCCTGGGTCTCGTCGATGCACGAACCGTCGAGCAGGCAACACGCGCCGATCGGTTGCGGGCACGGGTTCGGCACGCAGGTGGTTCCGTCGCCCATGAAGGTGCCGCCTTGCGCGACGCACTCCGACGCAGGCGCAACCCCGCAGGATCCCTGGCTGTCGCAGCAGGCGCCGGTCGCGACGGGACACGGATTCGGAAAACAGGGGATGTTGTCACCCTGATAGACGCCGCCGGCAGCGGCGCAGTTGCCCGCCGTCTGCTGGGTGCAGACGCCGTGGATGTCGCAGCAGGCCCCGGTCGGCTGCGGGCATGGGTTCGGCGTGCAGGTCGTTCCATGTCCCTGATAGAGACCGCCGGCGGCGGTGCAATCGCTCCATGTCTGCACAAGGCACGAGCCGTCGGAGAAACAACAGGCACCGGTCAGCTGCGGACAGAGGCCCGGCGTGCAATCGCTGCCGTCGCCCTGGTAAGTGCCGCCGATGGCCGTGCAGTCGGCCTGTGAGCGGATCGTGCAGGACCCGTCGGTCCCACAACAGGCACCGGCGATCACCCCGCATTGGAAACTCTGCACGACGAAGGCATCGAGGCCCGACTCGTTCACACTCTGCGGGTTCGCGTCGTTTGTGGTGAACCGCACCCTCATCGTCGCCGTCAGTGTCACGCCGGCGGCGTCCAAGGCTGCCTGGTCGATGACGTGGCTTCGCCAGGTCAGACCGCCGTTCGTGTCGTGTCGGGCGATTTCGATCCACGGTCCGGCGCCGCCGTTGCTGTCGATTTCGACGAGCAGGAAGTCCACGCTACCCGCCGTGTCGGTCAGATTCAGGTAGTAGTCATAGCCGATCGTGATGTTGCCCGCGGTCATGTCGATGACGGGTGAGTTGAGGCGAACGGCGCCGTCGTCCACGTCGGTGTTGCCGGGGGCGTTCTGTGTCAGGAAGCACTGGCCGCTGCCGTCGGAGTCGGAAGCGGGATCGTAGGCCCAGGCCGGGTCGTTGACGGGGAAGCCGCGCTCCCAGTCGCCGGCGGTCGCACCGAGGTTCTCTGCGAACCAGCCCTGATCGATCTCGAAGTTGTCGGCGAAGATCGTCAGAAATGCGCCGACCGGCGTCGAGAAGGTCGTCGCCGGCGCGCCGCCGGGTTGCGTCACGACGCCGGAGGTGCTCCCCTCGGCGCTGAAGTAATACTCGGGCGTGTCGCCGCAGGCGGGCGCGGGCAGGGTGGCTTGATAGAGGTCGCCCGCGACCGGCGTCATGGATGCGGATAGGAACGCGCCGCCGTCATAGCGATAGTAGAGCGTCGGACTCCCCGGCACGAGCGATTCTCCGATGCTGACGATCTGAACGTCGATGACCTCCGCCACGCCCGGTGTCAGCGCAGTCGGCAGGCCGTTCGGGAAGCCGATGCTCGTGCCCGTGTTCGACGCGCCTTCGCCGACGAGGGAAAACACCTGCGGACCGGCGGGGACATTGAAACCGAGGACCTCGACCGTCCAGACGCCGGGTTGCGGGTTGTTGACGAGAACCTGCTCGATGTTGTTGATGTGGTCTGCCTGCGTCTGCACGGCCGGGGCCGAGGGATTCGCCAGACCGCCCAGGGTCCACGGGAAATGCTGGACGCCGGTCGGATCGAACACGCGCAGGTCGAGGTCGTTCACCAGCGCGGGGGTGACGTTCGGCGTGCCCGGAACATCATCCCACGCGAGTGTCACCTTGAGTTCCGGATCGCCCGCCGAGATCAGCACGGTTTGCGTAAACGAAGTGCCCTGGTCGACGACGTCTTCCACGAACGCGCCGGTCCGCATGAAATCGACCGTCTGCTGGATGCGGACCGAGCCGTAACCGGTCTTGTAATCGGGTCCGACGGCCTCGATGTCCTGGGCGTTGTGGGCCAGCAGCGCCTTGAGCGTCGAGTTGCGGAAGTCCGGCTGGCCGGGAAACTGACTGCGGAAGTCCTGGAGCAGCAGGGCCGAGAGCCCGCAGACGGTGGGCGAGGCCATCGACGTGCCGCAAAAGGTCGTATAGCTGAAATCGCTCGCGCCCGAACAGGAGGTGACGCCGTTGTCGCCGCCGACTTGGCAGCCGGGGGCGGAGACATCGGGTTTGAGGCGATCGTCGTCGGCCGGGCCCCAACTCGTGAACCAGGTCACGGAGTCGTCATTTGAGTTGAGCGCGCCGACCGTGATGTGGTTCTTCGCGCAGGCCGGCGGCGCGGTCGTATGGTACGTGCTGCCGCATCGTCCCGAGCCGCGCTCGTTGCCGTTGGCCCACACAATGCGGAAGGGAGCCCCCAGGCTGCCGGTGACGATCGAATCGATCACGCTCGACGTGACCCCGTAGTCCCCTTCCCACACGCACGGGAAGCCGTTGTAAGCCGTGTTGGTGCCGATCGAGTTGTTCGAGATGTCGGCCCCATAGACGTTGATCGCCTCGCCGTAGTCGGCCTCCATGTCGCCCGGATCGGTGTAGAGAAAGCCGGGTTGCAGACCGCCGACCTGCTCGAAACCGTACGACTCGATCGTCACGCCCGGCGCCATGCCTTTGTAAAGGGGGTTGCCGACGCCGGCGCCGCCGATCGTGCCGGAGACGTGCGTCGCATGGCTGGAGAGCCCGGAGTTGTCCCGGGCCGTGAGACGCCCCTGAAAATCAACGTGCGTTGCCCGAGCGTACCCGCCGTCATAGACGAGGACACCGACGCCGGTGCCGTCCAGGTTGTAGGGCGGCGCCTGGACGATGTTCGCCTGCGTGATCGCGCGGTTGGAATCGTTCAGTTCCTTCATGGGCGGCAGCGCCGGTTCGACGTACTGCACCGCGTCTTCGCTCGCGAAGGCGCGGACCTCGTCGAGCGGCAGCTCGGCAACCATACCGTTGACGGTTTGAAGCATGCGCCGGACGACAATCCCGTGTGCGCCGGCAATCCGGAGGGCGTCGGCCGGGGCGACATCAGTGTGGAACAACACATAGGCGGCGATCCAGGTCTTCTCCGTCAAGGCAGGGTTCGATGCCTTTTCCGCCGGCGCGGGCACGACCGCCCATTTCGGCGTGTCGCCCTGGTCGAGAATCGGATGGAGCTTCCATGCAGGCCGGACCGCCTGGGCGTCGACAAGGCCTCCGACAGCGGCCACCGCAGCGCGGTCTGCTCCGCCGGCGGGCACCGAAACGAAAAACGCGTTGTCCCCGACGAAACTCAGGATCTTCACGCCGGCGGCCGCGAGCGACGCGCGGCGTCCCGCTGTCATCGGCCCGTCGAATTGGATGACAAGGTGAGTCGCCGATCCGCGAGCGGCGTTCGAGCAGATCCGATCGACCGCCTCGACACGGGTGCGGCACGACCGCTCGGATGTGCCGACCCGCCAGCGAATCTGCGCAAGCGCGTCTTGTCCACCGACTCCAAGCGCGAACGTGATGCCGATGAGGCCCGACAGAATGCAACGTGACCGTTTCATCATTCCTCCCTTTGCTCCGATGTGCGCCCGGCAGCCGCCGGAGGCGCGCAGAAGTCCTTTCCGCAGGCGGATGGGCCGAGCGATCCGTCATCCGCGCAGCCCTTCCCCCAAAAGTGACGCTGTTTTCGGTCGAGGCCTACTCCCCGAAGGCCCCGGCAGGCAGTGCATGATCACGTTCCGTGCCACGCCGCGGCACGGGATCGCAAAAGGCGTTATCGGTGTCAAGATGTCCTCTTTGGAAGGCGAGTGCGTCTCAAGCGTTCTCGATCGCCCCGCGGCGCGTGCGCGTAGACACACCGCGCCGTGCGTACATGCACATTTCTGCCGGCAGGGCCGGAGCCCAGGGGGCCTACCTGCGTCGTCTCCGGTCGGCCCTTGACGGGGCGATCTGTGGTGCCGGGACATGGGCGGCCCAGCGACGCGAGAGGTGGCCGATGTGACCGCCGAAGTGCGCGTACTGAGCCCACGAACGTTCCCAGAGAACTTGAAGCAGCTTCGTCTCGGCGCGGTGTTCCCCAGGGAATCGCCTCGATCGCCCGGTCGATGCCGGCGTCGCGGAGCCCGGCGATAATGCCCGCCAGTTGCCGGGTGCGGCCGTTGACACCGGGGATGAGAACGGCTCAGCCGCGATCCCGCATCTCAGGATTGATGACCCGCGACGACTGACAGCCGCACAATGGAGCCAGAAGCGCAAGAGCCCACAAGAACCGTTTGGTGCGGTAATGGCGTCTGCGAGATGGGGTCATCGCCTCGGGCTTCCCATGCGGCGTGGAGCCGGAGGGTGCTCGAGCTCCCCGCAATCCGTCCGATTATCCCGCGCCGGCCACTAACCGGTGCGGGCGGACGTTGTCCTTCAGTGTATAATCACCTTGGCACGATCCGCGTGCCAGAGACCTCGCAGGGGAGTTTCTTGATCATGCGCGTTGCGATTCTGTCTCGGCTGTTACGTTGGATGCCCTTGTGCCTCCCGCTGCTGATCGTCGGGTGCGACGACGACAGTGATATCAGCTCGCGGGGCATCGTCGACATCATCTTCGCGGTCGGCGACGTCGTACTGGCGATCATCGACGCCGTCAGTTGATCCGCATGCGCCGTTCGCCTCGCAGGCCGTCGACGATGCGCGTGCCAAGACCTGTGTGGCACCGGCGCCCCACCTTTTGCGCGCTCCCGAGACGGCGCCGCCACAGAACGCCAGGGACACTCCGAACCGCTGTGGGATGAAGAGCCGCCGCGCCGCGCTCGGCCCGGTTGCCCTCCGGAGCCTGCTGTTCCGACACCACATCCCCGTGCGCCCGGCCGCCAATGAGGCTTGCAATCGGGCCTCCGGTCCGGTAAGATTCACCTTGGAGTGAGAAGCTCGGCGGCCGGTCCCCTTCCTTGAACGTCGCGCCATTTCGCGGGTATCAGCGACCGGCACGCAGGGCCGCATTTTCTTTCGGATTCAAGAGATTCGTCTCGGCAGGATTGCCGCGCATCGCGCGCCACTCGGCTTGGGTCCCTGCCGGATAGTCATCACGTTTCGGGCAACCCGCATCGGAGGAACACACCGTGTCCGCCGAAACTCGGGGCATGCAACGACGCTGGTATCGTCCGGCGGCACTGGCTGCGCCGGTCGTGGTCTGCGGCGTCGCGGGCGCGCTGGCCGGGTCCCCCGCGCCGTTCACCGAGGAAGCCGTGGCGCGCGGCGTCCTGTACGTCATGCAGAGCCATCCGCAGAGCGCCGGCTACCTCGGATTCGGCTGCGGCTTCGCCGACCTGGATGAGGACGGCGATCCAGACATCGTGATCCTGGGCGCCGCGGACGGCCACGTCGGCCTGTTTCAAAACGACGGCACGGGCCAGTTCACCGATGTCTCGTCCGCCAGCGGCATTCCCCTTCTGCCGGAGGCCTCGGCATTCGTCGCCGGTGATTACGACGGCGACGGCGACCTTGACCTGTACTTCACGCAAGTGGGCCTCGCGAACGTGCTGGTTCGCAACGACGGTAATCTCAAGTTCACAGACGTGACGGCCGCAGCGGGCGTGGGCGATCCGGGTTCCGGCAAGGCGGCAGTCTTCGGCGACTACGACGGAGACGAGCGACTCGATCTGTACGTCTGCAACTACAACGGCATCGTGGCCGGCACCGAAAACATGGACAACCGGCTCTATCGCAATCTGGGCGACGGCACCTTCGAGGACGTCAGCGTTGCCCAGACGGTCGACGACTTCGGCTACGGCTTCCAGGCGGTCTGGTTCGACTACGACCGCGACGGCGACCTCGACCTGTATCTCTCGAACGACCGCGGGCATCAGCCGCCGCTCTTCCGGACCAACCAACTCTGGCGAAACGACAACGGCCAGTTGACGAACGTGTCGGTGGGCTCGGGCGCCGACCTGGGTCTGTTCTCGATGGGGGTCGCCTGCGGCGACTTCGACGGCAACGGCTGGCCCGACCTCTACTGCACGAACGTCGGCAATTACGCCGAAGGCTTCAACCCGTTATTCCTCAATCAGGGCGACGGAACCTTCGTCGAATCGTCCGCCACCGCCGGCGTCGATCAATACATCACCTCGTGGGGTTCGATCTTCTTCGATTACGACAACGACGCGCAGATGGACCTGTATATCAACAACATGTTCGCACCCAACGCGCTGTTCGAGAACGGCGGCGCATTTCCGTGCGTGGAAATCGCGGGCACCGTCAATGCGGCCGGCAATGGGGGCGCTTCGTTCGGCTCGGCCGTCGCCGATGTCGACGGCGACGGCGACCTGGACCTGCTCGTCAACAACCTCGGCGCCAACGTCGAGCTGCTGCTCAACCATGAAGGCGCGTCGCGCAACTGGATCCGCTACCGGGTCGTCGGCCGGGGCAACAATCTCTTCGCTGTCGGCGCGAACGTCGACACGCGCGTCGGCGCGACCTGGCAATTCCGTGAGATTCTCGCGGGCGGCAACGGATACCTCGGCCAGAACGAGCTGATCGTCCACGTTGGGCTGGGCACGGCGACGCTCGTCGACGAAGTGGTCGTCCGATGGCCCGGTGGAGCGATGACGCGAACCCTGACGAACGTGCCCGTCAATCAGACGCTCCCGGTCTATCCGCCCGAGCGGCTGGGCGACAGCGACGGCAACGGCGTCGTGGATCTTAGCGACGTGGATGACTTCGTGGCGGTGTTGCTGGGCAGCGATACCGACCCGGACCATGTCGCCCTGTCGGACATGAACGGGGATTCGAGCGTCGACGGCGGCGACCTGAGCGCATTCGTGCAGCAACTGCTGCCTTGATCTGAAGAACACCGGGGGATGAGGCACGGGTCATGCCTCCTCAGAACCGTCAAGTCCTGATTGCGAAGGGATGGGCATTCATCGTTTGTGTCTTCGCTCTGTCGGCGCGCAACGGCACACTGGCGGGCCCGCCGATGCCGTTCACCGAGGAAGCCGCAGCGCGCGGCATCAATTACACCCTGACCCTGCCGGGATTCGCGCGGGGCGTCGCGTTTGCCGATCTGGACCTCGACCACGATCCTGATGTGGTCCTCATGGGACAGTCGGACAAGCGGATCGGCGTCTTCGAAAACGACGGCACGGGCCACTTCACGGATCACTCGCTGACCAGTGGTATCCCCCTGCTGACCGATCCCTCCGGCGTGGTCGCGCTGGACTACGACGCCGACGGAGACCTCGATCTCTTCATCACCCAGACCGAGATGCCGAACGTCCTGCTGCGAAACGACGGCGGGTTCACATTCACCGATGTCTCAATCCCCGCGCAGGTGGCGGACGCGGCCCTGGCGGAGGGACCTGCCGTCGGCGATTACAACAACGACGGCCTGCCGGACATCTACGTGCCCAACTACGGCACCGCCAACCGCCTCTATCGCAACATGGGCGACGGAACCTTTGTGGACGTCGCGCCGCTGCTGGGCGTCGACGATCCCTGGCGCGGCTTTCAGGCGGCCTTCTTTGATGCGGATCGCGACGGGGATGCCGACCTCTACATCTCCAACGACAAGCGCCTGGCCAGCGAGACGGTCATGCACAACATTCTTTACGAAAACACGGGCGGAACGTTCGTCGATCGCTCCGCGACGTCGGGCACCGACGCGAACATCTACTCGATGGGCTTGGCCGTCGGTGATTTCGACGGAAACCTCTTCCAGGACCTTTACTGCACCAATGTGCCCGTGGAGCCCAACGTGCTCTTTCTGAATCAGGACCAGTTCTCTTTCGTGTCGGCGGCCGTCACGGCCGGTGTCGAATCGTTTCGGCTGGGATGGGGTGCGCTGTTCTTCGACTACGACAACGACACACACATGGACCTCTACGTCTGCAACGAGGGGATCGAGAACCGCCTCTACGATTACGACGGTTCATGGCCGGCGGTCGACCTGGCAACCGAGCTGGCCGTGGACAATCCCGGCGGCACTTTGTGTCTCGCCTCGGCCGACATCGACAACGACGGTGACCTGGACATCCTGATGCCGGAGCAGGGGCAGGCGGCCCGGCTCTACATCAACCACGAAGGGGAGGCGCGCAACTGGGTCAAGTTTCGCATCATCGGCCAGCCGCCCAACCACTTCGCGGTCGGAGCCCGCGTCGACGTCCACTTCGACACGCCTCTCCAGTCCCATCAGACGGGAACCCTCGGCGGGTCGCGGTCATCGAATGACTCGGCTCGCGGAAACGTGCCCGAGGCCGTCACCGTCTGGCGGACACGTGAGGTCATCGCGGGCAGTAACTTCAAATCGCAGAACGAACTGACGCAGCACTTCGGCGTGGGCACGGCGTCGATCCTCCACGAAGTCGTCGTCACCTGGCCCAGTGGAACGACGACACGGACCCTGACGAACGTGCCGGTCAATCAGACCCTGCCGGTCTATCCGCCCGAGCGGCTGGGCGACAGCGACGGCAACGGCGTCGTGGATCTTAGCGACGTGGATGACTTCGTGGCGGTGTTGCTGGGCAGCGATACCGACCCGGACCATGTCGCCCTGTCGGACATGAACGGGGATTCGAGCGCCGACGGCGGCGACCTGAGCGCATTCGTGCAGCAACTCCTACCCTGACCCGCACGCGCCGCGCCGATCCATGCGTTCGGCGAAAACCTCGATGACATGTCGCGGGCAAGCGGCGGTGTGGTGCGTGACCTGGTGTCGACAACTGAAGCCCGAGACGACGATCTCGGCGTCGCCGCGCCCGCGAATCGCCGGAAAGAGCCGCTGCTCGCCGATCGCCCGCGCGACATCGTAGTGTTCGATCTCGTGCCCGAACGCCCCCGCCATCCCGCAGCAGCCGCTGTTGATCTCATCCGCCCGGCCGCCCGTGGCCGCGTCGAGCACGCGCATCGCCTCGGCCGTGCCGACCAGCGCCTTTTGATGGCAGTGGCCGTGGTAGAGCACGGGCGGTCCGCCTGCTTTGAATCGGATTCGATCGCGTCGCTCGCGGAGTGCCTCGGCGATGAATGATTCGATCGTGGTCGCGCGGGCGGCGACCTGCCGCGCGGCCCGCGTGCGAACCAGTTGCGGTAACTCATCGACGAGCGTCAGCAGGCAACTGGGTTCGGTTCCGATGATCGCCGTGCCGGCGTCGGTCTGTTCGGTGAGCACGCGGACGTTTTCCTCCAACAGGCGCGTCGCCTCGTCCAGCAGGCCTTTGCTGATCGCGGGTCGGCCGCAGCACACCGTCGGCGGGACGATGACCCGGTAGCCCAATGCTTCGAGCACTTCGATCGTTGCGACGCCGACCTGTGGCGTGAAACAGTCGGTCCACGTGTCGACGAAATAGACGACGGGCGTTTTTCCCTTCGGATCGCTCGGCTCGCCGTCGCGGCGCCGCCGCTCGAACCAGTGCCGAAACGTCTCGCGGGCCAGCCGCGGCGGCGGCACGCGGCGATCGATGCCGAAAGCACGCTCGGCAATCGCCCGCGCCCAGCCGGATTGCAGAACGGCGTTCGCGACGCCGGGCAGCAGGCTGCCGAGTCGTGCCAGGTCGGGCGCCGCCGCGATGAACCGGCTGCGGAGCGGCACGCCCTCGAGCGCCTGTCGTTGTGAGAGCCATTCGGCCTTGAGCCGAGCCATGTCGACGCCGGTCGGACACTCCGTCTTGCACGCCTTGCAGCCGAGGCAGAGATCCAGCACCTCTTCAATCGCCGGGTCCGACAGGCCCTCCAGCAGGCGCTCGCCGGACAGGGCCATCCGCAGCGCATTGGCGCGGCCGCGCGTCGTGTGTTGTTCATCGCCGGTCGCCATGTAAGAGGGGCACATCGTTCCGACGAGCCGCTGGCGGCATTGACCGACGCCGCTGCACATGTTCGCCAGGCCGAGCATCCCGCCGTGTTCGGAGAAATCGAGGCGCGTGCCCGGGCCGGAGGGCTCGGCGGAGGGTTCCGGCAGGGAGTCGTACCGGAGATGCTCAGTCATCGGCATCGGGGCGACGATCTTGCCGGGGTTCATCAGTCCGTTCGGGTCGAACACCGACTTGATCCGCCCGAACGCCTCGATGATCCGCGGGCCGTACATCTTCTCGAGCCAGCAGGATCGGACGATTCCGTCGCCGTGCTCGCCGGTCATCGTGCCGCCGAACGCCAGCGCAAGTGAGCTGACGCGGTCGGCGATGCGGCGCATCCGCTCGACGTCGCCGCGGTCTCGAAGGTTGAGCACCGGGCGCACGTGCAGACAGCCCACGCTCGCGTGCGCGTAATACCCGGCCTGTTCGACCTGTTCTTCATCGAGGATTCGGGCGAATCGTTCGATGTAGTCGCGGAGCCGGGCGGGATCGACGGCAGTGTCTTCGACGAAGGCGTAAGGCTGCCGGTCCCCCGGCCGAGACATCAAGAGTCCCAGGCCGCTGCTGCGGATGTTCCAGACCTCGGCCTGCGGCTTCGCCTCGGTGAGAATCGGTCGCGCATACCCCATCCGGCGGTGGTGCAGATCGTCCGCAACGGCCCGCAATCTTCGAGTCAGGTCCGCTGCGTTCTCGTCGAACAACTCGATCAGCAGCAGCGCGGCCGGGTCGCCTTCGACGGCCCCGCACCGCCGGGCCATCGTGGGGTGGCGCATCGCGGCCTCGAGAACCAGTCGGTCGATGAGTTCGACGGCCGCCGGCTCGTGTGCGAGGATCACGGGCGTGGCCGAGAGGGATTCGAGCAGGTCGCGGAAGTGCGCGACAACCAATCCGCGATGGCGCGGCAACGGCGTCAGTTTCAATGTCGCTTCGACGACGACGGCCAGCGTGCCCTCGCTCCCGCAGAGAATCGTCTCCGGGTTGGCGACGCGCCCGTCTTCCGCCCGCAGCCGGTCGAGCGCATAACCGCCGTTTCGCCGCAGGATCTTCGGGTAGCGGGAACGGATGTCGTCGGCGTACGCATGGGCGACCTCGGCGAGGGCGCGTTCACATCGCTCCGAGAGATCGCTGCCGGTCGGCGCCGCGACCGATCCCCAGCGACATCGCGAGCCGTCCGACAGGACGAGGTCGAGGCTCAACACATGGTCGGCCGTGCGGCCGTAGCGGACCGAGTGCGTGCCGCACGAATTGTTGGCGATCATCCCGCCCAGGGTGGCGCGGCTGCTCGTGGCGACATCCGGGGCGAAGTGCAGGCCGTGGGGTTGCAGTTCGGCGTTGAGTTCGTCCAGGACGACGCCGGGCTCGACGCGCGCCGTGCGCCCCGCCGGATCGATCTCGATGATCCGGTTGAAGTAACGGGAACAGTCGAGCTGGATGCCGCGGTTGACCGCGCCGCCCGCGAGGCCGGTGCCGGCGCCGCGCGCGGTCAGCGGGACGCGGTGCCTGGCGCAGGCCTTCATCGTCGCGATCACGTCGCCCGCGGAGCGCGGCATCACCACGCCGTCGGGAACGATTTGATAAAGGCTCGCATCGGTGGCGTAGAGCGCCCGCGACAATCGATCGGCGCGGACGTCCCCGCCGATGCGGCCGCGGAGTTCTTCCAGCAGGGCCAGGGCTTGCGAGCCGGGTTGTGTCGTCATGTGGATCACGCTTCACTGTGCCGGAACCGGCCAGCCCACGTTGCGGTCCGGGTTGGTCGAGAATGCGGCGTCATTGTGTCTTGGCTTGGTGGCACGGTCCAGCCGCCGTGTACGCACACGGGTGTCCGGTCCTGCGCCGTTCGGCTGCGGGGCCATGACAGTTCAGGCGGATGACGGCGCAGTCCTTCTTCGTGGCGTCCGCCCCCCGTGGCGGACGTTGGGACGCACATGTGCTCCGCCGCGCAACGGCCACCGCGGGGGGGGGGCGGCCACTACATGAGAGCCGCCTGAACTGTCATGGACCCTTCGGCTGCGTGTGTCACCCGCGCGGATTGACAGTCGGCCTTTGACCGGGCTACGCTCTGATCGACCGTCCCGCCTCAAGGGCGTTCGTGGCCGGGCCCTGTGGATCTGCCGCGAAGCGCCATGTGCACGTGTGAGGATCGATCGGGCCCCGAGCCGGCGTGGATATGATGTCTCCTGCTTCAGAGTGTCTGGAAACCGGCTCGGCGGCGACCGCTCCGTCGTCAACCGGCGCCGCGCCGGATCGGCAGTATCTCAACGCCGCCGACCGTCTGATGCTCGTGGCGCACGACAGCATGCGGGCGATCGGCCACGGCGGGTTCCAATGCCAGACGCATGTCTGGTTGCGCGATCGCGTGGACCCCGATGCGTTGCGCGCCGCCCTGGCGTCGTTGAACCGGCGGTTTCCCGTCGTGACGTCGCGGTTGGTCGATCCCGGGGGCAATCGTCCGTCCTACTGGCGCTACCGCCCCGAAGCCCGCGTCGAGTTGCACGAACTCACGGCGGGGGCGAACGACACCGCGACCGTCTGGCAGCGCCCCGAGGCGCTTTTCGCCGAGCCGCTCGACCTCGATGAGACCGACCCGATTGCGTTCCACCTCCTGCATCTTCCCGACGGGCGGGATGTGCTGGTCATCCGTTTCGGCCACGCGCTCATGGACGGCAAGGCCCCGGAGTTTGTCCTTCAGGCGATCAATCAGTACCACAACGGCGCCGGCGCCGACGAATCGTCGCCTGCGCCGGCCGGCAACGACGTGCCCGTCGACGAGATGCGGGCACACCTCGAGCGCCACGAGCGAAGCCGCCGTTTCAAGGCCGCGATGCAGGTCGTCCGCGGCCAGATCCGGCTGCCCGTCAAGCCCGTGACGCTGGATCGCCCCGACTTGAAGGGTTGGGCAATCCGGCCGTATCGCATCGCGGTTCGCTCGCTGAACGAAAACCAGACGGCGGCACTGACCGAACGAGCAACGCGCCTGTGCGGCTTTGCGAATCTCTCGCCCGTCATCCTCGCGGGCGTCTTCCGCGCCGTCAGCCGCCTGACACCTCGCCCGCAACGGGGACGGACGTGTTTTCAGACCGACGTGCCGCTCAATCTTCGACGGCCCGGCACGAGCGCGCCGATCTTTCACAACTTCATGTCGTTTGTTCAAATGAGCGCGATGGGCTCGGAACTGAGCGACCGCGACGGTCTGGCTCGAACGTTGAGCGCGCGGATGCGCGATCAGCTTCGCCGGGGCATCGACCTGGGCAATCTCCAGATGATGGCGTTCATGAGCCGGCACGTCCGGCTTCTGCGCAAACACGTGATGGAACGGGCGAAGAAACACCCGTTCACGTTGGGTTTCGGCTTTCAGGGCCCGGTGGTCGAGGGGTTGGAGACGTTTTGCGGGCGAGCGGTCGATTGGCTCTACACCTTGAACTCGGCCATGGCGCCGCCCGGCATCACCCTTCAGATCAACCGGTTCCGCGATCGGTTGAACCTGGGCCTGACCTACATCGAGGAAAGCGTGCCCGAGTCGTTGGCCGAGGCCTTCCTGGACGCTGTCATCGAGGACCTGTTGGACTGACGCGCCGCCGAGGGCGGGGTGTGGAACCGCGATTCACGCACGGACGGAAGCCTGCGGCTTGTTCTCTGCCACGTGGCGCGTCATATGAAGGAGTGCGACCGGCCATGGATTTCACGCTGAGCGAGTCACAGGAACACATTCGCCGCGAGGCGATCGCGTTCGCCGAACGCGAGTTGTCCTCCGGCGAGATCAACCCGACGTTCGATCGCGACGGATGGAAGAAATGCGCCGCTTTCGGCGCCATGGGTGTCACCATCCCGGCCGAATACGGCGGTCGCGGGCAGGATCTCAACGAGTTCGTCGCGATGATGGAAGGCCTGGGCTACGGTTGCCGGCGGCTGGGGTTGCTCATCGCCATCAACGCCCACGTCTTCGGCAGCGTCGAGACCATCTACAAGGCGGGCACCGAGGCGCAGAAGAAGAAATGGCTGCGCAAACTTGCCGGCGGCGAGTGGGTCGCCGCCCACAGCGTGACCGAGCCCGACGGCGGCAGCGACCTCGGCAACATGAAGACGACGGTGCGCAAGGAAGGCAAACGCTGGATCATCAACGGCAAGAAGCGATACACGACCTGCGGCGCCGGTGCCGACCTGCATGTCGTCTACGCCCGGATGGACGACCCGGCGCGCTACCGCCTGAGCTGCCTGATCATCGAGCCCGACACGCCGGGCATGCACGTCCGACCGCTGCCAACGACGGGCCTGCGGGGTTCCGGCCTGAGCGAAGTGACCTATGACAACGTCTCGGTGCCGGAGGACCACGTGCTCGGCCGGCCCGGCGCGGGCGCGATGCTGTTTCAGGGATCGATCGAACGGGAGCGCGCGTGTGTGTTCGGCTACACCCTCGGCGCGATGGAGAAGGAGTTCGAACTCGCCGTGGCATACGCGAACAAGCGGAACGTCGGGGGCCGGGCCATCGGCGGGTATCAGGCCGTCTCGCACCGCATCGCGAACATGAAGGTTCGCCTCGACATCGCGCGGATGCTGCTCTATCGCGTCGCGGCGCTCAAATCCGCGGGCAAGCGGGCGCCGCTCGACTCGGCGGTCGCCAAGCTGTTCGTCAGCGAGAGCTTCCTCGAAAACAGCCTGGACTTGATCCGCATACACGGCGGCAACGGCTTCGTCAGTGAAGGCGGCGTCGAAGGATTCCTGCACGATGCCCTGGGCGGCATCATCTTCAGCGGCACGAACGACATCCAGCGCAACATTATCGCCGCGCAGGTCGGCGTCCGTGGATGACCCGCACGGCGCTGCGTGATCGACCAATCGCATCGTCCCGGCCCGCCGTTTGGCCCGCATCCTCACGACAATGCGTGACCGGTCGAACCCGACGCCCCGGCTTGCCGTTTGGCGGCCGCCGCAGACACACCGGCCCCGCGGAAGATTGCGTGGCGCCTCGACGCGAATCAACTCAGCGCATCAACCGCTGGAGATCCACCTTGTCGCGATCGGTTCGCGGCAGACTGTCGAAGAACGCCCATTCGTCGGGAAGCATATAGACCGGCAAGTGCCGCCCGCAGAACTCGCGAAAGGCCCGCTCGTCCGGGGCGCATCCCTCGCCCAAGGCGACGCAGGCCCTCAGACGGTTGCCGAAGACGGGATCGGGCACCGGAACGACGGCCGCCTCCCGAATCTCCGGGTGTTTCAAGAGGACCGCTTCCACCTCGCCGGGCTCGATTCGATGGCCGCGGCATTTGATCATCCGGTCGATGCGGCCCTCGAACAGCAACACGCCGTCGGCCCGCGCCCGCACGCGATCGCCGGTGCGGTAGGCCCGGCCGCTCCCGTCGGGCGCCGGGACGAGCCGGCTCGCCGTTAGCGCGGCATCGCCGAAATAGCCGTCGGTCACGGTCGGACCGGCCACCCAGAGCTCGCCCGCCTGGCCCTGGTCGACGGGCACGCCTTGCTCGTTCATGATCCAGATACGCGTCTGCCGGATCGGCCGGCCGATGGGCAGCGGCGTGTCCGTGCACAGGTCGGCCTCCTCGACGCGATGCCAGGTGCAGACGTTCGTCTCGGTGGGGCCGAAGAGGTTGGCCGGCGTCGCCTGTGGAATCGCCTGGGCGATGGCCTTCAGTGCCGGCTTCGGCATGACTTCGCCGGCGAACAGCACGTGTCGAAGCGAGGAGAGGTCGTGCTCGGGAAGGCTGCCGCGAAGCTGCATCATGATCAGCGCCGACGGGACGGAATACCAGACCGTGATCCGGCGATCCGCGATGAACTTCGCCGTCTGATAGGGAAACATCCTGGTTGACTCAGGCACCGGGCACATCGTCGCGCCGGCGCGAACCGCGCCGAAGATGTCCAGCGTCGAGATGTCGAAGTTGTACGGCGCGTGATTCGCCATCCGGTCCGCCGGGCTCAGGTCGAAGGTGTCGACGGCCCATTCGGACAAGTGCAGCAGGCTGCGCGTCGTGATGCGAACGCCCTTCGGCCGCCCAGTGGAACCTGACGTGTAGAGGATGTTCGCCAAGCCGTCCCGCGGAGGTTCGGGAGCCTGGCCGGCCGGGTCGTGTGATTCCCACGAGGCGAGCCGGACGGCGTTTGACGAATCCGGCGCTGAGACGATCGCGGCCTCCGCGCCCGCCACTCCGGCCGGCGGCGGCGCAGTGCCGAGCCACAAGCGAATGTCCGCATCCTCGCAGATCGTCGAAAGCCGGTCGGCGGGCCAGGCGGGGTCGAGCGGCACATAGGTCGCGCCGGTGCGGATAATCGCGAACAGGGCGATGATCGCGTCGATCGACTTCCGGAAACAAAAGGCCACGCACTGCCCCGACCCGACATCGCGATCAATCAACAGCCCCGCCAACCGGTCGGCCGCGTCGCGCAATCCGTCATAGGTCAGTCGCCGGTCGCCGAACTCGATCGCGGTGTGCGATCCGTGGCGACCGGCGGCTTCCAGAAGAAGATCGTAGAGCGTGTTCGGCGCCATGCGTCAGGAGGCCAGGCCGCGGGGGCCTGCACAAGAATCCGGATCGGCTGTAATCCCATCAGGAGCCGCGGGATTCGGCCCGCGCGGCGCTCCACCCGTGGCGACGGCCCGCACCCCTTCGCGGCCGACGAGCCTTCAATGTCAAACGCACGGCAACATAGGGTGTTGTCATACGGAGACGGCGAACCGCCCGCGATCAGGCCCGCGGTTTCCCCGAGCGGCGCGATTCGATCCACTCCACCAGCGCGTTGACCGTGCCGATGCGCTCCGGCGTGACCTCGTGATCCGGCAGGGTCACCTTCATCTTCTCTTCCACGAATACGAGCATCTGCATGAGCCGGAGCGAATCCATGCCGAGATCGAAGAGGTTGTCGCCGTCATCGGGCCACGCGCTCTTCTCCATCGGAATCAGCGTCTCGAACAAGTATCGTCGCAACTGCTGTCGTGCGTCCATGGCGGGCAACACCCGGTCTGAGGATTGTCTGAAGTTCAGCCCCGTCGCTCACCGCGCAGGCCGTTTCATCCGGGCCCCGGGCCGACGCCGGCACACCGCGCGTCTGACGTCGGAAGCGGCCGCGCATTCCTCTCGACGGGAGCACTGTACCCGGGCCGCGCAGGCATATCAACGCCGCCCGCGCGACGGCCGCCACGGGGGGCGGCCGCTACATGAGAGCCGCCGGAACTGTCATGGACCCCGCGCCGGCTGACGCGATCCCGCCGGCCGGTCCCGGCCGCGGCGAGCGGTTATAATAACGGGGCGGCGCGTTTCCGGGAGGCATGCGCATGGCTGCGACCACTTCGCTCAAGACGCTGCTCGAAGACAACACGATCGCCGCGCACCCGGACCTGATCCGACACGAACCCAAGGGCATTCGCTGCCTCGCTTGCGGGCACCGGTGTCTGGTTCGGCCCGGCCGGGCCGGTGTCTGCCGCGTCCGATTCAATCGCGAGGGCGAGCTGCGCGTGCCGGGGGGCTATGTCGCCGGCGTGCAGGTCGACCCGATCGAGAAGAAACCGTTCTACCACGCCTTCCCCGGGCGCGATGCCCTCTCGTTCGGCATGCTCGGCTGCGATCTGCACTGTAGCTATTGCCAGAACTGGGTCACCTCGCAGGCCCTCCGCGATGGCGAGGCCGTCAGCATGCCGCGGTTCTGTTCCGCCGATGAGCTCGTCGCCATCGCAGTCGATCGCGCCGCGCCGGTCGTCGTCTCAACCTACAACGAACCGCTCATCTCCAGCGAATGGGCGGTTGACGTCTTCCGGCGCGCCAAGGCGCGCGGCCTGACCTGCGGCTATGTCTCGAACGGCAACGGCACGCCGGAGGTGTTGCGGTTCCTCCGGCCCTACGTCGACCTCTACAAGGTCGACCTCAAGAGCTTCGACGACAAGCACTACCGCGAGCTCGGCGGCGTCCTGTCGAACATACTCGAGACGATCGAGCAACTCGTCGCGTCGGGCTTCTGGGTCGAGGTCGTGACGCTCATCGTGCCGGAGTTCAACGACGGCGAGGAGGAACTCACCGCGATGGCCCGGTTCCTCGCCGGCGTCTCGCGCGACATGCCCTGGCACATCACGGCCTTTCGGCCCGACTACAAGATGCAGGCCCCCCCGCCGACGCCCGCCGCCACCCTGCTGCGGGCCTATGAGATCGGCCGGGCCGCCGGGCTCCGCCATGTCTATCCCGGCAACATCCACGGCGGCGTCGGCGATCGCGAGAATACGTTTTGTCCGGGTTGCGGCGCGACGGTCATCGAACGACACGGCTTCACCGTCAGGCGGAACCGCATGCGCCGGCCCGGTCATTGCCCCGGCTGCGACGGTCCGATCGCCGGCGTCTGGGAACCCGACGCTCCGCGACGGTCGCAAGGCACGGGCATTCCCACGCCCGTGATGATCCGCGGGCCGCGTCGGTAGCGGCGCCCACGGCAAGCGCCGGCGCAGCGCGTCCGCCGAGCTGCGCAAGAAGCGGAAAGCCGTCAGTCGCTTGCTCCCTTGGAACGACTCATCCAAACCGCGTGGGGAGTCGACAGTGAGTTCGCGAGAACCGAAACCGGGCTGGCCGAACGGGTCGCCTCCAGAAGACTGGTGGATACGGGAGGAGGTCAAGCACGCGCTCGACGAATCGGTTCACCTGACGATGCAGTACCGCGTCAGTTCTCGTCCTGGACCGAGATTCCTTTCTCGGTCCCACCTGCCTGGGGAATCCCTTCCTACGTCGTTCCCACGCAACCGAGGCACTTCGGTTGCGATGCAAGACAGCGGAGAATAGGAATCCTCTCAACAGAAGTGCCGCCAGGGGATTCTCGGCACAGCAACACGCCGCGCCGTGCACCTTCAGCCGCGCTGCGGAACGGAGCGTCCTGTTCCCGCGGCGTGTGCGCCGGTGAAGGATCGCGGACTATTCAGGGCGGCCGGGTTGCCCTACGATACCGAGCGAGCCGCCCAGTGACATGCAGGGAGATGGAATGATGCGAAAGATTCGTCTCACCGGGCCGTGCGCCGTGGTGCTGGCATTCGTATTGGGTTGCGATCAACCCGCCCGGACGGTGGCACAGACGCCACAGGATGGGGGACCCACAACCCATGCGGCGACCGAGCCGGCGGCCGCGGTCCGGCATGCGGGAGCCGGGGCCGAAGACGCGCCGCGGGCTCCGCGGGTGTTGCGCGAATCGGACCTGAAGGGCCTCGCGTGGCGGAGCGTCGGCCCCGCGAACATGGGCGGGCGGGTGGCCGACATCGCGGTCGCTCCCGGAAACCCGAAGATCTTCTTCATCGGTTATGCGACGGGTGGACTGTTCAAGACGACCAACGCCGGCACGACTTTCTCGCCGGTCTTCGATCAGGAAAGCACGTCGTCGATCGGCGCGGTCGCCGTCGCCGACGCGCCGCCCGACTGGCCGGGTTGGGAGGATGAGGACGCGAAAGCAGCCGGCGATGCCGACAAGGATGCGGGCGACAAAGGCAAGGCGAGAATCGTCTGGGTCGGCACCGGCGAAGGCAACGGGCGCAACAGTTCCTCCTGGGGTAACGGCGTCTACCGGTCCACCGACGGCGGCGCGACGTTCACCAACGTCGGCCTTCGCGAGACCCAGGACATTCCCCGCATCGCCGTCGACCCGCGCAACCCCGATGTCTGTTACGTCGCGGCGATGGGGCATCTCTGGGGGCCGAACCAGGAGCGCGGTCTCTACAAGACGACCGACGGCGGCAAGACCTGGGAGGCCGCCCTCCAGGTCGACGAGCTCACCGGTTGTTGCGACGTCGTGCTCGATCCGAAAAACCCAGACACGGTGTACGCCGCGATGTACACGCGCCTGCGCCAAGCCCACAGTTTTCAAAGCGGCGGTCCGAAGGGCGGCATCTTCCGCTCGGACGACGGCGGGGCGACGTGGAAGAAACTCACCGACGGCCTTCCCAGCGAGACCGGCCGCATCGGGCTGGATGTGTTCCGGGCCGATCCGCGGATTGTCTATGCGTCGGTCGAATCCGACACGGGCGGCCGAATCATCGACGCCTGGCACAACTACAGCAGGGCCGGCGGCGTGTTCCGTTCCGAAGATCACGGCGAGACCTGGCAGCGCATGAGCGACTTGGCGCCGCGCTCGTTTTACTTTTCGCGGATTCGCGTCGATCCGAAGGACGATCAGCGCGTCTATCTGCCGGGGTGGGGCCTGGGTGTGTCCGACGACGGCGGCCGGCACTTCCGCGCCGGTCTTGCCCGAATCACGCATGTCGACATGCACACCATGTTCATCGATCCCGACGACACCGATCACCTGATGATCGGCAACGACGGCGGTGTCTATGTTTCCCATGACCGCGGCGTGACGTGGGAGTTCCTCAATCACATGGCGGTCGGGCAGTTCTATAACATCGCGGTCGACGGGTCCGATCCCTATCGCATCGGCGGCGGTCTGCAGGACAACGGGACGTGGATCGGCCCGAGCGGCACGCTGCGACAGGGCGGCGGAGAATCGCGCGAGGACCCCGGCTGGGGCATCACCAACGCCGACTGGCGGTTCGTCAGCGGCGGCGACGGCTTCCGCGTGGCGTTCGATCCCACCGATCCGAACATTGTGTATGCCGAGTCACAGGGCGGGCAGCTCGTTCGCATTCATCTGGACACGGGCCGGCGCAAGCGGCTCATCCCGGCGCCGAAGGAAGGCCAGCCGCGCTTCCGGTTCAACTGGAACACGCCGTTCTTCATCTCTCCCCACGAACCGACGACGCTCTACATGGCGGGCAATTACGTCTTCAAACTGACGGACCGCGGCGACGAATGGACGCGGATCAGCGAAGACCTGTCCTCCGGTCAACTGGAGAAGATGATCACGGTCGGTTCCGACGCGGAAACCTACGGCACGGTCGTCTCGCTGGCCGAGTCGCCGATCGCCCGCGGCATGCTCTGGGCGGGAACGGACGACGGCCTGGTCCATCTCACCACCGACGACGGCAAGACCTGGACAAACGTCACGCCCCCCGAGGCGGGCGGGCGCTACATCGCGGGCGTCGAGGCCTCCCGGCACAGTCGCGACACGGCCTATGTCGCGATCGACGGGCATCGCAACGACGACATGGAGCCGCACCTGTTCGCGACGGACGACGCGGGCGGATCGTGGCGCTCCATCGTGGGAGACCTCCCGGCCGGCGCGCCGGTCAAGGTGGTGCGCGAAGACGTCGTCAACGCAAGCGTGCTCTACGTCGGAACGGAACACGCGGCCTACGTCTCGATCGACCGCGGCGAACATTGGGTGAAGCTCAACGGCAAGACGCTGCCGACGGCCATCGTGGCCGATCTGCTACAGCACCCGCGCGAGATGGACCTGATCGCGGGCACTCACGGTCGATCCATCTACGTGCTGGACGACGCCTCGCCGCTTTCACAGCTTACGCCCGAAGTGCTGGAGAAGGATCTCCACGTGTTCACGATTCCGCCCGCCAAGCCGCGCATCTACATGCCGTACGGCGGCCTGTGGAGCCACCGCATGTTCCGCGCGAAGAATCCGCCGATGGGCGCCCGCATCAGTTACTGGCTCCGCTCCTACAGCGGCGAAGACGTGTCGATCACAATCACCGACGCGCACGACGCGAAGGTCCGATCGCTGACGGGCTCCAATCGGCCGGGGATCAATCGTGTCGTGTGGGACCTTCAACCCGAGCCGCACGATCGATTCGGCAACCCCGAGGCGTTTCTGGGGCAGACGCGGTTTGTCCCGGCGGGCACGTACACGGCCACCGTCAGCCAGGGTGAGAAGAAGGTGAAGCAGTCGTTCACCGTGCTGCCGAGCCCGATTCTCGACGACTGAGGCCCGCACGAACGTCGGTGGATACGCCTCAGGACACATCCAACAGGGATCGGCCGGTCATCTCCGCCGGCCGTTCGATCCCGCCCATGGCCAGCAGGGTTGGTGCGATGTCCGCCAATCGGCCGCCCTGGCGGAGGGACGCCCCTTTGAATCGATCGTCCGCCACGATCAGGTCCACATCGTATGTCGTGTGCGAGGTGTGCGGTCCGCCGGTCTCCGGATCGATCATCTGTTCGCAGTTGCCGTGGTCGGCCGTCACGATCGCCGCGCCGCCTCGGCTCAACACCGCTTCGACGACCTGTCCCACGCACCGATCGACCGTCTCGACCGCACGGATCGCCGCCGCCAGGTTTCCCGTGTGCCCGACCATGTCTCCGTTGGCATAGTTCAACACAAACAGGTCGTATCGGTCCGAGGTGATGCGGCGCAGCATCTCCTCGGTCACGCCCCGCGCCGACATTTCCGGCTTCTGATCATAGGTGGACACGTCCTGCGGAGACGGCACGATTTGCCGGTCTTCTCCCTCGAACGGTTCGTCGCGGTAGTCATTGAAGAAGAACGTGACGTGCGGGTATTTCTCCGTCTCGGCGCATCGGAACTGACGCAACCCCAGCGATGAAGCGTATGCCCCGAGGATGTTCGCCATCTTTTCCGGTCGGGGAAACGCCACTTCCACCGGCAGTCCCGTTTCATACTCACACATCGTGCAGTAGTAAAGATTCTCGATCTTCGGCCCCCGGTCGAAACCCAGCGTCGTCTCCTCTTTCTTCCCGGATGGCGTGCCCCCGCCGGATTCGCTCGACTCCATGGAACGAGAATCCTTTCTCGTTCCCTCCGAACGGTATGGAAACGTGTCAAATGTGAACGCCCGAGTCAGCTCCCGCGGCCGGTCGCCGCGAAAGTTGAAGAACACGACGGCGTCGCCCGCGCGGACCGGACGCGGCTCGCCGACGACCGTCGCTTCGATGAACTCATCCCCCGTTCGGTTCGGCTCGGTGGGGTTGTCGTAGTACGCCTGAAAGGCCGCTTCTCCCGAGGCAACCCGCCGCCCCTTCGATTCGGTCAACAGGCGGTAGGCCGCCTCGACGCGATCCCATCGATTGTCCCGATCCATCGCGTAGTAGCGCCCGATCACGGTGGCGACCCGGCCGACGCCGAGTTCGCGCATCTTCGCCTCGACCTCTCGGATGCGGTCGATCCCGGACATGGGCGGCGTATCCCGGCCATCGCCGAAAGCGTGGAACAGCACGCGATCGCCCGTCAGGCCGCGGCGCTTCGCCAGCTCCAACAGCGCGTAGGCGTGATCGAGCATGGCGTGCACGCCGGCGCTGCTGCACAGGCCCATCAGATGAAGACATCCGCCGGTCCGTTTGCAGTGGTCCACCGCTCCGCACAGCCGGGGATTCTCGAAGAACGACCCGTCGCGAATGGTCCGGGTGATGCGCATGACTTCCTGGTTGACGATCCGCCCCGCGCCGATGTTCTGGTGGCCGACCTCGCTGTTTCCCATGACACCGTCCGGCAACCCCACCTCCTCGCCGCTGGTGTGAATCTGCACCCAGGGATAGGTCGCGCGGAGTCGCTCATCCACCGGCGTGCCGGCCAGGACCACGGCGTTCGCCTTGTCCCATTCTCGATGCGGATTGTGCCCCCAACCGTCTCGCACGATCAGCAACAACGGCCGTCGATCCAGTGTGGCCACGGTTAACCTCCGAGGGGATATGCAACCGGCCCGATTCTACGGCATCGCGCCGTCCTCCGCGACCCGATTGCATGCGTCCGGATGAAGGTGCGTCCGGGACGCACCCTGCTGGGAAGCTGCGCGATTGCCCAGTCGGTCTTGACCCGGCCCGCCACGATGACTACATTCTTTCTGTTCGATCAAGCACATTAACTCAAGACCCGATCAACAGGAGCGAAGCGATGTCCTTTGAACTCCCCCCGCTGCCTTATGCCTTCGACGCACTGGAGCCGCATATCGACGCCCGGACCATGGAGATCCACCACGGCAAGCACCACAACGGGTACACGACCAAGTTCAATGCCGCGCTCGAAGGCCACCCCGACCTTGCCGCGAAATCCGCCGAGGACATCCTCCGCAACATCAACAGCGTCCCGGAAAACATCCGACAGGCCGTCATCAACAACGGCGGCGGCTATGTCAACCACAGTCTGTTCTGGCAGATCATGGGACCGGGCTGCGGCGGGACGCCCGGCGGCGCGATCGGAGAGGCGATCAACGCGACCTTTGGCAGCTTCGATGCCTTCAAGCAGCAGTTCTCCAACGCCGCCGCCACGCGTTTCGGCAGCGGCTGGGCCTGGCTCGGATTGAACACCGAAGGCAAGCTCCATGTCGGCAGCAGCGCCAATCAGGACTCGCCCTGCATGAAGGGGTGCACGCCGCTCCTCGGCCTCGATGTCTGGGAGCACGCGTATTATCTGAAGTATCAGAACCGCCGGCCCGACTACATCGCCGCCTTCTGGAATCTGATCAACTGGAAGAAAGTGGACGAGTTCTACACCGCCGCCAAGAAGTAGCACGCCGATCGTGCGAGACCGGCGCCGGCGCTTCCAGCGCTAGCCTCACTTTCGGCAGTCCGCCGGAGCTTCGGCCGCGTCCGCAACCGGGGCCGGGCGCTTCAGGCTCATCAATCGCAGACTTTGCCCTGCCAGGCCCAGGTCACACAACTGTGTGCGCAGCCAGCCGCGCAGAATCCGTTCATGGAGCCGGACCTGATTGGCCAGATGGAACTCGACTCGTCTCAGCGCGGTGCTGATGAGATCCTCACCGAGACGAGAAACGCCTTCCGCCGCCGCCTCCGCCCGCGCCAGGAACAGAATCGCGTTCAGATCGTGGATGTGCTGGTGAATCCCACCGACGATCGGCAGCCGCGTCCCGGCGATCATCCGCTGCCACAAACGCGACCGGTAGTACCGCAGCAACAGCGCCGTCGCGCCGGGGTCCATCGTTTCTTCGACGGGGTGTGCGAGGACCGCGCCGATCGAAACGTTTCGCCCCAACAGGCGCGAGGCGTATCCGCCGGAGAGCGTGGCCAGGTTTAACAATCTCGGGATCAGGGCCAGCCGCTTCCAGAATCCCAGACCGGCCGCCACGTCGGCGGGCATCGTGTCCGGATAGAGCGTCGCCGCGAACAGGAACCGTGCGGGCATCGGCGCCGCGGCTGGATTCACGAAGCCCCGAATCTCCGCCGCCGCTTCTGCGCCGGGCAACGGTGCATCCGACCGAAGGCGCTCGATCAGATCGCCTGAAGACTCATGCGTGCCGGCATTTCGCTTGGACGCCTGAACCGACGTCAGCGTCGCCAGAAGCCCCGCGAAAGGCGTCCAGATCTCCTCGGCATGCCGGTCATCAAAACTGTCAATCGCCCGATCAAACAGTGCGTCGCTTTCGTCTCGTGTGAGTCTGAGTCCGGCGTCCAGCGGCACCGGGGCGTCCGGCCGCGCCGGTCGATTCGACACCGGGACAACGGCGGCGATGTCCAACGCCTGTTCACTCAAGGACCGGCCGGTGCGCTGTTGCACGGACGAACACCCGTAGTTCACCGAGACCCGGTCCTCCTGCCAGGTCCGTGCCGGCAGGAACGGGAACTGAAGGCACATGTTCGGCTTTGCCTGCGGCCCCAGCTCCTTGTGGATGATGCAGAGTCCGTCGGCATCGAGAAAGATGCACCGCGTCCCCTCCCCCTTGGCCAGCTCGAAGAACCCCTTGCGCCCGTCGGCTGGAGCGCGATAGAACCGCTTGCCGGCAAGTTGTGGATAGGCGCCGAAGTCGTGGGCGTCCAGCGCGCTCGTCTTTTCCGCCTCGATCAGCGTTCGCCAGGGTTGATCGCAGCAGGCCGTGCACTGCCCGCAGGAAAACCGCGCCGTCGTGTCAAGCATTTGCAGTCGCATCCTCGCCTCCAGTCTCTGGAGACGGCGCCGCCTGCCGGCTCGCTTCGGCCGGAGCAGGAACGGCGCGCTCCCCATCCGGCGTCGGCCAAATCATCGAGAGGCTTGACCTGCGCGACGGTTCCAACTCCGCCACGCGCGGCCCGCGCAGCGCAATGGCCGATAACGACCGAATGTGAAGGTGAGAAGTGATCGCGCGGCCGGGCTCGCCGCGGAGTGATCGAGCACGCGCTCAGCGAACCACGACGATCGTGCCCGGCGCGGCGCGGAGGTGGGCCGCCGCGTTGCCCTGGTTGATCGCGATCTCCAACATGCCGGTCGAGCCGATCACCGCGACGACCTCGCCCGGTTGAACTTCGCCGTAGGTCGTGTGCAGCGGCCCGACGCGCAACGGCCCGACGTGCACATTGAGGACTTCCGCGGGTCTCGGCACCGCGGTCAGGTCCTCGGCGCTGATGTTGGAGATGACATTGCCGAAGTGGTCGATATAAAGGACCTGCCCTTCGACCCCACCCTGTTCGAGAAAATGCGGGCGTTCGATGTTCAGCAATTCGAGTTCGTGCACCTCGGGGCCGACCCGCTCCAGACTCATGCCCTGCCACAGATTCGCCGCCACCGGTGCGAAAATATCGCGGCCGTGGAAGGTCGTGCTGATCTCTGTTTGAAACAGCCGCGTGTTCTCGATCGATCGAAGCTCGTGCAACGCGAAGTCGCGATGCACGAAACTCAACAGCCCGTTGTCCGGCGCCAGAACCGTCTGGCCGGAATAGTGGGCCGCGAGGATGCGCCGCGTCGTTCCCACTCCGGGGTCCACGATCGCCACGTGGATGGTCCCCGGTGCGAAGTGTTCAAAGACCTGTCGGAGCACGAACGCACCGTGCACCACGTCGTGCGGCTGGATGATGTGCGTCACGTCGACAATCGGCGCCGTCGGCGCCCGCTGGAGGATGACGCCTTTCATGCAGGCCACGTAGTGGTCGGCCTCGCCGAAGTCGGTGATGAGGGTGATCGCGCTCATTCGACTGAGAGTCCCCGCCTGCGGTCGGGCGGCTTCGACCGGCGCCCGAGAGAGATCATCGGACGCTGAACCACATGACGCCGAGCCCGAGGAGCCCGAAGGCCACCGTCACGATTCTGGGCAAGACGGACGCTCGGACACCGGCCATCTTCGCTTTCAGCACCTGCGTTGCCACCATGTCTTCGCCCTCCAACAGCCGGAAGCGCCGGCCGAGTCACCGAGCGAGCCCCAAAGGTCCGCCGGAAACCGGCCCCCGCCCCGGATCGTAGGAAACAGCACGGCGCGTGCCCACTGGCACGGCAAGCTTCTGTCTGGCCCGGATACGGGGCTCGCAGACCGGCAAGACCGCTTCTTATGGGTCGCTGGGGGCGAGTCCTGTTGTGACGATTATACCGATCGAGGCGAGAGATGGGTTCCCGGCCCGGCCAGTGGAGTTTATTCCACAACCTCAGTATCTACAAGATGTTAGAGGAAGTGATCGGCTCCAGACCTGTTCTGTGGCGGTGTGCAGACCCACCAGACGGATGGAGATTCGCGGGCCAAGCCGAAGGATTTTGATGGCCCCGCGAGGCCGCGGGGGCGATAGGATGTTTTGATCTGGTTCCGTGCACGGGATAACCTGTGGCCGCTCCAGGCGGTGACGGCCCGATGAGCCAACCGGGATGAGGTGGAGGATTCGCCGCCGACCGGCGAAACCGATGATACGGAAACTCGGATTCTCCCGTTCAAACCGGTCGCCGGAGGCCCGGAGGAAGCGGACCAACGGACGGCCTCCGTGGCGTGAGCGCCTTCGCGCGATCCTCGGCTGGCCGCTCCTCATCGCGGTCGGCTTCTGGGCCCTTGCGACGGTCATCGTCCTCTCCGGCGACGAGCCCCTGCCCTACGCGCTGAACCAGGAACTCCGGCAGCCGGTCCTGTCGCGGATTCGGTTTGAGCGGGTCAACGTCTTCCGCACCGCCGAGCGTCGCCGCAAGGCCCGGCAGGCCGTCCCCAACTACTACCGGCTGAATCGGGCCCTTGTCGATGCGATCCAGGCCGAGTTGCGCGATGTTCATGCCGCAGTCAAGGCGTCTGAGGATGTCGCGAAATACGAGCAGGCGCACGGCCAGCGCTGGCCCCTCGACGAAAAGGCATTCCGGGTTCTCAAGGCCATGACCGACGCCGTCGGCAGTGAGCAGTTCCGGCTGAAAGTGGACGCCCTCGCCAAGCGACTCTCCAACGAGACGATGGTCGAGCGTTCGGAGGTCGAACGAGAGGTCCGCAGCACGGCCAGCCGTGTGATGCTCGGCCGCGCCGACGGCTCGTTCCAGGCCGTGCCCAAGGAACGACTCAACTACGCGATTGAGGCCGGCGATGTCGCCGCCCTGGCCGCCCGGCTCGTCGGCCGGCTCTTCCCCCAAGAGATCAAACCTCTCTTTGAGTCGATCATCATCAAGAACATCTCGCCCGGTGACGGAACCTACCACCCGGTCTACGTCTTCGACGACGCCTACACGAAGGACAAGATCGACGAGGCCGCGGCGATCGAACCCGTCACCGATCGCTACGAGGCCGGAGACCGCCTCGTCGCCGCGGGCAAGATCACCCCGGAAGCCCTTGCGCTGCTTAAGGCCGAGCACGAGGAGTTCCTCAAGCGCCGCCAGACCGATCCCGTCCTCTACACCCGGTGGCGGGACCAATGCGTCGGCCTGATCGGGATCATCCTGCTGGTCACCGTCGGCCTGGTCATCTTCACCCAGCGGACCCAGCCGCGCGTTGCTCGCAAGTCGCCCCGCGCCTTTGCGCTCGCGGCCTTGCTGCTGGTCATGCTGAGCGTCGACCGCTTTGTCTTGCTGCCGCTCGGCAATTCCCTGATGTGGAGCGTCACGACCATCGCCATGACCGCGGCGATCCTGACGATTGCCTACTCACAGATCTTCGCGATCGGCGCGTCGACGGCGCTCGCCTTCCTGACCGTCCTCGCGCTGCGTGCGCCGTACAGCATGCTGCCCGTGCTCTTCACCGTGTCGGCCGCCACGGTTCTGATGCTGCGCGAAATCCGAACGCGGTTGAAGATGGTCGAGGTCGGCGTGGAGACCTCGGTGCTGGCGGGGATCAGCGCTCTGCTGGTCGGGCTTGCGACGGGCCAGGGATTCAACCTGGAGCCGATCTACGCCGGTCTTGGCGCAATGGCGGGCCTCAGCCTCGTTCTCGTCCTGCTGCCGATCATCGAAAAGGTCTTCCGCATCACGACAAGTCAGACGCTTCTCGAATGGGCCGACACGAGCAAACCCCTGCTCCGCCAGTTGATCGAGAAGGCACCGGGGACCTGGCAACACAGCCACCTGCTCGGCAGCATGGCAGAGGCCGCAGCGGAAGAGATCGGCGCCAACGGCCTGCTTGTTCGCGTCGGCGCTTACTACCACGACATCGGCAAGACCTGCAAGCCCAACTACTTCGTCGAGAATCAGGAATCGAAGCTGAGCGCGCATCAGGGCCTGGCCCCGACGATGAGCCTTTTGGTCATCCTGGCCCACGTCAAGGACGGCCTGGCCCTGGCTCGCGAACACCGCCTCCCGCCGGTGCTCCTTCAGTTCATCGCCGAGCACCACGGCACGACGGTCGTCAAGTACTTCCGCGAGATGGCCGCCCAGGAGGCCAAGGCCGGCGCCCGCGACAGTCGCGAGGCCAGTGAGTCGCAGTTTCGATACCCGGGGCCCAAGCCACGATCCCGCGAAACGGCCATTCTCATGTTGTGCGACAGCGTCGAGGGCGCCGTCCGAGCACTTCAAGACCCGACGTCGGGTCGCATCGAGGCGGTCGTTCACGAGGTGATGATGGCTCGACTCATGGACGGTCAGTTCGACGATTGCGAAATCACGTTGAAGGAGCTGGCCCGAATCGAACAGAGCCTTGTCAAGAGCCTCCGGGCCATCCACCACGGCCGCATCGCCTATCCGAAGGACTCCGAGGCCGCCGAAGCGCAGGCGCGCACCGCATGACCGCCTCCGAAACGAACCCGGAAACCGAACCCGGCGGGGACCGCCACCGTCGCCGGCTGACGATCAGCGTCACCGGCTGTACCGAAGAACTGGCCGCCTTGATCCGCCGCGCCGCCCGCCGAGCCCTCCAGTCACAGGACCGTCGCCGCGGCCGGTTGGAGGTCGCCGTCGTCCCGGACGCTGAAATGCGCCGGCTCCACCGCCGATGGCTGGAGAACGAGAACACGACGGACGTCTTGAGCTTCGACCTGCGCGAAGACCCTCACGACAACCTCGTCGATGGCCAACTGATCGTCTGCCGGTCCGTCGCGCGCCGCCGGGCCCGTTCCCGCAAGGCCGACTGGCGCGGCGAGTTGCTGCTGTACGTCGTGCACGGGTGTCTTCATCTCTGCGGATGGAACGACCAGGACGAGGATGAAGCAACCGAGATGCATCGTCAGGAAGACAAGCTCCTTGCCGAGCTGGGGTGGGGCGCCGTCTTCGCCCCCCGCGCCGATCGCGCCGTGAAAACCGGGCCGCGCGGAGGCACAGCTTCCGAGCGCAAGCCATGAGAATCGCCGTCGTCCAACCTGAGGCCTCGCCCGGCCACCGCGCGGCCACGCTTCAGCGCGCGCTGCATGCAATCGACCTCGCCGCCGGGCACGACCCGGCACCGGACCTGATCCTGTTGCCCGCTTTCGCCGATGCGCCGGCCGTCGTCGCGGACATGCCCTTTTCGGCCGAGCATCTCCACGGTGCGACCACGGCCGCTTGCGGGGGGCGCGCGCGGTTCTGGGGGCTATTCGTTGTGCTCGGATTGGCGGAAAAGGGAATCGACAAGCCCTACCTGACGACCGTGCTGATCGATCGTGACGGCGACATCCGCCGCGCGCATCGACAGGTCGCATGCGGCGCGCAGCACGCCGCCCGTTTCGCCCCTGGAACAACCCTCACCTCGCTGGACTTTCTTCTGGGACGCGCTGCGCTGTTCGCCGGCGACGATCTGTTCGACGCCGTTGCCTGGGACGCCGCGGTCGAGGCGCGTGCGCAGTTCGTTCTGGGATCGGCCTGTTGGATGCGAACAGTCGACCGGAGCGCAGGAGCATCGGCGATCCGAACCCGCATCGCCGCGCAAGCGAAACGTTGCGGACTCTGGTGCGCCGTCGCCGACATCACGGAACAGGGCGGGGGCCCGCCCCCGCGGTGCGGCGGCTTCAGCACGGTCTTCGATGATCGGGGGAACATTGTGGTCGCGGCCGACCCCGGCACCGGCTCGATCCTCCAGGCCGAAGTCCGGTTGCCCGAGCGCGCGCCGACCGACGCCGAAGCAGGAACCATGACGCGACACGAATGATGCTCGTCGCACTGATCATCCTCTGGTCCGCCCTGGCGTTGCTGTTCGGTACGGCCGCCATGGCCGTCCGCGCCGCCTCCCTGACGCGACTGACCGAACTGATGCAGCGCCGCCGCCGGGAGAAACTGCTGCACCGCTTCTTCCGGATGAAGCGCCACTATGCCCGACTGACACTCGTCTTCCAGTTCCTCGTTCTGGTGCTTCTCGTCATGACCGTCTACGCCGGCCTGCCGGAGGCGTGGACGGGTTACCGGCGACCGGCGCTGACCTTCGCCCTTTGCCTGGCCTGGGTGTTGCTGTTCGGCGTTGGGATTCCCGTCGCCTGGGCGCGGTATCGCGGCGATGCCTTTCTCGCCGCCGTCCTGCCGTTGCTTGATAAGGTTCGACTGGCCGGGCATCCCGTCCTCGTCGCACTGGACGCCATCGACGAAGTCGTTCGCCGTCTGGCCGGCGCCCCGCCGGAATCACAGGAGCAGTCCGAGCAGATCGAACTGGAGATCATGGACGCCGTGAGCCACGGCGAAACGAGCGGCGCCGTCGACCCGGCAGAGAAGGCCATGATCCGGTCGGTCATGGACCTCGACGAGATCTCGGCCGGCGAGATCATGACGCCGCGGACCGACATGGTCGCCATCGACGTCGGCGCGGACTACGAACAGGTCCGACGGCTGATCCTGTCCGACGGCCACTCGCGCATTCCCGTTTACGAGGGATCGGCCGACCACATCGTCGGCGTCCTCTACGCGAAAGACCTGCTCGCCGTCAACGACCCGGTCGATTTCGAGCTGCGCAAGACGATGCGCGACGTAACCTTCGTCCCCGAAACGAAAGATCTCGCCTCGCTCCTGCGCGAGTTCCAGGTCGAACGCGTGCACATTGCGATCGTTCTGGACGAATACGGCGGCACGGCGGGACTCATCACCTTCGAGGACATACTCGAAGAACTCGTCGGCGAGATCACCGATGAACACGAAGCGCCCCCGACCCCGCCGATCCGGCGGATCGATCCCCGCACGACCGAGATCGACGCGAGGCTGCGGGTCGATGAGATCAACGAAGAACTCGGCCTGAAGCTGCCCGAAGACGAGGCCTACGATACCATCGGCGGCTTCGTCCTCAGCCGTCTGGGCCGGATTCCCAAGACCGGCGACAGCGTCGTCGAAGGCGACGTTCGCATCGACATCGTCGAAGCCCGGGAGCGGAGCATCCGCCGGCTGCGAATCCGAATCCTCGACGCCGTCCACGAGGAGTAAGACACCGTGGCCCTCCACAAGGATGCCGCCATCGTGCTCCGGCGCCTCGACTACAGCGAGACGTCGCAGGTGCTCGTCCTCTTCACCCGGCAACACGGTTGCCAGCGCTTGATCGCCAAGGGCATCAAGCGCGGAACCCGGTCGCGCGTGGCGGTCGGCCTGGACCTCCTCGAAATGGGCAGGGTCGTCTTCTCGCAACGCTCCGACAAGCACGACGCCCTCGCCGTCCTCACCGAGTGGCGGCAGGAAGACCACTTTCCGCACCTCCGCGACGACCTCTCACGCTGCTACGCCGCGCAGTATGCCGCCGAGGTCACGTCCGAGCTTACCGAACCGCACGACCCCCACCCGGCGCTGTTCGACGGCCTCCATCGGCTCCTGCGCGACCTGGAACACACGGCCGCCTTGCCGGGCCTCGTCGGGTATCTCTGGTTCCTGCTCCGTGAAATCGGGCTCCGCCCCGACTTCTCGCGCTGTATCAACTGCGGCCGGCACCCCCTGGACAGCGCGCCGGTCTATTTCAGCGCCCACAAGGGCGGCGCGATCTGTCGAGATTGCGAACCGGCCCTTGTCGAGAAGCGCCGCATCGATCCCCTCGTCGCTCGCGCGCTCACCAACGGCGATGCGCCGGGTCCTGCGGATGCCGCGCAGGTTTTCGACGTGCTTGACTATCACCTTCGCGAGACGATGTCCCGCCCGGCCAGGTTGTCCCCGTTCCTCCGCGCCGCCCTCGGGTTGCCCGCGAAGCTTTGAGAATCCGGAGCGAGGAGCGGACAGCGCCGGTGGCCGCCTCGCCAGGGAATGAGCAACGTTTTCGGAGGGGTGCATGAAAGGTATCGCGGTGATCCCGACACGGTGTCGCCGTAGCGTCCGGCCCCCGTGCCGGACGTCGACGCAAGAAAGGCCCATCCGCGCTCGTCGGCCGCTACGCGTGTCCTCCGCCCCGCCGATTCCGTCATGGACCCTGAACAACGTTTGCGGAGACCTCGCCCTTGTTGCCGATGCGGAAACATGATATGAGTGCACCCTGAGACCTCTGGGGTACGGGCCTCCCGCACGCGTACGCACCGCCGAGACGGCGGTGCCACAAGACTCTGGGGCGCACTCCACGAAAGTCGGGCCGGAGCGCGGGCGAGGATGAGAGAGGTCGGTACACGATGGGCGCTGTGGAGGCATTTGATGATGCGATACTTGTTGGCCGTATCGACCCTGCTGGCGAGCGTGTCTTGTGTAAAGGTGGATTACCTCCGCTACATCGGCCGGCAGGATTGGCCCACCGGCTCGGCGTTCATCAGGGAAGTCGAGGGCATGGACGTGTTCGAAGGACTCCCGTCCAAGCCGTATCGCGTCATCGGCCTGATCGACGTTTACGCCGGTGATCCCTTCAAGAACGCTCCCGCCCTGAAGAAAGTGAAACAGCACTTTCAAGATGCGGGTGCCGATGCCATGATCTGGCTGAGTGATCGAGTCGTGTCGAGCGGGAGCCTCAAAATGGGGAACGCGTTCAAAGAGGCCGCCTCGCTTGACACCGGCCGGTCATCACAGCCGGAGATCCTCGTCACCAGCACCAGCGAGTATACTCGGACTTCAGCCCGATACGGACTCCGCAGCACGCTCCTGCTGATTCAATGGGAATGACGGCGGCCCCGCACGCCGGACCTCCCGCGAACTCCGCCCGGCGCGAGTTTCATTCTCCACCCCGCAAGCCATCGGATACTGTCGTTCCGACAGAGCCCTGTTTCTGAATACGGGCCCTATCGCAACGCGGCGCTGCTGCCGATCGGCGCGTCCGAGAAGCCATGCAGCGGCAGCGGGGCCGGTCGCTCGAATGCGGGCGCGCACATCACAGCGGTGTGAACCTAAGCCTGTCTCGTAAACGGACGATCTAGTGGGAAGACAGATCCCCTGATCGGCGCGCGATGGGCCGAGAAACAGACCGAAACGCGGCGATTCAAGAGCGGATGATCGCATCTGATGAATGACAAGGACATCAGCGTCGGGCGCAGTGGAGATGCTCAGGCACACGATCCGTGCGCGCCGCAGATGCTCGTCGTGTTTCGCGCCGGAGACTTGCGGCTGGGTATCGATGCGCGACAGGTGCGAGAGGTCACCCGAGCGATTCCCCTTTCGGTGCCGCTGCCGAACGCCCGATGGCTGGCCGGCATGATCACGCTGCGCGGACAGTCCACCGCGGTGGTGGACCTGAATGCCGTGCTCGGTGTTCCGGGCAACGAGCGGGACCGCCAGGCGAGAATGATCTCGATCCATCGCGACGGCGACCCGGTGTGTCTGCTGGTCGATCGGGTTGACGGCCTGCTCGAAGTGGTCGATGCCGAGCTCGAACCCGCGCCCGAGATTGTCGCCGATGTGAACATTCGATGGATCGATCGATTGGCTCGCCCCGAAACGGGCGAGCTCATCGTAGTGATCAACGTGAGTCGCATTCTGTCGCAGGTTTCGCTTGAATCTTCGGAGGCGGAAAGGGCCCATGTCTAAGCCGCTGAGCATCACCGAGTTCCATGTGTTTCGTGATTATCTCCGGCGGACATGCGGCCTCTACTTCACGGACGACAAGTACGACCGGGTCGCGGGCACCGTGGGCGCCCGGATGTCCGAGCTCGGCATGTCGGCTTTCAGCGAATACTACGACATCCTGGCTTCATCACCACGCAGCCGAGACGAGCTGTCGACCCTCGCGGCGCGCTTGACCGTCGGGGAAACGCATTTCTTCCGAAACAAACAGCATTGGCGCGCCTTTTCAGACTGCGTCTTGCCGTGGATCGTCGAGCGCAATGCGGAGAATCGCCGGAAGTGCACCCGAATATGGTCCGCCGGGTGTTCGACCGGGGAAGAAGCGTACACGATCGCCATGGTTCTCCGCAGGAGCCTGCCGGACTCGGCGCGATGGGCCGTCGAGATCATCGCGACAGACCTCAGTCCCGCCGCCATCGCGGCCGCCGAGCGGGCCCTCTACACGCAAAACGCATTTCGCGGCGTCTCGCCGGGGATCAAGAGGGAATACTTCGAGCCGGCAGACGGCGGCCGTTGGCGCCTGCGGGCCGACATTCGCGGCATGGTCCGCTTCCGGGAGATGAACCTGCTGGACGAAGCGGCAACGGCTCAGATCGGCGATGTGGATGTCATCTTCTGCCGGAATGTGTTGATCTACTTCGACGCGGCCGGCGTGCGTCGCGTGCTGTCGCATTTTCACCGAAGTCTTCGGCCCGACGGCTACTTGTTCCTGGGCCACGCCGAAAGTGTGAGTAGCGATTCGTCGGGCTTCGCCAGCTTGAATGTCTGTGACACGTTCATCTACAAACGCATTCCGCTCGTCCACTCGCAGGATGCTGCAGATTCCAGAGACACTTCCTTTCTCGAATCTCATCACACACCGCCTCAGGCCATACAGAAAAAGACAGCCGGCGGTCGCCCTTCGAAGTCTGAACGAGCGCCGTGGAAGCCCGGTCGTACCGCTCAGCGCGTGGAAGTCGAATCCCTCGATGTGCCGGAGCCGAGTTCGGACAAGTCGGACGCGGCGCCGAAGCACACAGCGCCTGTCCGACCGAAGCCCGCGGCGACGCCGGTGACGCCCCCCGTAGAAGCTCTGCGCATTCGTGCGATCGATCACCTCTGCGCCGAAGAAGAGGCCGAGGCGCTGCAGACCTTTGAAGCGATCCTGAAGCGGGAGCCGGGCGACCCGGAGAGCCTCCTCGGAATGGCCCTGCTCTTGGCCGGCAAGGGAAGCGACGAGGCGGCGCTGCAATGTTGCGAGCGTGTGTTGAAATCGCAGCCTCTGTCCGCCGAGGCCTATTGCGTCATGGCCTTGGTGCACGAAGGACGGGGCGAGGACGCCATCGCTCGACGGGAGTTCGAGAAGGCGGTCTATCTCGACGACGGTTTTTCGATGGCGCATTTCCACCTGGGCGGGCTCCACAACCGCGCGCGAAGACGGGATGCCGCGGCCCGCTGTTTCGGAAGCGCGCTGAAGGCGCTGCCGAACGACGACGAACGCCGCGTGCGGCTTTACTCAGGCGGTTTCAGCAAGGAGCGACTCGCTCAGACGTGTGAACAGTTTCTCGCGACCGGGCCGGCGGCGCCGCGTGCCGAGACATCGGCGGTGAATCAGGCCGCGCGGTGAACAGAGGAGGAGTGCGAATGCCGGAGGCCAATGGGCTGACAAGCGAAAGAGTCGAACGGCTCGACCGGCGCCTGGACGAGCTGCGCCGATCGTTTGACGACGACATTCGCTGCGCGCCGCCGCAAGACTTGAAGGAAACCGCCGAATACCTGTTGCTGACCCTTGCAGACGAGGCGTTCGCGTATCCGGTGGCTTGCGCGCTGGAAGTCATCGCGGTGCCGGCAATCCTTCCCGTGCCGAGCGTACCGCCGAGCGTGTTGGGAATCATCAATTTCCGAGGCCAGATCGTCTCTGTCACGACGATCCACGGCTTGCTCGGCCTGGCCGCCTGTGAAGTGAGATCATCGAGCAGGCTCATCGTCACGAAGGGCCTTCCGATGGTGACCGGCATCCTCGCGGACAGTGTCGAGAAGATCGTGGAGATTGCATCTGAGGACATCCGGCCGCTGCCGGCAACGGTGACGGACGAACGGGCACGGCTGCTGTCGGGTCAGGTATACGCGGGGGATCGGGTGGTATTCCTCTTGGACATGGAGCGCTTGTGCGGGTCGGAGTCACTGCGTGTGACCCGGGCCGATGCGGTCAACTGAACAGGATACAGGAGAACTCTCTGATGGCGTCAAGATTCTTTTTGGAAAAGCGGCCGACAACGCGCCGAGAGCCGTTCAGCGGATCTGCGGTCAAGCGGCCGATCACCTTTACCCTTGTCACTGCCCTGATCGTGGGAGTGCTTGCGCCGGGATGCGCCCTCGTCGCAGTCATGTTCTTCAAGACCGAGAACAACGCGGAGCAGCTCACGAGCATCGCCAAAACGGAACTGAAGTCGCGTTGCCTCGATCAACTGGTTGCCGTCCGCGAGATCAAGAAGACTCAGATCGAGGATTTCTTCTCCCGGCGGCTCGCCGAGTTGCGAGTTCTGGCGGGCAATCCTCATGTTCGCCAGGCCTTTAAGGAATTGGATGCGGCTCTGGACGCAGGCGGAGGATTCGAAGGCGGCCGGTTCCGGGGAAACGGCAACGGGCGTTTCGACGCACCGCCCGAATACACAGCCGTCCACGACAAGTATTTCCCCGCGTTCAAGCACTATGTGGATCAATACGACTATTCCGACTTCTACCTTCTGTGCGTGGACCACGGCGATGTTTCATTCAGCGTGAAGAAAGGAGCGGACTTCGGCCAGCGGACGGATGAGATCGATTCGTCTCTGCACGATGTATGGCGAATCGCGGCCAAGGCCGGTCGAGTGGCTCTTTCGGATACCCGGCCCTACGCACCTTCCGGCGATGCGCCGGCACAGTTTCTCGCTGCGCCGATCAGGGAGAATGGGCGAGTCATCGGCATCGTCGCACTGCGGGTTTCAATCGACGCCATCAACAGGATTCTGGCTGAGCGGTCCGGCATGGGCAGGACAGGTGAGACCTACCTCGTCGGATCAGACAAGTTGATGCGATCGGATGCCTTTCTTGATCCGGAAAACCGTTCGGTCGCAGCCTCCTTTCGGAACCCCATCAAAGGATCGGTGGACACGGAAGCCTCCAACGCCGCTTTAAGGGGTGAAGCGAGCTCGGCGCTGGTTGTCAACTACGACGGAAAACGCGTACTCAGCGCGTACACCCCCGTTGATCTGCCGGGCCTGCGTTGGGCGCTGCTGGCCGAGATTGACGAGACTGAGGCGTTCGCCCCCATCGTGACGATTCGGAAAGCCCACGAAGAGGCGAGCCAATCCCTGCTGACCTGGACGAGTGTGCTGTGCGCGCTGTGCTTCCTGTCGCTCGTGCTCGTCGGTCTTGGAGTGTACTGGAAGATTGCCCGGCCGATCCGGCGAATGGCCTCCGCCGCCGTTCGCGCTGCGGAGGGCGACCTGGACGTGCAGATGGGAAGCGAAGGCAAGAGTGAGGTTGCGGTGCTGAGCCGTGCCTTCGATCAGAAGATCACGAACCTGAGAAGCGTGATGAAGCAAGCCGACGCCATTGCGAAGGGTGACTTCTCCGCGGACATCCGGCCGCGCTGCGACAAGGACGCGCTGGGTCTCGCCCTCGCCAAAATGACGGAAACGTTGCGCCATGTGGCGACGACGTGCGAGGCGGTCGCCGGCGGCGACTATTCCGTCGAAGTGCCCATCAAGGGCGAGAAAGACCTGCTGGGCAAGGCCCTCAACAAGATGATTACGAAACTGAAGAGCGTGACGGAGCAGATCAACTCGGCCGGCTCCAGAATGGTGTCCGCCAGTCGCGAACAGGCGGAAGGCGCCCGGAACCAGAGCACGGCGACGGAGGAAATGTCGAGCACGGTGAGCGAACTGCTGGCCTCCGCCAAGAAGATGATGGAGAGCGGGGCCAGCGTCGCGAAGCAGGCGGAACTGGCGGCGAAGGAATGCGCCGGCGGCACGACCAGCGTCGAGAGCGCGGTCGAGGGGATTCGGGGGATTCACGAACGCGTCGAGAAGATCGCGGCGCACATGCTGGAGCTGGGCAGCAAGAGCCAGCAGATCAGCGGTGTGCTGGACATCATCGCCGAACTCTCCGAGCAGACGAATCTGCTGAGCCTCAATGCCAGCATCGAGGCCGCCGGCGCCGGCGAGGCGGGCAAGCGCTTCGCGGTCGTCGCGAGTGAAATCCGCAAGCTGGCCGAGCGGGCCACGGATTCCACCGGAGAAATCCGCAGCCTGATCGACAGCATTCAGGAAACCGTCAACTCGACCATCATGGCGACCGAGGAAGGCACCAAGGCCGTCCAGGACGGTGTGCGACTGACGGAGGAGGTGGACAAGTCGTTCGAGCGGATCGCGGGCCAGCTCGAAGAGTGGAGCGGAAGAAAGGAAACCGATCCCTCCATGCTGGACACCCTCGCGGAGTACTGGGACAGCGTGGGCTGGACAGGATGGGGCGGCGACACTTCGATCCCATGGTCTGCGGCCTTCATCTCCTGGATCCAGGGGGGCGATTTTCCGGGGGCAAGCTCCCACCGAAAAT
>JBHHUY010000003.1:0-41752 GCA_046753965.1 Phycisphaerae bacterium
CCGCGGCAGGCTGACGCCGGGAACACCGGTGCCGTTTGCCGTTCGAATGTGACCAGAAACCGCCGGGTTGACGATGACGCGGGCCGTGTCGGTGTTCGTGTTGCTGTTGACGCAACTGATCGGTCCGGTCCCGGCGGCCAGTGTCAACGTGAGCGTGACATTAAGGATGCCGGGATTGTTGAAAACGTGTGTCCTCACGGCGTGAGTGTCCTCGGAACCCGAGTCGGAGGTGTCGCCGAAGGTCCAAGTATACGTGCCCGGGGGCAGCGGGTCACCGGTGAAAGTGAACGCCGTTCCCGTGACGAGCAACGGTGGCGAGCCGTCCAGGATGTCGACGTCGAAGAGGACCAGCGGGAAGACGGTGATTGTGACGAGAGCCGTGGCGGTGTCGGTGCCAACCGCCGCGCTGACGACAAACGTGTCGTCTCCGACATAGTCCGGTTCCGGGGTGTAGGTAACCGTCGCCGTTTGGGAATCGGCATTGTGGATCGCGCCGAGCTGCCCGTGGAGTGGGTCCGAAATGATCGTGAAGGTCGGATCGGTGTCCGCCTGACCGCCGAACGAGAGTGTGACCGTGACCGGCGTATCCTGAACGGTCTCGAAGTGACCGGTACCGAGGGAGACGCCGCCGCCACCGCCGGACGGCCCGGTGCCGCCGTTTCCGCCGGAGGGGGGGATAGGCACATTATCGATGCTGACGTCACACGACGTGCCGGCGCCCAGCACAAATGCGGACGCAAGGCAAATCCCGACGAGGCGTTTGCGGTTCCGAATACTCATCAGAGTCCTCGGGTTCCCGCACCATGATCTGAGCGGCGCCTCGGGGCGAGCTTCCGGGTGCGATTGATGACGATTGGTCCTTGGCTCGTGAGGAAATGTACGATAGGAATTCGGCTTGGAGCAAATGGGTAAGCGTGCGAAGTTCATGGGCAGTCGACCTCTCCGTGTGGGAGGGCTGGGTCCGCCGGGGGAGGGCAAAGTCGTAGGAGGGCGGACGGCGTGGGCCCGCTTTAATATCGGACTTTCAAGGGGGTGTCAAGCAGTCCGGAGACTTGCTGCCGACCTCTGTGGCGGAGAGGTGTCTCGAATCAAGCCACCTGCCGGTGCTCAAGACGAATTTGGAATGTAACCCTTTGTGAATTCAACAGTTGTCTATTTGTGACAAAAGACATACAAATTAGGCCCGGATGCTCCACGTCGGCGAAGTGCGGCCGGTGGCTTGCGCTTGGCGTCGTCGTGTCGGTCTGCGGTCTGGGTTGGCGAACGCCCGCTACGGCCGCCGGCATCCTCTACCGGACGGTGGCCCTCAAGGGCGATGCTGCGCCGGGAACCGCGGCGGGCGTCGTCTTCGAGACCTTCGATTCGGCCAACTTGAATGCCGCGGGGAGCGTCGTCTTCACGGCGACACTGAGCGGACCGGGCGTCGATGCGACGAATCTGCTCGCCCTCTGGTCTGAAGGGGGCGGCGCGCTGGGGCTGGTAGCACGCCAGGGGTCGCAGGCACCCGGAACTGAGGCGGGCGTCGTTTTCGATTTCATCGATCACCCGATCATCGACGACAGCGGCGGGGCAGCCTGTCTCGCCTCGCTGACGGGACCGGGTGTCGACTTCACGAACAATCTCGGCCTCTGGTCATCCGGAGTGGGCGGCCTCACGCTGGTCGCGCGCACCGGATCGCAGGCGCCGGGGACACCGGCGGGGACCGCCTTCTCCTTCTTCGACAACAGTGTCGTGCTGCTGACCGCCGCCGGGCAGACGGGGTTTCGCGGCATCCTCCCCGGCGTCGGCGTCAACCCGACCAACGACCGTGGGATATGGTCGCAGGCTTCCGGCACACTTGATCTTGTCATCCGTTCCGGCGATCCCGCGCCGGGTACGCCGGCGGGCACCTTCTTCCTGTTCCTGCTTGACTCGCCGGTCTTCAACGACCTGGGGCAAGCGGCCTTCTCCGCATCGCTGACCGGCGCTGGCGTGACCCCGGCCGACAACAGCGGCATTTGGTCCCAGGGCGGCGGCGCATTGGCCCTTGTGGCGAGGGCCGGCGACCCCGCTCCCGGAACAGAGATGGGTGTCAGTTTCGATGGGCTGCTGAACGTGCCGCTGGCGATCAATAACGCCGGACAAACGGTTTTTCGAGGAAAGCTGGTCGGCCCGGGCATTGATGCATCCAATGACACCGGCATTTGGCTGCAAGATGCCGGTTCACTCACGCTCGTCAGTCGTGGGGGTGATCCGGCGATGCCGGGAGTGGCCTTCGTCGGATTCGGCCCACCGGTGCTTAACGGCGCGGGTCGAACGGCGTTCACGGCGACGCTCACCGGCGCCGGGGTCGATTCGACGAACGATGCCGGCGTATGGTCCAAAGAGGTGGGCATCCTGAACCTGGTGGCGCGAAAAGGAGACCCCGCGCCCGGGACCGCGGCCGGCGTGAACTTCAGCAGCTTCACCGACCCCGCCCTCAACGGGGCAGGTCACGTGGCGTTGCTGGCCGGACTGACCGGCTTTCGCGTCGACGCGACGAACGATGTCGGTCTTTGGGCGCAAGATCCCACCGGCGCGCTGCGGCTCGTGGCCCGCGAGGGCGACCCATTGGAAGTCGCGCCGGGTGACTTGCGGACCGTGTCCGCGTTGAGTCTCCTGGGCGGCTCGGGCGGACAGGACGGGCGGCCGAGGGGCCTGAACGATGCGCATCAGGTTGCGTTCGTCGCGAGCTTTACGGATGGGGCTTGCGGCAGCTTCGTCGCGACCCTCTGCCTCGCGGCGGATGTCAACGCGGATGGGATGGTGGATACCGGAGACATCGAACGATTCGTGGCGGTTCTGCTCGATCCAGCATCCTCGACGCTGCCCGAGCGCTGCGCCGCCGACATGAATGCGGATGCCACGCTCGACGGAGGAGATGTTGCCCTGTTTCTTGGGGCGCTGCTGCCGTAAAAGGGAACGCTCCGGTTTGATACGTCCGATAAACCCGGTGAGAATTGGACGTATGGGGCCCGCTTCCGGCCGTCATGAGCTTTCGCCGGACTTGTTCCAGATTCCTCGGGTTTCGAACGAAAAAGACCGGTTTTCCGGTTGACGGAGATACCGATAACTCGTTAAACTCTCGAACTGTTCCAGAAAGGCGGCGATTCCCCTAACCGGGGTGGCGGCCGCAGCTTATCTGGCACGTCGCAAAGGGCACGGTCGACACAGCGGGTCACGCGAAGAACGACAGCGTCGTCGCGAAAGAGGAAAGGAAGTCCATGATGCTCAAGAGAACCGCTTCTGCATTGCTCGTTGTCTGTTTCATGAGTTCCAGCGCCTCTGCTGATTTCTATGTGGAGCAAACCGGCGCCATCGAACCGACAGGGAGTTGGCTCGCGCCCCTCTTCGCATTCAGTTCCTCGCCGATCGATTTGATCGGCGCCCAGATCACATCGGGCGATCCGTTTTCGATGCCGACCGCTTTTCAGGACTTCAGCGCAGCCGGGTGGAGCCAGGAGATGAACGACGGCCTCCTCGCCTCGGCCACGGGCCCCGGCACGAACTTCACCACGTTCAAGCTCCACTTCTCCGGCGCGATCACCAGCCCCCTGGCGTTTGATCTGGCTGCCTTCTCAGGAGACACCTTTCTCGGATCGGTTCACGCCGTGTGGAACCCAGAAGCATTCGGTCCCTTCCTTCTGATCTCGCAGGGCCTTTGGAGCCCGACACGCGCCTCCTTGCTTGCCGTGCCGGCGCCGAGCGCCCTGTTGCTCTGCCTTCTCGGTCTGGGCATGGTCGGCCTGATCCGGCTCCGGTTCCACTGACACCCCATCGTCCTCCGCAGAGGCTTCCACATATCCTGTCTGCTGCATGCGCGCCGTAATCAAGCTGTGGCTTCGCGCCTGGCTGTTGATCCGCGCGAACCGCCGAGCGGCCTTTTCTTCCCTCTTGTGATTTCGAGATCAATCCCCTTGGCGGCGATGATCCTCCAGGTCCGACCGCCCGTGCTCGCGGGCGTCTTCTCGTCCAATTGACATGATGTACTTCCACAAGTCCAACTCGATCCCGCGCAGGGCCGCGCGGATCAATGTGAGAGTCCTGGTCGTCCTGTTGCTGGTCGTTGTCGGCTCGGGGGGCGCCGTCGCGCTCATCCACAAGCATCAGAAACGAGCACTCATCCAACGGATTCGCGCGGAGGCGGCGGCGGCCTTCCAGGAGAAGGATTGGTCCGAGGCCGCGCGCCGGCTCAAGCTCTATCTTTCCGCGCATCCGGACGATGAGGCGATGCTCGCCCGATACGCGCAAGCGAACCTGGCCATACGCCCGATCGAGCATCAACAGGTCGCCGCCGCCATCGGCGCTTACCGCCGGTTGCTCCGACTTCATCCCGCCGACAAGGAGATTTGTGCTCAGTTGGTCCGGCTGTACTTCGCGGTCCGCGACTTCAACGAAGCGGCCTACATCTGCCGGCGCCTCCTGGAGACCGATCCGGACGGCGCGCAGGCCCGACTCTGGTTGGGTCGGATTCTCCTCGCGCAGCGGAAGACCGACGAGGCGACACGATGCCTGAAGGCACTCGTCGAAGCACATCCGGATCAGACGCGCGCCTACCTGCTGTTGAGTACGATCGAGATGCAACGCCCCTCGCTCGCCGCGGCCGACAAAGCGCTTGCATGGTTGGACCGATGCCTCAAGGCAAACCCGCAATCTACGGAAGCCACGGTGTATCGGGCACGACTGCATCGATTGGGCAGACATGACGAGGCCTCGGCCCGGGCCGACCTGGAGGCGGCCGACGCCCGGCGCCCGGACGACCGGAAAGTGCGCCTGCTGCTGGCCCAGGAATGGATAGCGTGGGGTGAGCTGGACCGCGCCGCCGCGGAACTGAAGGCGGTGGAACAGGCCCCCCCGCCGAGTGTCGATCCGTTCGATCTCGAACCCGGCGCGATCGAGCTGCTCGAATTCACGACCGCCGGAGCGCTCGCCCTGCGTCGCGCGGATCGAGCGGAGGGCGTGGCGTTGGCCGACCGCGCGCTGGCCGCCCTTCCGCCGGACCAAGGCCTGATCTTCACGCCGCTGGCCGTCGATCTTTACCTGGCAGCGAACCGAGTCGATGCGGCGCGTCGCGCGGTCGAGAGGTTCAACGCGGCCGTCGAGAAGCGGCACGATTCCGACCCATCGTTGAAGGAGCAGGCAGCGCTGCTGAGTGCCATTGTCGCGGCCGCTGAAGATAAACCTCATCGCGTCATTGACCTTCTCCGCGGCCTTGTCGCGCGGAATCCGGATTCCACGGACGCGTGGCGCAGCCTTTGGCGGGCATACGACCGGACCGGCCAGACTCGCCTGGCCCGCAATGCCCTGGAGCATTATGTCAAGCAAGCGCCGGACGACGCCGATGCGGTCCTCGCGCTGGCCGAGTCCTATCGCGATCTGGACTGGGCGATGACGGAGCGGTATGCCCGGCAGGCGGAGCGGGCCGCGCCGCAGCGCGCCGATGCGACGCTCGCGCGCATCGAGGCCCAGATCAATCGTCTGGCGTCAGACGACACGGCGGCAGCACGAGAAATCTCAAGCGAGCTCGATTTGCTCGAATCGGCGCATCCCGATCGAGGCGACGTCCCGATCCTTCAAGCCCTCCTGGCTGATCGTCTCGGGGATCGCGACCGGGCCATCGCCCTGTTGCGCAGGGCGGCCGGGGTGCACAAGCAACAACTCACCGCGTCGATGCGGCTGGTCGATCTGCTGCGACGGTCGAGCCGGCTCGACGAAGCCGCGGCCGTGTGCCGCGCCATTGTGGACAAACATCCCGAGTTGGCCGCGCCTCGGATCGTCCTCGCCGATCTGCAACGAACGGCAGGTGACAAAGAACAGGCGCGGAAGACTCTGGCCGCCGCCGCCGAGCAACTCAGGGGAGAAGAGGCTTCGACCGCGTCCTATGCTCTGGCGCGGTTCCTTCTCGCGAGCGGCGAGCGATCTGCCGCGATCGACCTGCTCGATGAACTCGCGGCCCGTGCACCGGACGACGCGGCGCCGAGGGTGACGCTTCTGGAGCTTCCCGAGGTGGGGCAGGACATCAAGCGTGCGCGGGCGCTGGTGGCCGAGCTCAAACGCATCGAAGGCGAACACGGCCTGCGGTGGCGTCTTGAACAGGCCCGGCTGCTCCTCCGCGGAGAGGATGGCGAGCAGAACCGAGACACGGCCATCGCCCTGCTCGAGGAGTGTCTCGCCGCCGACCCCGGTTGGTCTTTGCCGGCTCTCCAGTTGGGCAACCTCCGCGAGCGACTCGGGCAGGAGGCGAAGGCCGAAGCGGTCTACCGCCGTTTGCTGCGCGCCAACCCTTCCGACGCGGCCGTCGCCGATCGCCTGTTGACGCTGCTCGAAAAGCAACGACGGTTTGCAGACGCACGCACGGTTCTGGATCAGGTGCGGGGCGATTCGATCGTCCTCCGCCGACACCGAATCAACGCGGCCGTGCATCGGAAGGATTTCGACGCGGCCATCGCCGAGTTGTACCGCACGATCGCCGATCATCCGAAGAACGCCGAAGCCCGGGTTCTGCTTGCCAGGCTGGTCTTCCGCGCGCGGAATGATGCGGATCGCGCCCTGGCCATCCTGGAAGAGGCGCAGCCGCTCGTCTCCGATCGCCTGGCGGCCGCCGGCCTTCGGGCACAAATCATGAGGTCGCAGGGGCGAGGCGACGAGGCCTTACGAGAACTCGATGAGAATGTTCGCGATCATGACGGCTTTGAGGCCTATCTGCTGCGCGCCCGGCACTTCACGGCGACGGGTGAGTTCAAGAAGGCCGAGCGCGACTTCAAACATCTGACCCGCCCGGGTGAGCGCGCGGCAGAGGGATTCCATCTGTTGGGCCTCTTCTATCTTCAACACGGTCGGGAGGACGAGGCCGTCGCCGCATTGGAGGCCGGCATCGCGGCCGCGACCGAGAAGACACCGCTCAAGACAGCCCTGGTCCGGGCCCTGGTGGGCAGCCTGAACTCTGAACGCCGGGCGCGCGGTGCGGCGATGCTGTCGGAACTGCTTGCCGCCGACCCCGACAACCCCGGCCTCCTGCTTCTTCGCGTGACGTTGCTGTTGGCCAGGCACGATGTGGAGGCGACCGAAGAGGCGGATCGCCTGCTCGCCGAGATCATCGAGCGCCATCCCCGAGAAACCCAGGCGTACTTGGCCGCCGCCGGCCTGGCGCGTGATCACGGCGATCTTGAGCAGGCCGACAGGTTGTTGACACGCGCGCTGGGGGCAAACCCTGCGGATGTGCGAATCCTGCTTGCGAAGGCCGAGTTGGAGCGCGGGCGGCGGCACCCGGAGGCCGCGAGCGAACTGATCGCAACCGTGCTCGACGCCGATCCGATGAACGTCGACGCCCTGAATCTACAGGCGCAGTTGGAGATCGACGCGGGCGACCTCGATGCCGCCCGCGGCCATAATGATTCTGCCCTGAAGACCGCCCCGACTGACGCGCAAGCGCAAGTCGTGCATGCCTGGATTCTCCACAAGTCGGGGAAACGTGAACAGGCGATTCGCGGACTGGAAACCTACCTGGCTGAGCACAACGGGCGGGGCGCCCTGCCGGTCCGGGTGGCGCTCGGTGATCTCCACATCGAGGCGAACGACCTGCCCGCCGCCGGCCGGCAGCTTGAGCAGGCCGAGGCCCTGGGCCCGAATGATCCCAAGGTGCTTCGCCTGCGGCTTCGCTACCTCTTCAAGCGAAAGGACTTCGCCGCCCTGTCGGCCCGCCTCTCGCGGCTCGTCGCCGATCGCTCGAACGAGCCGTCGCTCCTGATCTTCGGCGCCGATCTTCTGGCGTCGACCGGTCGCCCGGAAGACTTCGAGCAGGCGAGGGGCCTCGTCCGACATGTGCTGGAGGCGAATCCGGGATCGGCCGAAGCTCTCGCGAAGCTCGCATGGTTTGCCTACCGGTCCGGTGATGTGGAAGGCGCCGAACGGGCGTATCGCAAGGTCGTCGCGATTCGCCCCCGAGACGCCCAGGCCCTCAACGCGCTCGCCTGGATCCTCTCTGAAGAAAAACGCGATGCGGCGGCGGCGCTGGCGTTCGCCGAACAAGGTCTGGCGTTCCACCCGAGCAATTTCCATTTGCTCGATACGCGGGGCGTCATCCTGCTCCGACTCGATCGTCTCGATGAGGCGCAAGCGGACTTCCAGCGGTGCATCGATTTGACGGATCGATTCCCGGGAACCCGGGCCCAGGCCTGGCTGCACCTGGCGCGCGTCCGGTTGGCGCAAGGGGATCGTGAGAAGGCCAAGGACTGTCTCGACGCCGCCAGAGAAATCGACGACCGGGAGCATGTCCTGCCCGACAGCGCGCGACGCGATCTGCGGTTGCTTCACGAGTCGGTCGCCCGCTCCTCAGCCCGCGACATGTAACGCGTTATGCCGTGGCACGGGCTCGGCGCGGTGATCCCCCGCAACGCTTGGGAGCACGCTCTCTACAGCTTCGATCAGAACTGACAGGAACGAACCAGGAATGAAAAGGCCATGCGCCTTCCCGAAAAAGCAGGGGAGGGCGCATGGCCTTCTCGTTTGGGCGAGGAAACCGACTCGGTCGTCCGGCCCTCGGTCCGCCCGGTGCTTCGGGGCAAACCCTCTGTCTCAGATCATGACCCGCTTGTTGTACACCCACCATTCCAGCAGGAGGATCACGAGGGCGGCACCGACGGCGTACGGCCAGAGCGGCCGGTTGGCCTTCACTTCCTTCGCGACGGTCTCCACCTTTTCCGAGCCGATGCTCAGTGCCGGATTCGGCGTGATGAGTGATTCCGTCGCGTCGAGCGTGTTGGCGGCGTAGGCTTCCGTCGTCTCGTTCGGATCGTCGAACGAGGCCCGATAGAGGCCGCACTGTTGCGTCTTCGCGTACATCGCGGTCACGCGCCCGCCGACGTCGATCGCCTCGCGTTGTCCGTCCGGCCGGTCGATTTGCAGCGATTCGGCGCCCGGCGGCACGGGAATCGTGATCGTATCGCCCGGTCGAATCAGCCGGCCGGCCTCCATCAGGCCGCCGCTCGCCAGGAACAGGACGGCGTTGTTGAGGAAAATGGGAAAGGCCGGCTTCATGCGGAAGTCGGACTCGATCAGGTCGAAGGCCGTGACGACGTAGCGGTGCCCCGGGTCGGTGATGAGGGCCATGGCGGTCGAGTCTTCGCCCTCGATGAGCTTCACGGCGTGGCTCGGCAGCTTGAGCCGCTTCCATTTCAGCACGAAGACATTGTCGAGCATGACGTGTCGGAGCAGGGGATGCGCCTCTCGCCAGCTCACGAAGATCTGCTCGTCGACATCCTCGCCGCGCCCCACGCCGTCGATCTTCGGCAAGCCGCCGAAGAACAGGTAGTTGCCGGGCCAGAGCCGGTCGGTGTCGTGTTTGTCCAACACGACCAGATCGAAGGCCGAGCGGCCATCGACGGCCAGGTCTGCCTCGTCCGCCGATTCAAACTCGGCCCTGCTCATCTCCGTGTAGTCCTCGATCTGCAGGGCCACGACGAAGGCCCGTTTCAAGAGATAGCGCACCTCGCGCCGGTCCGACACCGTGAGCACGCGAATGGCCCGCGGCGGGTCGATCGGGGCGCGGACCACGTTGTCCAGCGCGAGGGCGTCCTGACGGTGCAACTTGACCTCGATCACGCCGCCGCCTTCCTGATCAAGCTCGAAGATGACGTTGCGGCCGGCCTGCAAGGCGGTCGGATCGGATGCCGGAGAAAAATCGGTCGGCCGGGTCGTCGCGGTGGGGGCCGGTCCCAGTTTCACGTCCTGGACCGACATCAGGCGCCCGTCGAGTTCGAGCGAGACATCGGACTCGATCGGTTCCGGGCTGAAGTTCTGCACGTGGGCGAAGACCGAGACGATGCCGGGCCGTTCCAGGTCGCGGCGGACGTCGAAGGTCACGATCCCGACATTGTCCGCTGCCTGCCCGACGGGGTGATAGGTCATCCTGCCGCGCGTGACGAACTGCGCGGCGGCGTCGGCGATGCGGCCGTCGCTGAAGAGCTCGATGTCGGCGGTCTCGACGGAGTCCGGCAGCCAGGTCTGGCTCTCGACGCCGGCGGCGAAATTGGTGGAGTAGGCAACCGCCAGTTGGAGGGCCTCTCCGATCCGGCTCGGTCCGTCGGTCGGTTCGATCTGCTCGATTCGCCGCACGAGTCGGCGGGTGTCGGCGGTGAAGCTGCACACGACGTCTGCCCGGTCTGCGAAGCCGATGACCATGGCCTTCGAGTCGCCCTTGAGGCCTTCCAGAAACGCGATGGCCGCGTCCTTGGCGTGGTCCAGGCGCATGCGGCCGTCGGCCTCGAGCGTCTTCATCGAACCGGACCGATCGAGCAAGAGGACGATATTGCGATCGGGCGTTTCGATGAAGTTGGCGACGGGTTTTCCGAGCGAGAACAGGACGGCCGCGAGAATGAGCAACTGGAGCAGGAGCAGCAGGTTTCTGCGCAGCTTCTGGAACGGGGCGTTGACCTGGAGGTCCTGTACCGCCTTCTTCCAGAGGAGCGTCGAGGAAATCCGTCGTTCCTGTCGGCGCAGCTTCAGGAAGTAGAGCAGCAGCAGCAGGGGAACGGCGAGTCCCGCCGCGAGGAGTGCCGTCTGGAGCGACAGGAAGGTCATCGCACGAGGCCTCGCTGCCTCAGGTAGCTGAGCACCAGCGTCTCAAACGGATGCCGGGTGATCGCCAGGTAATAGGCGATGCCGCGCCGGGTGCAGTAGGCGCGGAGCGATTCGCAATACGCCTGGAGATTCGCTTTGTACCGGTCAAGCAGCATCTTGCTGACGGTAATCTCCGCCACGTCTTCGTCTTCGATGTCCACGAGTTTCAGGTCGCCGGTCAGCTCGGGATCGACTTCCTGCGGGCTGAGGACTTGCAGGACATAGATGTCCATCTTCCGCCCCAGAAGATAGCGGAATCCGTCTTCAAACCCGCCCTTGTCGAGGAAGTCGGAGAGGACGAGGACCACGCCCTTCTGCGACTGTCGCATCGCGAACTGCCGGGCGGCCGTCGCGAAATGGCTCTTGCCCGAGGCGCGGGCGCCGTCGAGGAAGGTGACGACCTGCGCCATCATGCGTCGGCCCCGCAACCCCCGGCGCTCGGCCACGAGCTTCTCGTCGTAGGCGAAGAGGTTGACCCGGTCGTAGTTGCACAGGCCGATGTAGGCCATCGCCGCGGCGACGCGCTTCGCATAGAGCGACTTCGACGGTTCGCCCCAATCCATCGAGCCGGACACGTCCAGCAGGACCGAAACGCTCAGGTCCTCCTCCTCGAGAAACAGCTTCAGGAACAGGCGGTCGAGCCGGGCGTAGATGTTCCAGTCGATGTGGCGAAGGTCGTCGCCCACGACGTAGTTGCGGTAGTCGGCGAACTCGGCCGATTCTCCCTTCCGCCGGGATCGCCGTTCGCCCTTCTGCCGGCTGGCGTGGATCTTGCGAGAGACGATTTCCAACTGTTCGAGCCGCGCCATGAAGTCCGGGTCGAGCAGGGGGGCGTCGTTCTCCTTCGCGGGTTGTGCGACGGGGGGTTCGCTCATCGTGCCCAGGCTCCGACAGGACCGGCCCGCCGAGAGGCAACCGGGCGGAGGTTGCGGTCGGTTCCGGCCCGGGCGGCCGCGCACCGATTATACCGCGGGCGGCCGGGCGCCGCACCTGCCCGCGCGACCTTGCCTCCCGCGACGCCCGCGGGCTATACTCAAGGCGCCCTGGAGCACCCGCGCCGCCTCGCCGCCGATCGGATGCGGGTGATGAGAAGCGGGCATCGAAGACACATGACGAGCAAGAAGCAGCAAGCAGCCACCGCCACGCCGGAATCGGATCAGGCCACGACGACCGCGCCGGCCTCGGTTCAGCCTCGGCACCTGCCCCAGTACAAGGTCATTCTCCACAACGACGACGAGAACGACATTCTCCACGTCGTCGAGACGATCCTGATGCTCACACCGCTCGGCAAGGAAGAGGCGATCGACCGGACGCGCGAGGCGCACTTCACGGGCTGCTCGCTCCTGCTCGTCATCCACCGGGAGCGCGCCGAACTCTACGTCGAGCAATTCCAGTCGCGGAACCTGACCGTCACCATCGAACCGGCCGAGTAGGATGGGCTCCGCGCCTGGCGCAATCCAGAACTCTCAGGATTGATGGCGGGACGACTCGCCTCATCGGCGCGACAGGGCCGGGGCGTCCGTGCCGGCGTGCTGATCCTTGAGCGGCTGTTCGGCGAGTTTGCGAAGGTTCAGGCCGCCGGCGGCATCCAGGCTCACCTCCCAGACCTGCCCGGGCCGCACGGGCACCGAGGGGGCCTCGTACTGTGCCACGCGGATGCCGTACCGCTTGCCCCTCTGCGGGTCGTCCACGAACTCCCGAAACTGTTGCCACAGCCGGTCTTGCGGGGAGCCCTCGCCGCCGCCGGTCGAATCCGCGAGCGGGGCGGTCTGGTCGAGCGGCTGTCCCGAGGCGGGGGCCTGCCGCTCGCCGAAGGCCCGACGAAACATGGCGACGTTCGCCGCCTGCTCCGGCACGGCCCGGCCGATCAGGTCGTACTCGAACTTGATGACCATGGCCTCGAAATAGACCTGCGTGCCTTTGACCTGGATGACCTCGGGAGCGCCCAATTCCCCCGACGGTCCGATCTGCTGCCAGCGCAGCACAGTGATCGGATCGCCCGCGGCGTCCCGGGCCTGTTCGAGGATGTTCACCTGTGCGACGCGCCGGGAGTCGCTGAGCCGCTCGGCGTAGAGCAGCATCTCGGCCTTCTCCCGTTCGAGTTCGTCGATCCGGGATCGGAGCTGCCGGATTTCGAAGGTCGAGAGCCGGTCGGTCGTGAAGACGGCGACGCCCGCCAGCATGATGCCTCCGAAGACCATCTTGACCCAGCGCAATCTGAGCATGGCGCCTCCACCTGCCGCGGTCGGATTCACCGGCGGACCGCGACACGAGACCGCGGCCCCGCCTCTTCTATCGGTGCGCCGTCGGCGACTCTGCCGAAAATGCCGCCCGATTGTGCGAACGATACCGGACCCCGTTCGGTTCACTCCGGCTTGCGGAACCGGATGATGTAGTTCTCCTCGAGTGCGGGCGGCCGGGGCCCGTCGGTCACCGGCTCAAACCCGTCGGCAATGATTTCGCGGGTCACTTCCTCCCGTCCGGCCCGGACGTGCTTGATGACCCAATCGCGGCTGCAGCCTTCGACTCGGATGAAGTCGATCACGACGACCTCGCCCCCCGGCCGCAGGGCGCGGCGGATCGATCGCATGGATTGCCGCGGGTACTCGAAGTGGTGATACACGTCGCAGATGAAGGCCAGGTCGATCGACTCGGGCGGCAGCTCGACCGAGTCGTCGGTGCAGTGAACCGTCGTGATGTTGCGCAGGCCGTTCTTCCTCGCTTCCTGGTCGATGTGCTTCAGGAAGTCCGGGGCGATGTCGACGGCGTAGACCTTGCCCGTCGGGCCTACGCGCCGGGCGAACAGGATCGAGAAGAACCCGGTGCCGGCGCCGACGTCGGCGACCGCCATTCCGGGCTTCAGGCCCATGGCGTCGACGATCTCGTGGCGCCGTTTGTAGAGTTCCCGGCTTTCGCCTTCGAAGATGTCGACCCATTCGTCGACGTTGACCTCGCCTTTGAATCTCTTGTTGATGTCAGGCGTGGCGCCCTGCTGCCGCGTCGCCTGCGGAGCCGCGCAGCCGACCAGGAACAGGCCGCAGAGCCAGACCGACGCAATCCCGCGAGGTTTGTGCACTTCGAAACTCCCTCGTGTTGAATGACGAACGATTCTCGCTCCCGCCCACGATTATAGGCGAAGATTCACGTGCCGCGGACGGGGTGAGCCCTGCCGCCGTTTCATCCGCCGGAAGCGGGACCGTCGCGTGAGTCTGGCGCGGTCGCCTCGTTTGTAAGGGAATGGATGGGGTCGCTCGGGGGAATGTCTGCGCGCCGGCGTTGATCGTCGATTCTTGCCGATCGGGACGGCCATTTGGCGGTGCAGGCCGCGTCGTGTTATGCTCTATCCCCGGCGGCGCCCATGGTGGACGGCTGTTTTTACCCTCTGATGGAGAAGGATTCATGTTTCCAAGTGTGATGTCCGGGCGAGTCGTTCTCGCCTCGGCCCTGACGTTTTGTCTGACCGGCCCGGCCCTGGGTGACGATGCGGTCCTGCTCAAGGCCAGGTTTTCAGCGGGCCGGACCCATTACATCGAAACGCAGACCGAAACGGTTCAGACCATGCCCGGCCCCGCCGGCAAGATGAAGGTCACCCTGCGGCAGACCTCGGGTCGCGTGGAGAAGGTCGAGTCCGCATCGTCGAAAGGCGCGAAGATCGTTGTGACGCTCGATCGCTTTGCGGTCGATTCCAGTAACCCGATGATGGGCAAGATGAGCTACGATTCGGACATGCCCGATTCCGACGCGTCTCCCCGATTGAAGGAGTTGTTCGCGCCGATGATCGGCACTTCGACAACCGCCGAGCTGGACGGCGACAACCAAATCACCTCATACACCGGGATGGAAGCCGTTCTCAAGAAGGTCGCGGCGTCGGCCGCCAACAATCCGTTTCTGCCGGGCATCAAACGAAGCCTGACGGACGAGCGCGCCAAGCAGTCGTGGCATGACCTGCACCTCGCGCTGTTGCCGAACAAGAAGGTGAAGCCCGGCGAGTCCTGGAAGCAGCCGGTCGAGAACCGGTCGTCTCAGATGGGCACCGTGGTCTATGACTGCAACTTCAAACTGGATCGGATGACCGAAGCGAAGGGGCAACCCGTCGCCGTCATCACTTACACAGGCAAAGCGAAGAAGGACCAGACCCTGAAGCCGCCGGGGATGCCGCCGGGCATGGCGCTCGTGCTCGAGACGGGCGAGATCAGCGGCACCTTCTCCTTTGACCCCGCTGCCGGTGAATTGGTTCGAAAAGAGCAGACCGTTCGGATAAAGGTTGCGATGAAGGCCGAGGGCAACGCCGCCATGGCCATGCCCGGCGGCGCCATCGAGGTTCAGAACACCGAAGTCTCCCGCGTGATCTCGGTCGCAGAGCGAGAAAAAGAGAAACTCGCCCACCGGAAGGAAGCCGAGATCAAGAAGAAGGCCGAGGCCGCGAAAAAACCTGAGAACAAGGCCGGGAAGTAACGTCGCCCCTCCCCCGTTCGGGGCGAGCGCGCGGCATACGTTCGGGAAGATGTGTTCGGGCCGTCCGGACCCACAGGGGCCCAGCGGGATTGATCCGCGCCCGTTGCAGCCCGGGTTTGAGACGAGAGAGGAGTGACCGCCGATGATTCAATTGCGTGTGATGTGGACTGCCTGCGTTTTGGGTGGGGCCGCGCTCGTCGCCCCGGTACGCGGGGGAACGGCGCAGTGGGGCGGGCCGAAGCAGGATTTCAAGGTCAAGACAAGCGGGCTCGCCGAGCGGTGGCCGGCCGATGGCCCGCCCCGGCTCTGGTCCCGCGACCTGGGCGAGGGCTATTCCGCCATTCTCCACGACGCCGGCCGGCTCTACACGATGTATCGCCGAGGTGAACAGGATGTCGCCGTCGCCATCGACGCGCGAACCGGCAAGACGCTGTGGGAATACGCCTATGATTCGCCGGCTCACGAGAAGCACGTCAAGGTATTCAATTCCGGCCCCCGGGCGACACCGCTGCTGACGGGCGGACGGCTCTACACGATCGGGTGTTCGGGCAGAATGCACTGCCTCGATGCGAAGACCGGCAAGGTCCGCTGGTCGCATGATCTGTGGAAGGAATACGAAGCGACCTTTCTTCCGCATGGCTATGCATCGAGTCCCTTCGCCTATGGAAAGACGATCATCGTCATGGTCGGCGGGAAGGGGCACGCCTTCGTCGCCTTCGATCAGAAGTCCGGCGCGGTTATCTGGGAGAAACAGGATTTCCAAAACAGTTACTCGACGCCGAAGCTGGTCCGTGTCGACGGCGAGCCACAACTTCTGTGCTTCATGGCGAAGGAGTTGGCCGCGATCAACCCGGCAAGCGGCGAGCTGCTCTGGACCTACTCGATCAGCAACCAGTGGAACCAGAACATCTCCCTGCCGATTCTGGGCAAGGACAATCGGCTGTTCATCTCCGTCGCGCAGGCGGGCAGCCGCGGCCTGAAGCTCACCCGCAAGGGCAAGAAGACGAAGGTCGAGGAAACCTGGTCCAACCGCAAGGTACGCATCCACCACAACAATGCGATTCGCGTCGGTGATTATGTCTATGCGTCCAGCGGCGGGATGGGGCGGCCCGGGCTGTTCTGGGCGGTGAACTACAAGACAGGCGAAGTCGCCTGGCGACAGCGCGGTTTCGCCAAGGCCAACAGCCTCTACGCCGACGGGCAGTTCATCATCCTCGACGAGGACGGCGAGCTGGGCATCGCCACCGCGACTCCGGAGCTCTTTGAGATTCACTCGCGGGCCCACGTCCTCGAGCCGAAGGGCCAATCGCGGACCTGGACCGTTCCCACCCTCGTCGGAACGACGCTCTACCTGCGGGACAGCGTGAAGATCATGGCGCTGGACCTCGGCGTGCACACGGCGTTAGGCCCACACAACGCGCCGCCGGTCGCCCTCGGCATGCGCCGGTAAGAAGTCGGGCGAGAACATGGTCAACGTGCGATCCGCCAAACGGCAAAGCCGACCGGCGCGTCCTGCCCGGTAATCGACCATGTTCCTCTCGCTCGATGCCTGAGCCGCGAGCCGCGTCGAACGCTCTGCGCAACGCTTTCACTCCATGCCGAGCATCGATCGGAAATAAGCCACGGTGCGCCGGATCCCTTCGTCGAGCGGAACCCTCGGCGCGTAGTTCAGCAGCTTCCGGGCACGGGTCAGGTCGGGTCGCCGTCGCGTCGGGTCGTCGGCCGGCAGCGGCTTGTGGAGAACCTTGAGCGGCGCCCCGATCGCCGACTCGATGGCTTGAACGAGTTGCAGCATCGAGATCTCTTCGTCGTTGCCGAGATTGATCGGCCCGGTCTGGTCGCTGTCCATCAGCCGGCAGAGGCCCTCGGCAAGATCCGACACGTAGCAGAAGCTCCGGGTCTGCCGGCCTTCGCCATAGACCGTCAGCGCTTCGCCGCGAAGGGCCTGGCAGATGAAGTTGCTCATCACGCGGCCGTCGTCGATCGACATGTTCGGGCCGTAGGTGTTGAAGATGCGCGCCACGCGGATTTCCAGCTTGTGTTGGCGGTGATAGTCGAAGGCGAGGGTCTCGGCGACGCGCTTCCCCTCGTCGTAACAACTGCGCACCCCGATCGGATTGACGTGGCCCCAGTAGTCTTCCGGTTGGGGGTGAACCTCGGGATCGCCGTATACCTCGGATGTGCTGGCCTGGAGGATTCTCGCGCCGACGCGCTTCGCGAGCCCGAGCATGTGATACGTGCCCATCACGTTGGTCTTGATGGTCTTCACGGGGTTGTACTGGTAATGAACGGGGCTGGCCGGGCACGCGAGATGAAAGATCTCGTCCACCTCGATCGTGATCGGCTCGATCACATCGTGTCGGACCAACTCGAATCGGCCGCTGAGCACCAGCTCGCGGTAGCGATCTCCGAAATTGTCGAGCGAGCCGGTGAAGAAGTTATCCAGGCAGATGACGCGATGGCCCGCGTCGAAGAGCTTCAGGCACAGGTGCGAGCCGATGAAGCCCGCACCGCCCGTGATGAGGATGGTCTTTCGAGACATTCGATAAGCTCCGCGCGGGCCTGCCGGGTCGGGTCTTCGCTGCTCCGTTCTACGCCGCGCGCCGGGCCGCGTCAATCGGTTTGGCGGTCCGGACGTCCTGTGGCCGTCTTCGCCGCCGCTTCAGCCCAACACCTCGGCCAGCGCGTCCGTGCGATCGGCGAGCGCCTCACGCATCAACACCGGCGGCCTGCCGATCGAGTAGTACGTGAAGCGGTTGCGGCGCATCCATTTTGCCTTGTAGAGATTCCGACCGTCGAAGATCACCGGTCGGCTGAGCGATTGTCGGATCCGATCGAAGTCCGGGCAGAGGAACTCGTCCCAATCCGTCAGGACGAGTAGCCCGTCGCAACCCGCCAACGCCGCATAGGCGTCGTCGGCATAGGTCAGGCGATCGCCGTAAAGCGCGGCGAGGTTCTGAAGACCCTGCGGGTCGTATGCGGCGACGCCGGCGCCCGCATCGAGAAGCGCGTCAATCATGGTCAACGCCGGCGACTCGCGGATGTCGTCGGTCCGTGCCTTGAAGGTTACGCCCCAGATCGCAAACCGCCGACCGCCAATCTCTCCGCCGAACTCGGCCAGCACATGCGCCAGCATCGCGCGTTTCTGGTGCTCGTTTGTCCGGTGCACGGCGTTGAGGATTCGCGGTTCGCAGTCGACCTGCTCGGCGACCGACGCGAGCGCCTGCACGTCCTTCGGAAAGCAGCTCCCGCCGTAACCGACGCCCGGATGGAGGAAGTGCGCGCCGATTCGGGCGTCCGTCGCCATGCCGCGCTTCACTTCGTCGATGTCGACGCCCGATCGCTCGCAGATGTTGGCCATTTCGTTGATGAAACTGATCCGCATCGCCAGATAACTGTTCGCTGCGTACTTGCTCATCTCCGCCGCGCGGCGGCTGATCATCAGGACCGGCGTGCCCTCCGGTGCGAAGGGCAGGTAGAGCTGTTTCACCGTCTCGCCCGCCTCCGCGCTCTGGGCGCCGATCACCACGCGGTCCGGATGGCGGAAGTCCCCCACGGCCGCGCCTTCCTTCAGAAACTCCGGATTGCTGACCAGGTCAACGGGGTGCTTCGTCAGGTGACGCATCCGGTGCTCGATTCGATCGCCCGTGCCGACGGGGACGGTGGACTTGATGACGACGATCTTCGCCTCGGTCATCAGCTCGGCCACGTGCTGCGCGGCGGCGTCGATGCCGGAGAGATCGGCCGAGCCGTCCGCACACGGCGGCGTCCCGACGCAGAGAAAGATGATCTTGCCGTGCCGCACGGCCTCTGCCGCATCGGCCGTGAACGTCAGCCGGCCCGCCTTGGTGTTCTGGACGAGCAGCTCCTCCAGTCCGGGCTCGTAGATGGTGCAACGTCCGGTTCGCAGCATCTCGATTTTCGATTCGTCGATGTCCAGGCAGCAGACGTGATTGCCGCAATCGGCCAGGCAGGTGCCCGTGACCAGGCCGACGTAGCCGGTCCCCACGATGGTGATTCGCATCGGATTCTCCTTCTCGGACGGGGCGATCGCGTGGTTCGCCCGCTTGTTATTCGGCCATCGCCGGGCGGGGCTTGCGGCTCGACCGCGCCCGCGAGGCCGCGCAGTTCTGGGACCTGCCGACGGGCCCGCGACCCTCCGAGCCGTGATCGTTCGGAGGCCGTCCTCCCGGAAGTCCCGACCCGATGGGAGCTGTTCGCCCGGCCTCGGGAACGGCGCGGCCGTCTGCCGAAATGAGGCGTCTCCGTGAACACCCGGCGAGGGCCCCGTAGAATGGCAGGTCATGGCGAAGCGGGAAAACGACCTCGTGGACTGGATCGCCCGGCGATTCCCGCCGGTCGGCAAGGGCGTGCGGATCGGCATCGGGGATGACATGGCGATGGTCGCCAGCGGCGCTACCGGCATCCTCATCACCTCGGACATGTTGATGGACGGGGTCCATTTCGAGACGGCGTCCCACAGCCCCGAGCACATCGGGCGCAAGGCGTTGGCGGCGAGCCTCTCGGACTGTGCGGCGATGGCCGTGCGGCCGCGTTATGCGGTCATCAGCGTCGCACTGCCCGATGCCTGGACGATGGAACAGGCCCGGCGGTTGTTTCTCGGGATGGAAGACCTGGCCGCGGCGCACGGCTGCGCCATCGTCGGCGGCGATACGAACAGTTGGTCGCGCGGGCTGGTGATCGATGTCGCCGTCGTGGCCGAGCCGTATCCGGACACGCCGCCGGTGCGACGCAGCGGGGCCCGGCCCGGCGACGCGCTGTGTGTGACCGGCCGGCTGGGCGGAAGCCGTCGCGGACATCACCTGACCTTTCAGCCGCGTGTGGGCGAGGCCCGTGCTCTGGCCGTGCGATTCGGAACCGCGCTCCACGCCATGATGGATTTGAGCGACGGGCTCTCGACCGACGCGCCGCGAATGGCGGCGGCCTCGGGTTGCGGCATCGTGTTGGAAGAGGCGGTTCTCGATCGGGTCGCGTCGGAGGCCGCGCGGATCGCGGCGGATGAGGACGGCCGTTCGTGTGTCGATCATGTTCTGAATGACGGGGAGGATTTCGAGTTGTTCTTCGCCGTGACCGAAGAAGCCCTCTCGGCCGTGGTGCGGGCCGGCACCCATCCAACCGAGACAGACGACGCGGCGCCGGGGGAATGGACGCGCGTCGGGACGGCGGTCGAGCAACCGGGAGTTCGCCTGCGAGGTCGGGACGGCGCGGAACGGCGCCTCGAATCCCGGGGTTGGCAGCACTTCACATGAGTCGTGACAAGGCCCGACACTGGTCCCGACGCTTCGATTCCGCCGGCGTCGACGAGACGATCGAGATCGGCCGGCGAATCGGTCGCGTGCTGGCGGCCGGCGACGCGGTGGGGCTGATCGGTCCCCTGGGCGCCGGGAAGACGCAACTGGCCAAGGGGTTGGCAGTCGGACTCGATGTGAGCGACCGCGACCGGGTCAACAGTCCCACGTTTGTGCTCGTCAACGAGTATGACGGGCGCCTCCACATCTTCCATGTCGACGCCTACCGTCTCTCCGGGCCGGCGGAACTGTCGGCGCTCGGCTTCGAGGAGTTCTGTGACGGCGGCGCGGTCGTCGTGGTGGAGTGGGCCGATCGCGTGGCCGGTCTTCTGCCTGATAGGACGGTATGGATCACCCTTTCGCCGACGGGCGAGACCCGGCGACGGCTGCTGCTGCGGACGGCATCGGCCGAACTCGCAAAGCGCCTCGACGGTGCGAGCCTGAGCGCGACGTCTTCGTAGCCTGCAGCCTCCCGGGGCGAACTTCTCCATAGGGTATGCCCCCTGTGGCGGACGTCTTCGAGGATTGCGCTTCCGCCGCCAGCACGACTCCGGGGTGGTTGTCCGGCCCGGCCTGGTGTACTGTTGCGGCCGGCATGCCGCGGTGACGCGGACCCACAACGACGCGAGTGCGAGGTAGACCGATGGCGAGAGTGGACGGGCGAAGGGCGGATGAACTTCGTCCCTTCGAGGTGCAGCGCGGCTTCACGGCCACCCCGGCGGGTTCGGTCCTGGTTAAGGCCGGCGGGACGCACGTCTTGTGTACCGCGATGGTCGAAGAGGGTGTTCCCCGGTGGCGCGAGGCCTCCGGCCTGGGCTGGGTGACCGCCGAGTACGAAATGCTGCCCGGCAGCACCGGCGAGCGGCGTCGCCGGAACCGTGGCGGCAAGGTCGATGGAAGAACGCAGGAGATCCAGCGGCTGATCGGTCGATCGCTCCGCGCCGTTGTCGACATGGAGAAGCTCGGTCCGCGCAGCATCTGGCTGGACTGCGACGTGCTTCAGGCCGACGGCGGCACACGGACCGCGAGCATCACCGGGGCCTACATCGCCCTGTCCGATGCGGTCGCTCGTCTGGCGGACGAAGGCGTGCTCTCGGCCAACCCGATCATCGACTCGGTCGCGGCGGTGAGTGTCGGCCTTGTCGACGGACGGGTGTTACTGGACCTCTGCTACCTGGAAGACAAGGTGGCCGAGGTGGATTTCAACGTTGTCCAGACCGGCCGGGGCCGCTTCGTCGAGGTCCAGGGCACGGCGGAGGCGGGCACCTTCAGCTTGCCCCAGATGCAACGATTGCTTGCCCTGGCGGGAAAGGGTGTTCGCCGACTGCATAAGATTCAGATGCAGGCGCTGGCGACACGTCGCGGCAGGCGAACACGCGCGAGGCAGAAAGCATGAAAGGCCGATTCTCAGATGATCGCATCCATCTCTTGGCGCCGCCGTTGCGCGACAGTCCTCGCGGCAGGTCCGCCTGCCGGTTCACGTTGGGGGTGGCCGTCGCCGCCGCGGCGCTGATGACCGGTTGCACCGCCCCGGAGAAGGCCGAGTTTCAACGAGCGTTGGACTGGTGGAAACCCCAGCCGGCCGGCGTCGGGGTCCAGGAGCATTGGACGATCGAATGCAACGCCTATCAGGGGCCGAATCGGCAACAGATGGCGGATCGGATGGCCACGCTGCTGAAACGCGTCTCCGAGCTGGACGCCGACCTGGTTTGGGTTGAACACGAGGAGACTCGGAGCCGTGTGTTCTATGGCGTCTACATGCTCACCTACGTGAAGGCGGACGTGAAGCGGGCCGCGCCGACGCAAGAAAACGTCGTCATCCAACTGAGCGACGAGATCAAGCACGACCTGGGGTTCATCCGACAGCTCTCGCTGGGCGGACAGTACCCGTTCTTCAGCGCGCGGGCGATCGCGAAGCCGGAGTCCGGCGACCTCAAGCCCGAGTGGGATCTCCGCAACGCCCAGGGTTTCTACACACTCAACGTGGGCGTGACCTACAACACGCCGACGATGCACGACTACCGGCGGGCGGCGCTGGAGTGGGTGAAGGACCTGCGCGATCGGGGTTATGACGCTTACTACTACCACGATCCCGAGCAGCCGCGGATCTCGATCTGCGTGGGCACCTTCGGAAAAGATGCCGTCACGATCAAGAAATGGGAGGACGACGCGCGGGTCCTCCAGGTCAAGACGATCTACAGCCCGGAAGTCCAGGCGCTTCAGAGCAAGGAAGAGTTCGGCTACAACCTCGAGAACGGGTCGATCGTCTATCGCACCGCCCGTAACCCCAAGACCGGCCAGAAGGCGCGCATGCCGAACAAGTCCTTTCTCGTCAAGATTCCACGCCGGCCCGAACTGGCAGGCCACTGATGAACGCGCCGCGCGTCGTCGACATCCTCATCGCCACGGGCAACCCCGACAAGGCGAGGGAGATCGCGGCCGTTCTGGACGAAGTGCTCCCCGGCGCGCCGGCCCCCGGTCGAATCCGATGGCACACATTGGATGACCTGCCGGCGCCGATTCCCGAACCCCATGAAGACCGGGACACCTTCGCGGGCAATGCCGCGCTCAAGGCGTCCTACTATGCCCGGCTGGCGCGCCGATGGACCCTCGCGGATGATTCGGGCCTGGAGGTCGACGCCCTCGGCGGCGAGCCCGGCGTCTTGTCGGCGCGCTATGCCGAGTCGCCCGCCTCCGCCCCGCGTGCCGAACGCGACGCGGCCAACAACCGGCTGCTGATCGCGCGGCTCCAGGGCGTGCCGCCCGACCGCCGCACGGCGCGGTTCCGATGCGCGCTGGCCCTCGCCGACGAGGACCGGGTGCTCGCGACCGCAGAGGGCGTCATCGAAGGCCGCATCATCGATGAACCGCGCGGGAACAACGGCTTCGGATACGATCCGCACTTTCTCGTGCCCGATCTCGGACGGACCACGGCCGAGCTCTCGCCGGCGCACAAGAATCGCATCAGCCACCGCGGTCAGGCCCTGCGCCGGATGCGCGATGAGCTGGCCCGGCTCCTCGGGTGGCGCGGGTTCTGTGCCTGACCTGTCGATTCTCAAGGCCCGACGGTCTTTTCTTCATTTTCCGCTGGACAGATTCCCTGTTCCGGTCACTGGTAAGGTGATGGCCATCGTGGTTTGAGATGGAGGCACACGTGGCGGTGCACGACGCGACCCTGGTTCTGGGCGTCCTCGGTGGAGACCGGGCGGCTTTCGCCGAGCTCTACGATCGGCGCGCCCGTCTGATCCGGGCGATCTGCTTCGATTCCACGGGCGACCTCCACACGGCCGCGGATCTCACCCAGGAGGTGTTCCTCCGTGCGTACCGGAGCCTGGGTGAATTGCGCGATCCGCACCGATTCGCCGCCTGGCTGGTCGGCATCGCCCGCCAGGTCTGCCGCGAGTGGCGGCGCGGCCGCCTGCGTGAGCGACGGGGCCTCGAACGACTGGCCGCGCGGTCCGAGCCGTTGCGACCGGACGATCGGCCGGACCCGCCGGAGGAGCCGATTCTTCTGCTTCGTCGCGCGGTGGCGTCGCTGCCCGAGAGAGAACGTCTGGCCCTGCACGCCTTTTACTTGCAGGAGCAGGACGTCGAACAGGCTCGCACCGTGCTGGGCCTGTCGAGATCGGGGTTCTATCGCGTGTTGTCGAGTGCGCGAATGCGCCTCAAACGTGTGATGAGCAAGGAGGTGCACCGATGAAGTGCCCTGCCTCGGACGATTGGAATCTGCTGGCCGCCGGCGCCCTCGGCCGGGAGAGGGCCGCGTCGATGCTGACGCACGCCCGCGCCTGCCGAGCCTGCGGAACGGCGTATGACGCCGCGCGCCGAGGCCATGTCGAGCTCATGCGCATGTATGAGGCCCTGGCGTGCGACCATGACGAACTGCGCGAACAACTGATGGCGGTTCTGCCGAGCGATCCACCGGTGCGGGGGGGCGCCGGGCGATTGCCGAACGCGCGGCGCCGCCTGGGAGACCTTCTGATGACATTGAATACGAGAACAACTCGCCGGACCGCGGCCGTCTTCGCCACCGCGGCATGCCTCGTAATCGCGGTCGTAGTGTTCCTGTCCGGCGGGGAGAAGAGCGCGTTCGCCCGCGCGATCGAGCACTTGAAGCAGGCCGAGACGATCGCTTGCGACGTGACGTGGACGAACAACTTCGAGATGCGGCCGGCGGCCGGTGCCCGGTCAACCGGCGAACCGCTCTCGAAGGAACAGGCCGCCTATTCAACATCGACCGCGCGGCACGAAAAGCTGTTCATGAGCGCCGAGGACGGGGTCCGCCGCGACATCTATGAAGACGGCGAAGTCGTGAGCACAACCTACAAACCGGCAGACGGCCCCGCGCTGCTGCTGGATCGGAAGAATCGGACCTACGAGAGGCTCCTGACCGATACGGAAGAGATACCGGAGGAATACCGCGAGGCGGCCGCCCACTATCCCGCGCCGGAGGTCAGTTTCGCCGCGCTGCCCGACGATCCGGACCGGCTGCTTCACGCCCTGCGAAACCTGACGGCGGACGCCGACCGCGAACTGGGCCCTCAAGTGATCGAGGGCCGCGACGTGGTCGGCTATGAAATCGCCGGCGAGAAGGTGGGGTTCGGGCCGCCGTGGACGGACGAGTCCAGGGAGAATCGTGCCGAGCTCTGGGTCGATTCGGAAACCGGCCTGCCGGTGCGACTGGTGTTCCACTACGCCAAAGAGGTGGCGGCGACACAGGCCATCCCGCGCGAGATGTCTTATGTCCTGACCGTCGTGTACGACGCGTTCGAGTGGGAGCCGGCGCTCGCGCCGGACTGGTTCGCGGCGGTGATTCCCGAAGGCTACGCTCCGCACGAGAGCACCGCGCCGCAGCCGATGGCCGCTCCCGACGAGGCGGCCCTGCTGGCAGCCCTGCGGCAGTTCAGCGAACTGGCGGGTCGATATCCGACAAGCCTGAACGTCTCCGATGTCAGCTATGAGGTCGCCGTGTTGGCAGGGACGGCCCGCGCGAAGCAGCTCGTGGCCAAACGGGCCGGCCGGAAGGAACCGCCGAGCCCCGACCTCAAGCCCCTCTCCGGTCTGACCTACTTCGCCCTGCTGGAAATGCAGGGGCGCAAGCCGGAGTATTTCGGCGCCGAGGTCGAGCCCGGCCGGGCCGATCGGGTGCTCATGCGATGGACGCTGGAGTCCGGTGAGGTTCGCGTCATCTACGGCGACCTGAAGACCGAAACGCGATCCCCCGCAAGTCCGTGACCAGCCGAGTCCGCGTCGGCAACCGGCGCAACGGCTGTCCGCTCTAAAGGCTGTCTTTCCCGCAACGGCCGCCCCCGTGGCGGCCGTTGCGCGAAGAGGGCCGATCGTCTGCCGACGCACCATGTCGCCGGTCGCCTGAGGGCGATCCTTTCCGTAAGATGGGACATCGTGCCCGCCTGCTGATCGGCGCGTCGTCCGCGTCGTCTTGGTGGAGGGCCGCGACGCCCCGCTTTCTTCGAGACCGCGAAAGGAACGCTCGCCGATGGCCGCGCCTGATTCGGAACAACCGCAGCACTTCATCCAACAGATCATTGCCGACGATCTGAAGGCGGGCCGATGGGACGGGCACGTCCGCACGCGGTTCCCGCCCGAGCCGAACGGCTATCTGCACATCGGCCACGCCAAGAGCATCTGTCTGAATTTCGGCCTGGCCGAGCAATACGGCGGCCGGTGCAACCTTCGCTTTGACGATACCAACCCGATCAAGGAGGAGGATGAATACGTTCGTTCGATCCTCGAGGACGTGCGCTGGCTGGGTTTCGGCGGGAGCGAACCGCCGCTCTATGCCTCGGATTATTTCGAGCAAATGTACGAGTGCGCCGTGCGGCTCATCAAAAAGGGCAAGGCCTACGTCTGCGACCTGACAGCCGAAGAGACGCGCGCGTACCGCGGCACCCTGAAGCGACCCGGCCGCGACAGCCCCTATCGAAACAGAAGCGTCGAGGAGAACCTCGATCTCTTCGAACGCATGCGCAAAGGCGAGTTCCCCGATGGGTCGCGCACCCTCCGCGCCAGGATCGACATGGCCTCGCCCAATCTTAACCTGCGCGATCCGGTGATGTATCGCATCCTGCGGGCCGCCCACCATCGCACCGGCGACGAATGGTGCATCTATCCGATGTATGATTGGGCCCACGGACTCGAGGATTCGATCGAGGGCATCACCCACTCCATCTGTACCCTGGAGTTCGAAAACCATCGACCGCTCTACGACTGGTTTCTCGACGAGTTGGACGTGTTCCATCCGCGGCAGATCGAGTTCGCCCGGCTCGAGCTGACCTACACCGTGATGAGCAAGCGCAAGCTGCTCGATCTGGTCGAGGGCGGCTGTGTGCGGGGCTGGGACGATCCGCGCATGCCGACGCTCTGCGGCCTGCGGCGCCGCGGCTACACACCCGAGTCGATCCGCAGCTTTTGCGCCGACATCGGCGTGGCCAAGTTCAACAGCACGATCGACGTGGTTCGCCTGGAGAATGCCGTCCGCGCCGACCTGAACCGGACCGCCCCCCGGCGGATGGCCGTCCTCCGGCCGCTGAAGGTCGTCATCACCAACTGGGGCGACGCGTCGGCCGGCTCGGCGATGGAGACAGACGGCGCCGACCCCGCCGTGGATCGACTCGACGCGATCAACAACCCGGAAGACCCGTCGGCCGGCACACGGAAGGTGCCGTTCTCCCGCGTGCTCTACATCGAGCGCGACGACTTTTGCGAAGACCCGCCCAGGAAGTTCTTCCGTCTCGCGCCGGGCCGCGAGGTGCGGCTGCGCTACGCCTACTTCATCACCTGCACGGACGTCGTGAAGGACGACAGCGGCGAAGTGATTGAGCTGCGCTGTACCTATGACCCGGCCACCCGCGGCGGCGACGCGCCCGACGGCCGCAAGGTCAAGGGCACGATTCATTGGGTCTCGGCCGCCCACGCGCTCGAGGCCGAGGTGCGGCTCTATGATCGACTCTTCACCGATCCCGATCCGGACAACCCCAATCACAAGGAGGACTACAAGGCGTTTCTGAATCCGGACTCGCTCGAGGTCCTCACCGACTGCAAGCTCGAGCCCGGCCTGCGGGATGCCCGGCCCGGGGATCGGTTCCAGTTCGAGCGTCTGGGCTACTTCTGCGTCGATCCCGACTCGACAGGCGACCGGCTCGTCTTCAACCGCACCGTCTCCCTGCGGGATTCATGGGCGAAGATGGCGAAGAAGTAGCACGAGTTATCAGTTGTCGGTTTTCGGCGCTCGGCTTGCTGCTCGGCGTGGACATGACGTGTGGCTTGCCGTTTGGCGGATCCTCCCGAACCCCTTGATTCCAACCCCCGTGTAGCTCCGACGCGCCGCGCAGATTCCGCGGCGCATGAGTTCCGCTACCGCCGTCCCCCGAATTCGTCCACGTCTTTCGCGAAAGTCCGAGCCGTTTCGAGGCTGATCCGTCCTTCGTCGAGCAGCCGGCGGAGGTCGGTATCCAGGCTGAACATGCTGTCGCCTCGGCCGCTCTGAATCACGGAATCGAGCGATTCGATCTTCCCCAGTCGAATCGCGTTCCGCGCGGCGTAGTTGTCGCCCAGCACTTCCAGCGCGAGCACCCGGCGGCCGCCCGTTGTGCTCGGCAACAGGTGTTGCGCAATGACGAATCGCAGGCTCATCGAAAGCTGCGTGCGGATGTCCTCGTGTCGCTCCGCCGGGAAGAGGTCCACCAGCCGCGTGATCGCCCCCTTCGCATCGGATGTGTGCAGCGTCGAGAAAATCAGGTGACCGGTCTCTGCGGCCGAGATCGCGAGCTGGGCGGTCTCCCGATCGCGGATCTCACCGACCAGGAGCACGTCCGGGTCTTGGCGCAGGCCGGAGCGCAGGCCTTCGTAGAACGAGGGCACGTCTACCCCGACCTCTCGCTGCGTGACGATGCTCGCGCCGATCGGCGGGTAGAGATACTCGATCGGCTCTTCGATCGTGATGATCCGCCGCCCGCCGCCGGTGTTGAGCATCTGAATCAGCGCCGCCAGGCTCGTGGTCTTTCCGCTGCCGGTGATCCCGGTGAGGAGCACCAGCCCGTTCTTGCAGGCGATGACGCGGCGGCCCAACTCAGAACAGAAACCCAGCTCGGGCAAGGTGGGAATCCGATCGGGTATCGCCCGGAAACACGCGCCGACATTTCCACGACTGGTGAAGACATTGACGCGAAACCGCAGCGCCTCGCCGTTTACTTCGAACTGAAAGGCGAAATCGGCATCGGCTCCGTTGAGTTGGTTCTCCCGCGCCACGGGCGGCGCGACGTGTTCGATCATCGCTCGCACCTGGGCGGGGCTCAATTCGCCGTCCGCGGCGGCCGTCAGTTCGCCGTGAATCCGATACATCGGCCGATAGCCCGGCACGAGATGCAGGTCCGATGCCTCGGCCGCCGCCATGCCGGCCAGCAGGCCGCGCACCGATTCGCTTGAACGTGTCGTCATGCGATGCCCTCATCCCCGGCGGCCTACCGCTTCCGCCTCCCCGAACATGATACGCATACACGCCCCGCGCCGCTTGAGTTGCACCCCGGCGGGAGCGTACGTACGATCCGTTCTCCACTTCCACGCATCGGAGGGCGCATCATGGCCGCATCTTTTGGCTGTCCGTCCTGTCAGCAAACGATTGCCGCGGAAGACCCCCCGGGGACGCAGGTGCGGTGTCCGCTCTGCGGGCAGGCCGTCACCGTGCCCCGCGGACCGGCGCCGAACGCCCCGTCGGTCACCCCCGTGATGCCCTACGGCACCGAGCCGGTCCATCCGGCCCGGCAGGGCCTGGCGATCGGGGCGCTGGTCTGCGGTTGTCTCGGCGTGTTGGGCTGTCCGCTCATCGGCCTCGTCGGCATCGTGCTCGGGATCGTGGCCCTCGTGCGGATCGGGAACAACCCGCGCCGATTCGCCGGGCGCGGCCTGGCGATCGGCGGCATCTGCGCCGGCGGCGCGAGCCTTTTTACGACGGCCCTGTTGGTCGCCATCCTGCTGCCGTCGCTGTCGCGGGCCCGCGAACTGGCGAAGCGGACCGTCTGCGCGGCGAACCTGCGCGGCCTCGGCCAGGCAATGTACATCTACGCCCAGGACGACCCCGGCGCCTTTCCGGCCGTCGGCGCGGTGAGAAGCGCGAACGACGGCCGCATGCGCATCTTTCAAGACCGGACCACACCGCCGTCGACCGCGGACACGCCTTCGCCCACCGTCGACATGTGGGTGCTTGTGCGGGTAAACAACACGACCCCCAAGTATTTCGTCTGCCCGAGCACGACGGACGTTCCGGACCCGGCTCGGTCGTCATCCGCCTATTATGATTTTCTCGGCCCGTCGAACCTGAGCTATGCCTACCAGTATCAGTACGACCCGGACCGGCCGGCCCTCGGCACGAGTTCGATCCCGACGTTTCCGCTGATGGCCGACGCCAACCCCTACGTCAAAGGCGGCGGGACCGCGAGCATCCTCGTCGACCGCCAGTCCCCTGCCCGCGGGAACAGTTGGAACCATTCGAATCGTGAAGGGCAGAACGTCCTCTTTCAGGATGCGCACGTGTCGTTTGAAAAGGGGCCGGATGCCGGGCTGCGCGGGCTTTCGAGCCTGAGTTTCTCGAGGAATCGGGACAACATTTACACTTGGTTCAAGAAGGGCGACGACGTCGATCCGGGAACCGGCGCGCCGACCGCGACCCTGGCCAATCCCGGCGGCCGATCCGACGCGGTGCTCGTCCCCTGATTTCCGGTGTGGCGACGCGGCTACCGCAAGAGCCGAACTGACTCGGGAGCCGTCTCGTCCTCGTGGTGATCCGGGGCGCCGCCGCGGGCGGCCTGTCGCTGGCCGAGGAAGGTGAGGAAGGCGACGTAGCAGTACCCGACCGCGAAGAGACACATGAAGAACAGGCCGATCCACATCTTCTGATTGATGGTGTAGACCACACACGCAATCATGTAGAGGCCCATCAACAACTCACACCAGGCCTGGATGCGCTTGGGATCAAGTTTCTCCCTGGACGCCTTCTGCTGCCACTGCCGATCGCCGCGGTGCGCCAGACCGAACTTGGGCGTCCGGACAAACTCCGACTGCTTGCCGAAGAAACCCTCGAACGCGGCGCGGGCGTTGTTGATCGAGATGCCGACGCCGACGCTCATCAGGAAGGGCAGGTATTTCAGGCTTTCGGCCCAGGTGCGGAAGATCTCGCGTTGCGAGGCCACGTAAAAGGTGCTGGCCGAGAAGGTCGCGAGGAGGACCATGGAACTGTCCAGGATGACCCGCATGGTCGGGTTGTCGAGAAACAGGTGTGTCTTGAGGTAGAGCACGGGGAAGAGCATGAGACTCAGGAGCAGGATGAGGAAGTAGCTCACGCAACTCGTCAGGTGGAAGAACGCTTCAACCTTGATCCGCCAGGGCAGCCGCGACTTGAGGATGCGCGGTAGGAGCTTGCGACAGGTCTGCGCCCCGCCCTTGGCCCAGCGGTGCTGCTGGCTCTTGAACGCGTTCATCTCGGGCGGCAGCTCGGCCGGGCTGGTGACCCGCGGCAGGTAGATGAACTTCCAACCCTTCATCTGCGCGCGATAGGACAGGTCGAGGTCTTCGGTCAACGTGTCGTGCTGCCAGCCGCCCGCGTCTTCGATGCACCGTTTCCGCCAGGCTCCGGCCGTGCCGTTGAAGCTCATGAACCGGCCGGATCGGTTTCGGGCCGCGTGCTCGATCACGAAATGGCCGTCCAGCAGAATCGCCTGCGTCTTGGTCAGCAGCGACTGCTCTCGATTGATGTGCTCCCACCGCGCCTGCACCATCCCGATCTTCGGGTCGACGAAATGATCCATCAGGTGGTCGAGGATGTCGGTCGGCGGCAGGAAATCGGCGTCGAAGATCACGATGAACTCGCCCGTCGCCACCTTCAGACCGGCCTCCAGGGCGCCGGCCTTGTAGCCCTCGCGGTTGTCCCGGTGGAGCAGCACGACCGGATGGCCGGCGGCGCGAAGGGCGTCGCAAGTCTCCCGGACGATCTCGGTGGTTTCATCCGTCGAATCGTCGAGCACCTGAATCTCGAGCCGGTCGCGGGGATAGTGGATGCGGCATGCGGCTTCGATGATCCGACGGGCGACGTATTGCTCGTTGTACATCGGCAACTGGATGGTCACCCGAGGCCGACGCAGGAAGCAGGCCCGCTTGCGAGGGGCGTTGCGGCGGTACTTGTAATACAAGTAAACCAGCGAGTAGCGGTGCACCCCGTAGATCATGAGGCACAGGCAGACCGCCAGATGGAAGGTCACGAGGAAATAATGCCACGCCGTCGGTTCGTTCATAGGCTGATTGACCATTCGCCGAGGCGCGCCACGCCTCAGACCGCGGCCGGACCCGGTGTTCGGGGTTTGTGAGAGACTGCCGTGATTCTACGGACTTCCCGAAGCACCTGTCAATCGCGACCCCGGTGGGATGGACCCACCGGTGGCATCCGGCCGATCCCGGCCCGAGTTTGTCCCGGTTTCACAGGCGCGATAGGATAATCCCCGGCGTGCGTCCCAGAACCTTTGGCGAACCTGTGTGGCACGGGCGTCCCGCCCGTGTCCGCACCGCCGAGACGGCGGCGCCACAGGGCTTTGGGGTCGCACTCATGGCCCAGCCCCACGATCGCCCGGACCCCCGCGTATGACACTCATTCTTGATGCCGTCAACCTCCGCGTCGAGTATGGGAACTTCGTCGCCCTGCCCGGATTGAACCTCCAGCTCTCGGCCGGCGAGCTACTCGGCCTGATCGGCCCGAACGGCGCCGGCAAGACCACGACCCTCAAGGCCGTGGCGGGCCTGCTGCCCCACGCGGCCGGAACCGTCAGCGTTCTCGGCGGACCGGTCGAGGCGGGCAACCCCGTCACCCTGTCGCGCATCGGCTTCGCGCCCGACACGCCGCCGATCTACGAAGACCTCACGGTTGTCAACTTCCTGCGGTTCATCGGCGGCGCCTACGGCCTGCGGGGCGAGATCGTCGAGGAGCGGATCGGTTTCTGGCTCGATCAGCTCTGGCTGGCCGATCGCCGCGAAACCAAGATCAAGTCGCTCTCGCGCGGCATGCGGCAACGCCTGACCGTCGCCCGCACCCTGCTCCCCGATCCCACCCTGATCCTGCTCGATGAACCCGCCGCGGGGCTGGACCCGGCCGGCCGCGTCCAGTTTCGCAAGATGCTCGGCAGCCTCCGCGATCAGGGCCGGGCGCTGATCGTCAGCAGCCACATCCTGGCGGACCTGCACGAATACTGCACCCACATCGGCATCATGGAGGCGGGGCACCTCCGCGACTTCGGCACCGTCGCCCAGGTCGTCGGGGCCAAGGACGACAACCGCTGCCGCTACAGCGTGACCCTCGCCCGCCCGGTGGCCGACGCCGCGCGGATCCTCGGGACGATTCCGACGCTGTCACAGATCGAAGTGCACGGCCGGCTGATCAGTTTTGAGTTTGAGCACGAGGATCAGGCCGCCGCCGATCTACTCAAAACCCTGCTCGACAAGGGCCTGCCCGTCGCCGGCTTCGCGCCCGTCGCGCACGACCTCGAGCAGGCCTATCTCAGAACCGGCATTCGACAGGTGGATTGACGCAGCGAGGCGCAACACATGGCCAACGACTTGATTACGCTCAGTCCACTCGGCTGGGTGCAGGTACAACTCCTCGGCGGCGTCAAACGGGTCCTGTCAATCTGCGGGCTCTACGCCGGGGCGATGCTTCTGTTCAACGTCCTGATCTATCGGGGCATCGGCGGCGCGTCTCAAAGCGGGCCGACACTCGCCGTGTTCGCCGCCGGTTCCCTGGTGGTCGTGGTCTTTATCGAAGCCGCCTTGCTCTTCCTCCTCGGCACTGGCGCGATCAAGCGGGCCGTCCACCGCGATTTCACCACCGACATGATCACATCGCATCGAACGACGGCCATGACCGGATACAGCGCCGCGCTCGGTTATCTCCTCGGCGCGACCTGTACCGTCCTGGCGCTCTCCGTCGTCAACTGGCTGGCCGCGAGCGTCCTCGCCGCTTTGGCGGGCTACCCGCTCATTGCCCCGACCGTTCTCTTCTTCGTCTTCGGCTGTCTGACTTCGATGATCTGGGCCTTCGCCCTGCTCATCGCCCTGAGCACCCGCGGCGCGACTTCGATTGCCGGTCTGATCATCCTGTTGGCGTTCTGCCTGCCGCAGGGCGTGCTCTCCGCCCACCCCGGCCTCTCCCTCCTGCTTGGGACAACGCTCTTGACTAACATCTCGGTGGCGACGACCTCCGGGACGGTCGATCCCTCCATTTTTATCTCGATGATCGCCCAGGTCGTCCTGGCGGCGACCTTCTACATCGCCGCCGCCCGGAAATTCGCCCGAGACGACGTCTCCGCCTTCAATCCTCCGCTGGCCTATCTTCTCCTCGCCGTCTGCGTGCTCGTCTCGGCGGTCGCCCTCCGTTTCTGGCCCGGAACGCCCGGACCGTTCTCTTTCCGGAGAAGCCCTTTCAACTGGCCCGTGCAGTGCATCGTGACTTTGGGTTCCCTCGCGCTCGTGGCGATGCTCCCGGTCGTCGCCGCCGCGAGGCATTCGGCGGGCTGGGCCCGACGCAAGGCCAAGGACCCGGACTGCGACACACCCGCGCCGCGGTCGTTCGTCGAGGCCCCGATCATCGCGACCGTCCTGGTGTTCGCCATAGTGGTCGCCGTCAACACGCGGCAGGTGCTGGGTGTGTTCGAAACGAACGGCGCCGAGCCTGTGCGTGCGGCCCTCTTCATCGCCGCGGCCTTTCTGCTCGCCCTGATGCCCGTCGCGGGGATGTTCCGCTATGCCTATGCCGCCGTGCCCAAGGCGATGTGGCTGATGCTCCTCGTCTTCATTCTGTGGGCCGTGCCCCCCGTGCTCGACCTCACTCTCGAGGCGGTCTACGAACGTCCTACCGGTTTTCCGAAATCGTGGGTGTTCGGCTGCTCGCCCATCGGAACATGGATTCTCACGCTCACCCGCGTGCAGGGACCGGTTCTGCCCGGCCTCTGCGTTCAAGCGGCCATCGGAGCCGCCTCCCTGCTCCTCGCCCGCAGGGCGCGGTACTGAAACTGAGTAGTCTCCAGAGGAAGAGCCGCGGACTTCAGTCCGCGCGGCCTTTCGAGCCCTGGTCGGCGTTCTTCTGCATCAAACGGCCGCGCGAGCTGAAGTTCGCGGCTCGCCCAGGTTCTTGCTGCATGTTGAGTGCAAACCGCTCAGGTCGAGCACGGTACTGACGGCTCGCGGCGCCCCCTTGGTTTCTCGAATCCGCCCGATGGGCTTATGATGTTCGGATCGGCCCCGCCGGGGACGGCAGGCCAAGGAGCACCAGACGTGCATGCGACCAATCGAAACACCAAGAGGTTCCGGCTCGTCGCGATGATGATGCTGCCCGCCCTTATGGTCGGTTGTCAGGCGGTGCCGGGGCCGGAGGCGATTCTCGCCGGCGCCTGGGAGTTGACAAAGGACTCGGGTCCGAGCCTCAGCCGGACCATCCTCGTGTTTGATGACTTCGGCCGGCTGACTGAAATCCGAACGATCATCGGCAATACCACGGTCGCCGACCGGAACGTCTCCGGCACCGCGACGGTCGATGGCGCCGCCCTGGCGCTGACGACCAGCACGAATCTCAAGTTCACCGGCACCTTCAACGCCGACTTCACCGTCGCCACGGGCAATCTGTTCACGGAGTTCACCCTCTTCGGCGTGACGACGACGACCGATGAAGGTTCCGCCACATTGACCAAGGTGGAGTAACCGCGCCGCATGAAACGATTCGATCGCTTACGGAGGAGCGAACATGGACGCCTACCTGCGCCTCGTCGCCAAGGTGCTCGACGAGGGAACCGTCAAACCGAGTCGCACCGGCGTTGAGACGCTGAGCCTTTTCTCGGCCCACTACCAGGTCGATCTCGCCGAGGGGTTTCCGCTCTTGACCACGAAGCGGATGAACTTCAAGGCCGTGCTGCATGAGTTGCTGTGGTATCTCTCCGGGGAAGACCACATTCGCAACCTCCGCCGTCACACGAGGATCTGGGATGCCTGGTCCGATGAAGACGGCAATCTCGATACGGCCTACGGCTATTACTGGCGCCACTTCCCCAGCGCGACGAAAGACGAACACGGTCGCTGGCAAGTGCGCGAGGTCGATCAGATTCGCCATGTCATCGACACGATCCGGCGCGACCCGTACAGCCGCCGGCTCGTCGTTACGGCCTGGGAACCCGGCAACGCCATCACGAGCAGGCTCCCACCGTGTCACTATACCTATGCGTTCCACGTCGCCGAAGGCCGTCTGAATTGCCATCTGACCCAACGGTCGGGCGACATCGCCCTGGGGATTCCGTTCAACCTGGCCGCCTATGCGGCGTTGACCCAGATGATCGCCCAGGAGTGTGGGCTCGCGGTCGGCCGGTTCGCCCACACCATCGTCGATGCACATGTTTACATGGCGGCCCCCGGCAGCGGGACGGCGGCATTCGACCACGTCGCGGGGCTCAAGGAGCAGTTGAAGCGCCGGCCGTTCCCGTTGCCGAAACTGATCATTGCAAAGAAGCCGATCGACGAGCTGGCGTTCGAGGATTTCGAACTCGTCGGCTACCGATGCCACGAGCCGATTCGCTTCAAGGTGGCGGTGTAGAGGAGAAGCGGCGATCGGCCCGGATCGAACGCCGCGCCGCGACGGCCCATGACCATCACCATCATCGTCGCCATGACGAAAGACCGGCTCATCGGCAAAGCGGGGCGGCTCCCCTGGCGCCTGCCGGAGGACCTGAAGTTCTTCAAACGAACGACGACGGGCCACGCGGTCGTCATGGGCCGAAAGACCTTCGAGTCCATCGGCAGGCCGCTGCCGGAGCGCCGGAATATCGTTCTCACGCGCGCCGCGGACTATCCCGCGCCGCCGGGGATCGACCTTGTGCACTCGCTCGATGCCGCGCTGGCCTTGTGTCGCCGCCGCCGGGAGACGCGCGCGTTCATCATCGGCGGCGAAGCACTCTACGCCGAGGCCCTGCCGATTGCGGATGAGATGATTATCACCCACGTCGTTCCCGAGGCGCCGCTGACGGGCGACGCATTTTTTCCGACATGGAATGAAGACGCATGGGATCGCGTCGGTCCCGTTGAGCCCGCGTACCCCGCGGCCATCCGGTATCGACGCATTGCGTGAATGATCGGTAGCGCGCTTCGCTTCTTGCAGCGCGGTTCGCTTGTTGTTCGCGGGAACGCGCAGTTGCACGCCATGCGGCGCGTCAAGATCCGCCAAACGGCAAGCCACGCGTCGCGCCGCTCTCGAGATGCCGCCAAACGGCGAGCCATCCGTCGCGGTTCGCGGAAAACGCCTGTGTCCGGCTTGCCGTTTGGCGGATCATCGGGAGGCGAAAAGCCGCGCCTCGGCGTCTCCGGAGCCGCTCCCGCCCGGCTTGCCGTTTGGCGGATTGCCGAAAGCGCGTTTTTCAACGCTTGACACCCCGCCCCCGCCCCCCTAGGCTACGCATGCCTGCGGGGCGGACTCGCGGGCGTCCTCTTTCCCCACGGGGCAGGCCGATGGCGCGGAATCGCGGTGGCGGCCGAAGGGCATCCAGCACGCGGCCGGGTGCTCTGACTCCGGGAAAGGGCCAGTCGCAGCCGCGTCTTGTCTGGTCTTTGTCGGCACGCGCCGGGGGGCTCCACCCCGGCCGAGCCCGGGCCGCTTTAGCTGCTGCATCCATTGACGTCGAGGCCCGCCATTACCCGGTAGTGTAATGGTAGCACCACAGGTTTTGGTCCTGTTAGTCGAGGTTCGAATCCTCGCCGGGTAGGTTCCGTCCATGGGAACAAAAGAGAACATGCCCCCTGCCGGTTCGTGTTCGGCGGAGCCCGCGCCCGGTTCGCCGCGCGGCCTCACCGCCATCATCCTGGCTGCCGGCAAGTCCACGCGCATGAAGACCGACCTGCCCAAGGTCATGCATGATCTCTGCGGCCAACCCATGTTGTCCTACGTCCTGTCCGCGTGCCGCGCGGCGGGCATCGACACGTTCCACCTCGTCGTCGGCTTCGGCAAGGATCGCCTCGTCCGGGCCTACGGCGACGAACCGGGTCTCCAATTCGTCGAACAACGAGAGCAAAAAGGCACCGGCCACGCCGTCTCCATGTGCACCGAAGCCTTGCGGGCCTTCGACGGAGACGTCGTCGTCATCGCCGGCGACATGCCGATGGTCCGTCCCGAGACCTTGCGGACCCTGGTCCACAGCCACCGCGCCGCCGGGGCCGCCGCCTCTCTCGCCACGACCGTGCTGGACGATCCCGCAGGCTATGGCCGCATCCTCCGCGATGCCGCCGGCCGGTTCGACCGCATCGTCGAGGACAGGGACTGCACCCCGGAGCAGAAGGCCATTCGCGAGGTCAACCCAAGCTACTACTGCTTCGACGCCCGGTCGCTCTTCGCCGCGATCCCCAAGCTCAAGCCCGACAACGCCAAGGGCGAGTTCTACATCACCGACGTCCTTGAAATCCTCCGCGCCGAGGGGCGGCCGGTCCGTGCGGCCACCTCGGTTCCCGCAGAGGACGCGGTCGGCATCAACTCCCGGGCCGACCTGGCGGCGGTGGCGAAGGTCATGCAGCGCCGCATCCAGGCTCACTGGATGGAGGCGGGCGTCACCATTGTCGACCCAGGCACCACCTGGATCGATGTGCTCGCCCGGATCGGTCCCGAGTCGGTGATCAAACCGTTCAGTTACATCGAGGGCAACGCGCGGGTGGGTCGGCGGTGCGTCGTCGGTCCCTATGCCTGCCTCCGCCGCGGCGCCGTCATCGAGGACGACGCAAGCGTCGGCCCCGGCGTGTTCGACGCGCTGGATTCCGGCTCGCCCGCCCGATCGGCGGGCGCCGCCGCCAAGCCCAAGCGCCCGACGTCCGTGGTCCGGCATCCGCCCGCCCAAGGCGATCCCGTCCGGGGAGGCCGGTCATGCTGAACCCGACGGACCAGCTCAAGGTCTTCGGCGGCCGATCCAATCGCGCCCTGACCGATGAAATCTGCACCTACCTGGAGACCCATCCGGGCCGGGTTCAGGCCGAGACGTTTCCGGACGGCGAGCTGTTCGTCAAACTGCACGAGGACGTCCGCGGGCGGGATACCTTCGTCATCCAGTCGACCTGCCGGCCCGTCAACGATCATCTGGTCGAGCTGCTGGTCTTCATCGATTGTCTCCGGCGGGCTTCCGCCGAGCGGATCACGGCCGTGTTGCCCTATTTCGGCTATGCCCGGCAGGATCGAAAGGACGAGGGCCGCGTCCCGATCACCGCCAAGCTCGTCTGCAACCTGATCACCCAGGCCGGGGCGGATCGCGTTCTGACGATGGACCTGCACGCCGCCCAGATTCAGGGCTTCTTCGATATTCCGCTCGATCATCTCCACGCCGAGCCCGCCTTCTCTCGCCATTTCGCGACCCTGGACCGGGAGCGCCTCGTTCTTGTCAGCCCGGACATCGGCAACGTCAAACGGGCCCGGGCCTATGCCGCGAAAATGGGCTGCGAGCTTGCCATTATCGACAAGCGTCGAACCAGCGGCAGCACGTCGACGGTCCACCACGTCATCGGCAGCGTTGAGGGCCGCGACGTCCTGATGATTGACGACATGATCGCCACGGCCGGCACCCTCTGCGAGGCCGCCCGCGCCGTGCGAAGTTGCGGCGCCCGGAGTGTCCACGGGGCGGCGACCCACGCGGTCTTCGCCGGCCCGGCCTTCGACCGGCTGGAAGAAGCGCCGTTCACCGGCATCGCCGTCACCAACACGATCCCGCTCAGCAACGAGGCGCGGCGCCGCCTGCCGAATCTGGCGATCCTCAGTGTCGCGGACATCCTGGGCGAAGCGATTGCCCGCATCCACAAGAATCAATCCGTCAGCAGCCTTTTCACGAATGCGTAAGAGGTAGGTGTCATGGAAATACCCACGTTAACCGTCCAACCAAGAAAACCCGAAGGCTCCCGGGCCGCGGCACGGCTGCGACGCGCCGGGCGGCTTCCCGCCATCGTCTATGGCCACGGACAGGACCCGGTTCCCGTTTCACTCGACTACCACGACGTCGAGCTCCAACTGAAGCACGGGATGCACGTGGTCAAGCTGGACATGTCCGGCGACGTCCAACCCTGCCAGTTCAAGGATGCACAGTACGACCACTTGGGTTCGGCGATCGTTCATGTCGATCTGGTGCGGGTCGACCTGACCGAGCGCGTCAAAGTCGCGGTGCAGATCGAGTTCCGCGGCACGCCCAAGGGGGTCGCCGAGGGCGGTCAGCTTCGCCACGAACTGACCGAGATGGAGATCGAGTGCGTCGTCTCCGACATCCCCGAAACCATCCGCGCCGACATCTCCGACCTGGGATTGGACGAGGTCCTCTATCTGAAGGACATCACCCTGCCGGACAACATGACCGCCGTCGGTGACCCGGACACGGTTGTCGCCGTCGTCCGCAGGGCCGCCGTGGCAGAAACCGCCGAGGAAGGCGAGACGCCTGCCCCCGGGGAACCCGAGGTCATCACCAAGGGCAAGGCTGAAGAAGACAAGAGCGAGGAGAACGGCTAGTTCCGTGTGGCCGACGCCGAACGATGAAACTGATCGTCGGACTGGGAAATCCCGGCAGACAGTACGCGGACACCCGGCACAACGTCGGCTTCCAAACGGTGCGATTGCTGAACGAACGATGGCAACTGGGATCCTGGCGCAACAAGTTCTCCGGCCTCGTGGAAAGCGGCGAGATCGCCGGCCGGCGCGTGACGCTGCTGCTGCCCATGACCTACATGAACCTCAGCGGCAAGAGCGTCGCGGCGGCGATCCGGTTCTACCAATGCCCGCTCCAGGATGTCATGATCGTCTCGGACGACGTCGACCTGCCGCTGGGCAAGCTGCGGATGCGGGCCCGGGGCTCGGCCGGCGGCCAGAAGGGGCTGGGCGACATCCTGCGGCATCTGGGCTCGCAGGAACTGGCGAGGATTCGCATCGGAATCGGAAGGCCGGCGCGCGGCGACTTGGTCGAGTATGTTCTCGGCCGGTTTGCCCCGGACGAACAACCGGAGGCCGAGGCGGCCGTTCGAGCAGCGGCCGACGCGGTCGAACTCTGGCTTCGCGAAGGCATCGATGCGGCGATGAACAAGACCAATCGGCCGTCGGCCGACCCCTGAGCGAGCGGGCCCCGCTCGCCGGCGAAGGCCGGGATCCAGGTCGATCAGTGTGGAATCGCTTATTGAGGAGTGACGACTCGTGAGGGTATACGAAGGACTGTTTCTTTTGGATCCCGCCCTGGCCTCCGACTGGCCCGCGGCGGAGGCGGAAATCAATCGGGTCTTGAGCCGGGCCGAGGCGCGGCTGATCGGCCTTCGAAACTGGGACGAGCGGAAGCTCGCCTATCAGATCGGCCGCCACAAGCGAGGACTCTACGCCCTCAGTTACTTCGAGGCGGAGCCGCAGCGGATCGCCGACATCGAGCGCGACGTCCAGCTCGGCGAGAAGTTCCTCCGGGCGCTGATTGTGCGCAAAGAGAAAATGAACGAAGAAGAGATCAGCAAGTCCCTCGCGGCCGATCCGCCGAGAAGCTCGGGCCGCTACGAGGATCGCGGTCGCTGGGATCGGCGGGAGCCGCGCTCGGGGCCGCCGCGCGGTCGCCCCGAAGCCAGGAGCGACCAGAAGAAGGCCGACGCCGCCGAGGGGCCTGCCCCGGATGCGGCGCCGAAGGAATCGGCCGTGTCCGAGGGCGCGGCTGTGGAGAAGCCGGAAGCGAACCAGCAGGGCGAGGCCTAGTCGACCGGGTTGTCGGGCCCCGTCGGGAGGAACAAGACATGGCGAACTTCAACAAGGTGATTCTCGCGGGCAATCTGACGCGTGATCCGCAACTGTCGATGTTGCCCAGCAACACGCCCGTCTGCGAGTTCGGCATGGCAATCAACCGGAAATGGAAATCGCAATCGGGCGAGGCCCGATCCGATGTCTGCTACGTTGACCTGCGGATATTCGGCCGCCGGGCCGAGGTCATCAATCAGTATTGCAGCAAGGGCAGCCCGTTGCTGGTCGAGGGACAACTCCGGTTCGACCAGTGGGAGAACAAGGAGGGCGCCAAGCGAAGCAAGCTCTACGTCGTTGTGGACAATTTCGAGTTTCTCGGGGGGGGCCGCTCAGGCGACCGGGGGGATTTCAACCAGGGCCCCGCGCGAACCGCCGCGGCGCCGGCCGCCGCCGAGGCGCCCGACGCCATGCCGCCGATTGATTCGTACACCCCGGGGGGCGATGACATACCGTTCTAGGGGTGCGTCCTGAAACCTCTGCGGCACAGGCGTCCCGCCCGTGTCCGCACCGCCGAGACGGCGGTGCCACAGGACTTTCAGGA
>JBHHUY010000004.1:0-37408 GCA_046753965.1 Phycisphaerae bacterium
AGAATTGAATCGTCGTCTGACGCGGCATCCGCAGGTGCCGGCCCGGCCGGGCTCGGCGCGGGCGAGCTGCTGCAAGCGAGCGAGAAGAAGAGACAGAGCACGGTCGCGAGCCGCAGAGGTTCGATCCACGTGACGATTCGGGTGCGGCACGGGATTCGCGAGTCGCGCGGGCCGGGTGTTGATTCGGTCGAACCGAGGAATCCGAGGCATCGAAGCGCCGTGCTCGGGCGCGGCTGTTCGTGAAGACTCCGCTTCATGAAGTTCTCCCTGCGCGGGGCGCGGTTTGTGGACGGCCCGGCGGGCCGCCCCGGTGGGGTCGCCGGCGCGCCGGAAGCTGAAGACTTTAACCTATTCGGCACGCCTGGAGAACGCGCCGGTACCGACTCCGCCCGGGAATGGGTCCATGACAGTTCAGGCGGATGACGACGCACTCCTTCTTTGTAGCGTCCGCCCCCCCGTGGCGGACGTCGGGGCGCACATGTGCTCCGCCGCGCAACGGCCGCTACGGGGGGCGGCCGCTACATGAGAGCCGCCTGAACTGTCATGGACCCCCGGGGAATGGGGCAACGTGCTCATTCCCCTCACCAGTCCTGACGGAACGGTTCCACGATTCGTCCCCTGCTTCTGAGAGCCTCGGCGGCCGCGATGTTTCGGCATCAGGCGCTTCCGAAGGCGGGATCTTCGCGGAGACGGTTGAGGAAGGTTCTGATTCTCTCCCAGCGCCCCGGACCGAGTGGTCGCTGCCCATATTGGGCTTCGTAGAACCATTCGATCAATGCCGGCAGGTCGGCGAGGTCGGTGTGGGTTCGAGCCAATGATCGGGCGAACTCGCGGGGCGTGTCGTGCACCGGTTTGACGTGGCCTTTGCAGGCGAGCAGGAGGAGCAGCCGGTCGTAGAACTTCGCCTCCGATCGGCGGACAGCCGCGGCGCGGATGTGGGCGCGGTCGGGAAAGTACTCGCGAAGCATCAGCGAGAGAATCCAGAGCACGCGGATTGCGAGCACGACGAAGACGGCGCACAGGATGAGCAACAGCCAGTAGAGGGTGCGCTGCCAGACGTCGAGGACTTCCGGACCCCAGAACAGGGCGGTTGCGATCTCCGAGAGCGATCGGGGGCGATCATCGGTCTGGGTGAGCTTCGCCGCCCAGGCTTCGAAGGCGGCGACCAGCTTCGCCCGATTGTCGGCGCCGAACGAGACGATCAACGTGGACCACTTGAACTGGAGAGAATCGAGGAACCGCTTCGCGCGACCGAAGACGGTCGCGTCGCGTGCTCGGTGTGCCACGGCGGCGGGGGGCGTCGGATCGAAGCGAATCCAGCCGCGGCCCGCGAGATAGACCTCTACCCAGGCGTGTGCGTCGCGTTGTCGGAAGAGGTAGAAGCCGCCCGCCGGGTTGTACTCGCCTCCGTGATAACCGTTGACCATCCGCGCCCGGATGCCGACGGCCTGGCACATCAGGGTCATGGCGGATGCAAAATACTCACAATGCCCCTTCTTGTTTTCAAAGAGGAAGTCTTCGATCGGTTCGTCCGGGTCCATCACGGCGCCGCGATTGAAGGTGTATTTGAACTCGCTGGAGGCCAGGTAATCTCGAATCCCGGCCGCGATGGACGCCCGTTGCCGCGGATCGGTCGGGTCGCCGAGGTCGGCCACGAACGATCGCGCAAAGACCTTGACGCGCCGCGGGATGTTCGAGATTCCGTCGCGCGGCGGGCCGGCCCGGTAGAACAGCCGGTCGACCAGCCCGGGCGTGACCTCGGCCGGCGACAGGATCGTGTAGTGGGCCTTCTTGCCGGCGGCGGTGCCGGCGCGCAGGACGAGGTCGCGGCGATCCACGACGACGTTGCGCTTCAGGTCGGGTGACCCGAACGCCAAGGGCGGATAGAGCGAGAAGAGAACACCGGGGCCGACCGAATCGAGCCAGATGTCCTGCCGCAGGGCGCCGTTCGTGGCAAATGCTTCGACGCCGTCGAAGAGCGGGGCCGGCGCGTCGATTGACCCCGGCGTGACCTGTCGCGGCGAGACGGTCAGCTTCCGACGCCAGCGGCCGCGGTCATAGCAGTCGAAGGTGAGGCCTCTCATATAGGGCTCGAAGGATTCGTCGCGGATGAGTTGCCCGTCGCGATAAAAGCGCACCTTCATCACCGGCGAGTCATCCTCGGTGATGCGTTCGTTCGTGAGTCGGACAAGGTCGCTGATGCCCGTGACGGCCGTGGGCACGAGGGCCTGCATGCGCGCGAAGAGGCCGATGCCCCAGCCGCGCGGCGTGGCGATGAAGAGCAGCGCCGCGACGATGACAAGGACGGTTGAGCAGGCGGCGGCGGTCCGGACATAGCCGGGAGGCGGACGCGTCGGTGTATCCGTGGGAACGGGATCGGCGAGCGAGGGCATTCCGGCGAGGGCGGCTCGACGTCTCGCTTCGACCGCGTTTTGCATGCGATTGTTGTGAAAGGCCATGATCCAGCCGACGCCGAAGGTGAGATCGGTCGCCAGGGCCAGTGCGAAGAGGGGGCTCGCGCTGATGAAGGCGCTGATGACCAGCAGGAGGAAGGCGATCACGGCCGTCAGGCCCGCATCACGGCTGGTGTGAAGCTCAAAGAACTTGCAGCAGCCGAGGAGGATGAGGAAGTGCGCCAGGTCGATCAGGTGGACGGTGGCCGCTTCGTGCGGGAAGAACAGCTCATAAACCAGATAGAACGAAGCGGCGAGCACGCCGCCGTAGATCAGCCAGCGCGACACGGGGCGGCTCGGCCGCCACCTGCAATGCGCGCAGCTCAGCACCGCGGAGGCGACGGCAATGGCGAAGATGCCCCACGACTGTTCCGCCTCGATCGCCGGGAGCATGTTGACCAACACGATCGCCAGCAACCCGAGATGCATGGGTCCCAGCGGCTTCATGCGACCCCCTCCGGAACGAGCGGCGCGCGCGGTGTTGAGGATGCGCCGGGGTGCTTGCGAGCGCGCGCGCCGTCGCCGCCCGCCCCGGCCGGCTGGAAGAACTCAGCAAAGGCGGCATCTCCGGGAACGTAGCGGGTCGTGGGGCCGAGGGCCTGCGATAGGGCGTCGGCCGCCTGACGCAGGTCTTCATTTTCGACGGCGGCGAAGAGCAGGCACGGGCCGTGCCATCGCGCCGGCCAGGTGAGGCGCCGGATGTGGGGCGTGAGGGCGTCGTCGGTGTTCTGGGGGCGGATCGCCAGCTCGCGAAGCAGCCTCGGGCGGCGCGCGCGTCCGGTGGCCGGCGGGAGGACGACGAGCGGTGTTCCGTTGCAGATCAGGCCGATCCGCGCGCCGCGCTCCAGGGCGTCGCAGACGGCCGTGGCGGCGGCGCTGATGGCCAGCTCAAGGCGGTCGGCCTGGTCGGGTTGCCGTGGATCGATTCGTGTGTCGAGCACGCACCACAACTGAGCGCTGCGCGCCTGCGACATTTCGCGAATCATCAACTGTCCGGTGCGCGCGCTCCGGCGCCAGTGGATGCGGCGGGGATTGTCTCCGAGCCGGTACTCTCGGATTCCGTAATACTCTTCATCGCCCCGGATGTTGCCGAGGGCCGCGCCGCCGCCGGAGGCATCGGTTGCCCGGGTGCCGTGGATCACGTCGGCCAAGAGCCTTCCGATCGGCGGGAAGACGATGACTTCCTGCCGGCGCTGGTGCCAACACGACTTGGCGAACAGATGAAACGGGAATCGCGAAGAGATCTTGATCGCGGTGAAGGCGAGGCGGCCGCGCACCGGGGAGGCGGCGGGCACGGTGAGGGTCAGCGATGTGCCGGCCGGGACGATCGGCAGGAAGACCTCCGGGTTCGGCATGGGGGCGCCGCGGTCCAACTCGTCTTCGATGAGAATGCCGCGCGCCGCCCCCCATCGCCGAGGGTTGGTGACGACGTAGCGGATGACGAAGGGTTGGCCCGCGATGGCGACGTCGGGCACGATCCTGCGAATCGCCAGCGCGCGGAGCGATCGCCAGCCGTAGAAGGCGTTGACGGTCAGGCTTCCGACGCACAATCCGAAGATCATCAGCAGGAGGTTGATGTCCGCGTCGATGGCGGCCAGGCCGATGAGGGTCGATCCGATGACGAACAGGATACCGCCTGTGGTCACGCGGAAGCCGTACCGATGAGCGGCGCGTGTGGCGGCAGCCCGAGGCAACGTTCGCGTCATGATGGTCGAACCTTCAGCCCGTCGTCCGTGCGGCCCGTCCGCAACCGGCGCGCCGCGGATGCCGGAAGACCCACATGGGCGATTTACGAAGATTGCGTCCTGAGAGTCCTGTGGCACCGCCGTCTCGGCGGTGTGGACGCGGGCGCGGCGCCCGCGCCACAAAGGTTTCAGGACGCACTCTAACCCGGCGCGGGGATGCGTTCGAGGATTTCGAGCAGAATCTGGTCGGCGGAGGCGGCGTGGCCGTTTCGCAGATAGGACTTGCTCACGAGCCGATGGGCAAAGACGGGGCGGACGAGATCCTTGAAATCGTCCGGAACGGCGTAGTCTCTGCCGCTCAGCAACGCCGATGCCCGTGCGGCCCTGAGCAGGGCCATGGCGCCGCGGGGCGAGACGCCCACTTCGATCGCGTCGTGTCGGCGCGTGGCCTCGACGACGTCCTGCAAGTAGTCCATCAGCGCATCGTCCACCCGCACCTGATCCGCCAGGTCCTGTAGCGCGAGGACATCGGCCGCTTCCATGACGGGGCGCAGCGCATCGAGTGCGCCCTGGTCGGGTTGTTCGCGGAGAATCTGGCGTTCGTCCTCGCGCGAGGGATAACCGATTCGGATGCGCAGGATGAAGCGGTCCAACTGGTTTTCGGGGAGGAAGTAGGTTCCCTCGAACTCGAACGGGTTCTGCGTCGCAATGACCATGAACGGCCGGTCCATGGGCAGGGCCTTGCCCTCGACGCTGATCTGTGCTTCGTTCATGACCTCCAGCAGGGCGGATTGCGAGCGCGGCGTCGTCCGGTTGATTTCGTCGGCCAGGATGATGTTCGCGAAGATCGGCCCCGGCTTGTAGTCGAAGCTGCCGGTCTTGTCGTTGTAGACGCTGACGCCCAGGATGTCGGACGGCAGCAGGTCGGGCGTCATTTGAATGCGGGAGAAGCGGCAGTCGATGCTCCGGGCGACGGCTCGGGCCAGGACCGTCTTGCCGACGCCGGGGACGTCTTCGATCAAGACGTGGCCGCGCGCGAGCAAGCCGGCAAGGATGCGCGAGACCGCGTCGCTCTTGCCGATGAAGACGGACTCGATGTTGGATCGGAGTCCCTGGAGTTTATCCAGCAGCGGTCCGTTCTCGGTTGACGTTCGCGGGCTCATGGGTCGATCCGGAGCGGCCACGGGGCGGCGCGTGCCTGGGGAGATTCGAGGCACGCCTTTCATTATAGGCGGATGGGCGGCATCGACACAGGGCGCCGCTATCGGTTTCCGGCGGCGGGTCGCCACAGGTCGATCAGCACGACGATCACCTGGAAGCCGAAGGCCAGGCCGAAGACCGCCCCGACCGCGAGGATCACATAGACGAATCCGCCCGCGAAGCGGGCCAGCCACCAGCCGGAGAAGTCGCAGACCATCGCGAGCATCGGCGCCGGGGTCAAGACGGTGCGCCACGCCGTGGGCAGGCGGGTCATCATGAAGAGCACGGCCACAATCAGCGTAAAGAGCGGTATGGCCAGCATGTGCACGTGACTGATGAGGACCAATCGCGGAAGGTCGTACTGCGGCGGCAGATCGACGACTTCGTCGGTCGATTCGGCACCCGCCGCGACGAAGCCCGCAATCATCTGAGGATCCACTTCGAGTTCGTTCGGGCCGAAGGGCGATTTCTTCGAGATGTCGGTGCCCGTGCTCCGGGCGTGGCAACGGAGGCAGTTTCGGATCAGGGCGCGGCGCGGCGTCTTGCGCCGGGGGCCTTCGTCGAGCCCGGTGAGCACGCCGCCGTCCTTGAGCCAGGTCTCGAGAATCTCGAAGTCATCCTCGCGGTCGATGTACTGCCGCATGGCTCCGTGGATCATGGTGAGCATGCGCGAGGGCAGGATCGCGTCGTCGGTGCGCGTGACCTGAAGGCCCGCGTACACCGCGCGGACGTCGTCGATCGACAGCCCCTCCCGTCCGTCGGCCATCTGGTGGGTGTGGTAGATGTTGGCCACGGCGCTCAGGTAGCCTGCGCCGACGATCACCAGGAAGGCGGTCAACATCACGCGCGCGCCGACAGGCAGATTCGGCAGCAGGTCGCGGAGACGATCTTGTCCGGCGGGCGCGTTCATTCGTGTTCCTCCGATGCGGCGCGGACGGCCTCAAGCATCGCCGCCGTGACTCGGCGGTCCACATCGGCGAAAGCACCGGAGATTCTGGCGCCGGCGGCGCGCGCATGGCCGCCGCCGCCGAAGCGCTGCGCGATTGCCGCCACGTCTACGTCGCGCTTGCTTCGAAAGCTCACGCGGACGGGGCGGTCGTCGGTGGGTTCGACCATCAGCACACAGGCGAGCACCGTCGAGATGCGCTGGGGCTCGTTGATGAGATCTTCGGTCATCGCATCGGTCGCGCCACAGCGCCGGAGCATGTCCCGCGTGATCCGGATGATGGCGAGTCGTCCATCCGCCAACAGGTCGAAGGACGCGAGCGCCGCGCCGATCAGTCGAATCCGGGGCTCGGGCTCGTCGTGGTAGAGGCGCTCGAAGAGTTCGTTCGGCCGGGCGCCGGCGTCGATCAGGCGGGCGGCGGTGGCGAAGGCCGCCGCGCCGGCGTTGGAGAATCGGAACCAACCCGTGTCGGTCGCGAGGCCGGTGTAGAACAGGCCGGCGGCGCGGGCGTCGATGGGCCAACCCGCCTGGTCGCAAAGCCGTGTGAGCATCTGCGCGCAGGCCGCGGCCTGTTCGTCGAGGAGCAGCTCATCCACGACCGGGTCGCGCGTCAGGTGGTGGTCGATCGCGATTCTGTGACAGTCGGCGCGTCGAACGGCGTCGGCGATTTCGCCGAGTTGGGCCGCCGCACAGGTGTCGAGCACGAGGAGCAGGTCGGCCTCTGCGAGGACGTCGGCCGCGTGCTGCGGCTTCCAGATCGCCGGTTCGTCCGATTCCTCCGAGTCGGCCGGTTGCCGAAGCTGCCCGGTCAGAAACGCGTATCGCGGCGGGATCGGTTCATGGAGGAAGACTCGAGCGGTCCGCCCCCGCTCGCGAAGGACGGCGTGCAGGCCGGCCGCCGAGCCGATCGCATCGCCGTCGGCCCGGGCGTGCGTTGTGATCACGATGCGGCGCGCGGCGTCGATCCGCGCGGCGGCGGCGGCCAGGTCGATTCGTTTCGGTGACGGCCCCGGTGTCATGGACCGGCATTGTAGCGTCATTCCGGACCGCGGGAACTCCGGTCGCCCGCCGCGCGTGAGGGCCGGCTCCGGGTCTGCACTGTTCATGATTGGGCGGCTCCGTGATCCGTCCTCCGACCCAGGAAGTGGGGGCAAACCGGCGCGGCTCGCGGGCTTCAAGCGGCTCGTTCTTTCCATCGTCGCACTCTGAGGTGGTTGCTCGAGCCTCTTTTGTTTGTGTAACATGCGGATTGGGAAATGGAACGGCATTTCTCGAAGGCATCGAGCGATGTCGTCCGGAACGCGGTAAGGGACCGCGAATCAGAATGCGACACATTGGGTTCGGGTGGTACGCCCGCACCACCCTGTGTCAGTGTGTTCAGTTTGTTCTCGCGCGGGTCCCAAAGAAACGAGGTGGACAGGGATGAGCCACAATAACGGCAAGACGGCCACGATCGAGACCACGGGCGGCAAACGCGAACTCACCCTCAAGGATCGACTTTCGCGGCTGACGTATCGCCAGGCGTGCCGGCTGCTGGGCGCCGACGGCGAACAGTTGATCCGGCTCGGCGGCCAATACGAGATCGACATCGATGAGGATCTGTACTTCGGTGGGGATTTGTTTCGCCTGCGCCTTGACGGCGCCGTCGTGACCATCACCCCGATGGCGGAGGCCGACCAGCGACTGCACTGGAACTGCACGCGATGCGACGGCGCCTGCAACCACGTCGGCGCCGCGCTGTCGCTGATTCTGGAAGAGAAGATGTCGCTGGGTCTGGCCGCCCCGCCGCCGGAGCGCGTGCCGGTCGAGAGTCTCAGTGAGGCGGCACTGCTCGACCGAGCGATCACCGAACGCCGCGAGCGGGCGCGATCGGAGCGCATGCGGATTCGATCCGACAACCCGAAGCGATTGTGGACGGACTACCTCGTCACCAATGCCGAGTCCGGCAAGACATACCGTGTCGCCCTGCGCGGGTGGGAACCGGGCGAGTCGTATTGCTCCTGCCCGGACTTCCGCAAGAACACGCTGGGCGTGTGCAAGCACGTCCTCGTCGTTCAGGACCGCGTCAAGCGGCGCTTCCCGCCGACGGTCCGGCGGCGGCCGTATCGCCAGAAGCAGCTCGCCGTTCACCTGCATTACGGCGCGAAACTCGAGCTGCGACTGCTCGCGCCGGAGCGCGTCGAAGACCGGGTCGCGCGGATCATTCGCCCGCTCAAGGGACGCGCGATTCGCGATGTGCACGATCTCCTGAAGCGAGTGGGCAAGCTGGAAGCCCTGGGCCGTGAGGTGACGATCTACCCCGACGCGGAGGAATACATCAACGAGCGGCTGTTTCGAGACCGCATCAAAGCCACGGTGGCGAAGATCCGGAAGAACCCGAAACGGCATCCGTTGAGAAAGAATCTCCTCAAGGCCGAGTTGTTGCCTTACCAGTTGGACGGCATCGCCTTTGCCGTCGGCGCCGGCCGGGCGATTCTCGCGGACGACATGGGGCTCGGAAAGACCATCCAGGGCATCGGAGTCGCCGAGCTGCTCCGGCGCGAAGCGGGCATTCACCGGGTCCTGGTTGTGTGTCCGGCCTCTTTGAAATCGCAGTGGCGCAGCGAGGTGCGTCGTTTCTCCGGCCGCGACTGCCAACTTGTGTTGGGCGGCGCCGCCGAACGCGTTCGGCAGTACGACAACGGCTGCTTCTTCACTATCTGCAACTATGAACAGGTGCTGCGCGACATCCTTGCGATCGAGCGCGTGGCATGGGACTTGATCATTCTCGACGAAGGGCAGCGCATCAGGAACTGGGAGTCCAAGACCAGCCGCGTCATCAAGGCCCTGCGGTCGCCGTTTGCGCTCGTCCTCTCCGGGACGCCTCTGGAAAACCGACTGGACGATCTCTTCTCGGTCGTGGAGTTCGTCGATGATCGGCGGTTGGGACCGGCGTTTCGATTCTTCAACACCCACCGCGTCGTCGACGAGAAAGGCAAACTGCTCGGCTACAAGAATCTGGCCGAATTGCGCAGGCGGCTGAAGCCGATGCTGTTGCGCCGCACCCGGGCATCGGTCATGCGGGACCTGCCGCCGCGAACCACGGAAACCGTGCGCATCGCGCCGACCGACGAGCAGGCAGAACTGCACCGAGCGAACCTGCGCATCGTCAGCACCATTGCCCGGAAACCGTACATCAACGAGATGGACCTGCTTCGCCTGCGCAAGGCGTTGCTGATGTGTCGCATGTCCGCCGACAGCACCTTCCTGGTGGACAAGCGCGAACCGGCATATTCCAGCAAGCTGGAATCGCTCGACGAACTTCTCGGATCGCTTCTCGCCGAACAGGATCGCAAGATCATTCTGTTCTCCGAATGGACGACGATGCTGGACCTGATCGAGCCGCTGATCGACAAGCACGGCGCCGACTACGTTCGCCTCGACGGTTCGGTTCCACAGAAGCAGCGTCAGCAGCTCGTGCGGCGGTTCCAGACCCAGGCGGACTGCCGGATGTTCATCACGACCAACGCCGGCGCGACCGGCCTGAACCTCCAGGCCGCCAACACCGTCGTCAACGTCGATCTGCCCTGGAACCCGGCGGTTCTCGAACAGCGCATCGCCCGCGCCCATCGCATGGGCCAGAAGAACCCGGTGCAGGTGTACGTCCTGGTCACCGAAAACACGATCGAAGAGGGCCTGCTGAAAACGCTCGCGGCCAAGCACGACCTCGCGCTCGCCGCGCTCGACGCCGAGTCGGACGTGGATGCGGTCGACCTCGCCTGCGGCATGGATGAGTTGAAGAACCGGTTGGAGATCCTCCTCGGGGCCAAACCTGAAGCCGCGGTGGACGAGAGCGAGAAGGCACGCCAGGCGGCCCAGATCGAGCGACTGGCCCGACAGGAACGCGTGGCAACGGCGGGCGGGCAACTCTTCGGCGCGGCGATCTCGTTCCTCGGCGAGTTGCTCCCGCAGCAGGAGGCAACCGAGCAGACCCGGCAAGTGGCCGAGGCCGTCCGGCAACGCCTGCTCGAGTGTACCGACAAGGACGACGCCGGTCGTCTGAGGCTGACGCTGACCCTGCCCGACGCCTCCGTGCTCGACGGCCTGAGTCGTTCAGTCGCCCGCTTGTTGAACCTCAGCGCCTGAAGCGCGCGGCGGCCGGTGTTATTGTCCTTTCACGTCTGCCCCGCTGAGGTCGACAAGCGCGCGGCGGAGCCGACGCAGGGCGCGCGCGGAGAGCATCTGAACCGCCGGCGCCGTGCGATTCATGAGCTTCGCGACTTCGGCCAGCGGGCAACCTTCGAGAAACCGGAGCCGCAGGACGCGACGGTGGTCGTCGGAGAGGCCCGCCATCGCGGCCATGAGGAGCGCCTCGGCCTCCCGACGGGCGATGATCCGGCTGGGGGTCACGCTGTCGAAGGCGACGCGGGCCGCGAGCGATTCCAGACCGGAAGGTCGTGCCGCGGCCGGGATTTCGCGTGCGACGTCTCGCGCGGCAGCGCGAAAGAACCGCTGGGCGTCGGCCAGTTTGGAGGCGAGGATGGTCGTCAGCCAGCGGAAGTAGGCCGACTCGCCCTGGTCCTGAAACTCGCCGATGCGCCGGATCACGTCGGCGTACACTTCCTGCAGAATATCCTCCGGTTCCAGCTTGGCTCGCATGGAACGGGGGATTCTGCGGGCGGCGATCGAGCGCAGCCGGCCGTGATAGAGCAGGATCAGCTTTTGCACGGCCAGCCGGTCGCCGCCGGCGGCCTGGCGGAGCCACGATTCAACGCTCGCGCCGGATTCCATGGGCCGACCTTTCTTCCGATTCGCCGACGAAGGAACCGGCGCCGTATTGAGAAATGTGGCCGTGGGTGCGCGCCGCCGTCATCGGAGCCCGAAGTCCCATGATATAATCATAGAGTTCCGGTCGGCGTTGATCCAGGCGCCGACGCAGCGCGGCGAGCCTCCCATGTGTGCGCGGAATGCCACACGCGATGACGATCGCGACCGCCGTCTCGGCGAGGCGATCGAGGTCTATCTCGAATCGGCGGCCCGCGGCGAGGTCACGGATGCCGACGCGTGGGTCGGTCGATACCCCGACCTGGCCGACGAACTGCGAGAATGCCTCGCGGCACTGGAACTCGTGCGTCGCGTCTCGCCTGAGACGACCGACCACTCAGGCGATGGGGCGTCTGAGAAAGCGCGACCCGCGGAGGCCGCTCGGTCGGCAGACGAATGGGTGCCGCCCGCGGCGCTGCCGCGGGTGAGCGGCTATGCCGTGATCGAGGAGGTCGGCCGCGGCGGGATGGGCGTGGTCTATCGCGCGCTTCAACTGGCGACGAAGCGTTACGTGGCGCTTAAGTTCCTGGCCAGCGGCGTGTTCGCATCACCGAAAGCCCGACGGCGATTCGAGCGCGAGGTCGAGCTGGCGGCGGGTCTGGATCACCCCGGAATCGTCCGCGTTCTGGAAAGCGGCACGGCGGCCGGTCGGGCTTACTTCGCGATGGAGTTCGTCGACGGCCGGCCGCTGCATCTGTTCCTGGCGGAGCGCGCGCTTGACATTGGGGCGAAGCTGCGACTCTTCGTGGAAACCCTGGAAGCCGTGCACTATGCCCACCAGCGGGGCGTGATTCACCGGGACCTCAAACCGTCAAACATCATGGTCGACGCGGAGGGGCATCCGCATCTGCTCGACTTCGGGTTGGCTCGGTTGGCTACCGCAGATCAGGACAACGATACGACCGCCGGCACCATCACGGCGGCGGGGCAGATTCTCGGTACGGTGCCCTACCTTTCTCCCGAGCAGGCCGGCGGGAGTTGGCAGGACGTCGAAGTCCGGAGCGATCTCTACTCGGTGGGCGTCATGCTCTATGAGGCCCTGACCGGTCGTCCTCCCTACGAAACCGGCGGCAAACTCGTTCCCGCGCTGGACAACATCCGTCACACCGTTCCGCCTCGACCTTCCCAGTTCTGTCCGCCAATCGGCGCCGACCTCGACGCCGTGGTGCTCAAAGCGCTCGAGAAGTCGAAGGAACATCGCTATCAGACCGCGGCCCAGATGGCCGAAGACCTCCGTTGCTACCTGCGCGGCGAGCCGGTTGAGGCGAACAGAACGACGCGGTTCTATCTCCTGCGCAAGGCCTACGCCCGCCACCGCCGCCAGGTGCAGATGGCGGCGGCGGTGCTGGTGCTGGTGCTGTTCGCCGCCTCGGTGATTCTGGGGCTCTACCTTCGCGTGCTCGAGGAGCGGGACCAGTTGCAGGTGCAACTGCATGTCAGCACGTTGAACCGCGGCATGGCGCAGCTCGCCGCCGGTCATGACCTGCTGGCGGAAGACCTGCTCCGCCGCGCCTACCGTGATCGCCCTGACCGCCGGGCTTACTGGTCACTGCTGAGCTACTTCGTTCAGAACCCGATCGAACGCCGCATTCGGGGGGGCGGCTGGACCACGTGTCTGGCTTACGCGCCAGACGGCGGAATGCTCGTCTGCGGCACCTTGTCGGGGAGCCTGAAGACCTATCGCGTGCCGGGCTTTGGCCCGTTACGCAGCGTACAGGCGCACGACGGCGGCGTGAACGACCTCGCCATCGCCCCCGACGGAGTCCTGCTCGCCACGGTCGGCGCGGACGGTCTGCTGAAGCTTTGGGATCCGGTCTCGCTGACATTCCTTTCGAAATGCGCCATCGGCGGGGATGGCCCGGCCCGCGTGCGGTTTTCGGCCGGCGGCGGGTCGGTCATCGTAGGCGGAAGCGACGGCCGGGTGCGCTTGTGGCGGCTCGACGACCGTCACCTGACGAACTCGGAGCAGATCCATCGCGCTGCTGCGCCGATCGTTGCGCTCGATGTGGCGAAGCGGGGGGATCTGCTCGCGGTCGGAGCGGGCGAGCCCGCCGCGGTGATTCTTGATCTCGAAACCCGGCGACCACGACTCCGATTGAGTGGGTTTGCCGGCGCGGTCGAAGCGGTTCGGTTCTCTCCTGACGGCGCGGCCGTCGCCACCTGGTCCGGCGGCGTTCTTTCGCTGTGGGACATCGCCGAGGGCCATCGGCGCTGGTCCGGCGAGACGGGTCTGGCCGAGCCCCGGCCCACGTCACTCTGGGAGTTTCCTGCGGATGCGGACGATCGTCCGCGCCGGCCACACTTGTGCTGGACGCCGCCGTTGGCCTTCTCGGATGACGGTTCGCTGCTGGTCTGCGGCGGATGGGATGCGGTCGTACGGGTATGGGAGCCCGCGAGCGGTCGCAGGCTGGCGACGCTGGCCGCTCATGAAACAGCCGTCTATGCCACGGGGTTCCTGCCGGGGTCGCACCGCTTCGCGGCAGGCTGCGTCGGGACCGTGCGGGTCTGGGACCTGGACCGTCATCCCGCGTTGCAGAGTTGGGCCGTGCCCACGGGAACGGAGCATGCCTGCGTCGCGGTGCGTGGAGCGCCCGATCCGTCCCGCGGGACGCCGGAGAAGACAATAGAGAGCGCGTGTCTTGCCTGGGGCGGCGCACCGGATGGGACGATCGGCGTTGTCATCCTTGATGCGGCTCGACGACCCCGACAGTGGGCCGGCCATCGAACGCCGGTCGGGGCGATTGCCTACAGCCCCGACGGCCGGCAACTGGCATCGGCCGATCAAGAAGGACGGTTGATTCTCCGGGACACGCGGACGGGCCGGCCTCTGCGGTCATGGCCGACTGAGCAGTCACGGATTCGCGCGATGGCCTTTTCGCCGGACGGCGCACGCCTCGCGACGGGCGGACGCGACGGCCGCGTCAAGGTGTGGCGCTGCGCGGATGGCGTGCGCCTGCATGACTGGCGCGCGCATGCCGGACCGCTCCTGGACCTGGCGTTTTCGCCCGACGGGCTTCGGCTGGTCACAGGCGGGACGGACTGGCGGATGCGATTCTGGGAGGTGGGCCGCGGCGAGCCCGCAGGTGAATGGCGCCACGAGGAGTGGGTCAACGCGGTCGCCTTCTCGCCCCGAGGGGATCGCGTCGCCGCGGCCGGCGCGGACCTTTCGATTCGAATCGGCCCGCCGACCGGTCAGCCCGATATCGTCATTCGCACCGCCCACGCCCACTGGATCAACGCGCTGGTCTTCCTTGATCGCGGCCGGGTGCTCGCCTCCGGCGGCAACGACGGCGCGATCCGGTTTTGGGATGCGGCCGGCGGCGATGAACTGGCCTCGCTGCCGAGCGCCGGCGGCGCGGTCCACACCCTCTCGACCTCGCGGGACGGGCGATGGCTGGCCGTCGGGGCGGCTCGGGCGGTCCAGGTGATCGACCTTCAAGCGGCAGCGGATCTCACCCGGCGCCGGGAGACGGTCGAATCTCCCGGGCATCCGTGACCCTCTCTCCCCGAGCGATCATTTTCTTTTTCCGCGTTGTGATTCCTCCGGTCCTTCCGGTCTAAAGGGAGGAAGTGCGAGGGTTGAGCCATGAAAGCGAAACACATCCTGGCGGCCTGGCTGGTTTTGTTCGAACTGCCGGCGCTCACGAAGGGCGCGACCTGGGTGAAGGGGCTGGTTCCCGACTGGAACCAGCCGTATTGGCACGGGGCCAACGGTCCGAACGGCGGACCCGGCGGCGGCCCGCCGGGGCCCTGGCAGTTCTGGTGCACCCCGACCTCGGCGGCCAATGTGCTCGGGTACTGGGAGGACCACCGCGGGCAACCGGTCTCCGACGGGGCGGTCGCGCCGGCCAGCGGCACTGTCTGGCCGAACTGGCCCGCCTGGCAGGATTACGAGGCCAATGGCGCCGGAACCCGGGGCACACTCTCGCCCGCCGCGGCCGACGACATCGGCTGGTACATGGACACCAACCGCGCGGGCGATGCCGCCTTCGGCAATCCGGCCCATATCGGCACGTACATCAAGGACATTTCCGGCAAGGACGCCGCCGGCCAGTGGGCGGGTCTGAATCGGTTCTTCAGAGATCGCGGGGCCACGGGCTTTCGGGCGCGAACGCAGGGTCCCGGCTACGCCGATCCGGGCCTTCCCATCCTCACGACGGCCGAGGGCTGGACGCAGATCACGCGCGAGATCGACGCCGATCGGCCCATGATGGTGGCCTTCTTTCATTGGGTGCTTCAGCCGCCCATGGGCTCGAACGCGGACGCCTCGCCGGAGGGATCGCTGGGATGGGACTACCACAACTTCGTCCCGGGCGGGGGGACTGATCCGTGGGGCAACGGTGAAGTCTGGAACGACTACGACATCACCGGGCTCGCCCTCGGGCACGTGGTGACCGTGGTCGGTTACATCCCCGCCAACAGCCCGGACGACATCCTGGGCAATACCAACTGGGTGATTGTCCACGACAACGTCGGGCAGACGCCGCGCAACGTCGCGGTTCCCTTCAACGCCGCGAACTGGCTGGCGAATACGCGGATCACCGGTTACAGCGATTCGCCTTACGCCTTCGGTCAGCCGGAAGTGGTCGACAACACGGGCGACACCGGTCGTTATCCCAGTTTGGCGCTCGACGCGGACGGCGCCCCGCACATCAGCTATGTGGATTGGACGAATCGAGACCTCCGCTATGCGACCAAGAGCGGCGGCAACTGGACGCTCGAGACGGTTGACAGCGCGCCGGGCTACGTCGGCGGAACGTCCGTCGCGATGACGTGGAACGGCGACCCGCGGATCGCCTACATCGCCGGAGCGGATTTCAACCAACCGAAAGACCTGAAGTACGCGGCCAAGGGCGTCGGGTGGAACCTCCAGACTGTTTATGCCGCGACGGCCACGACCAACGCGGAGGGGCCGTCGATCGTGCTCACCGCGCAGGACTACCCGCGGATCAGCTACTACCGTGGCGGCGACGAATTGTGGCTGTCGGAGCACAACGGTTTCGGGTGGGGCCACACCCTCATCGATCCGAACTGTCCCAACCTGGGGCCCGTGACCACATTCCTCGACATCGACACGGACGGCTATCTCCATATCGCCTACAGCGATTACGTCGTGTCCGGCATCTTCAACGTCACCCGCCTCAAGTACGCCTACAACGCCTGTGGCGGCTGGAACGCGAGCTGGATCGAGAGCTTCGCGGGCACGACGAACATCAGCGTGGGAGAACTCTCGTCGGTGGCGGTCGGCTCCGACGGCCGGCGAACCCTCAGCCATCGCACGACCGGCAATGAACTCCGCGTGGCCCAGGTCGGCGGCAGCTGCGGGATCCAGATATGGTTCAGGTATGCCGTCGACGGCAACATCGCCCAGGGAACAACCGTCGTCCGCTATGATTCGGCCGACCGGCCGGTCATCGCCTATTGGGGCGCGTGTCCGGGCATTCCTCAGGCCTACGCCTGCATGAAGCTCGCCCGCTGGGATGGTGGCCAATGGACGATTCAAACGGTGTACGATCCCGGAGGCGTCGGGCCCAACAACTATTGGCTCAGCATGGACCTCGACGTCTACAACCGCCCGCACATCGCCTTCTATGGACCGGACGCCGCGACGCTGCGGTACCTGACCGCTCAGCTTCTCGGCGACCTGGACGGAGACGGCAGCGTCACGCTCGCGGGTCGCGCTGCTTCTCGACCCGGCCGCGTTCACGGAGGCGCAGCGGCTCGCGGCCGACTGCAATGGCGACGGCGTGCTCAACGGCCTGGACATCCAGGCGTTTATCTCGCTCCTGTTGCCCTGAGCGGATGGGTGGTGGTTTTCGAACCGGCCATGACATCTGTTCCGCGAGCCTGGAGAAGCCGTGCCGCCCGAGGTCGGAAACAGGTTGAGCGTCACGCGGAGTCGCGCCGGCTCATTGGTTGCATCCGCCGCGAACGGGCGACGAGCAGGTAGAACACGCCCGGTCCGAAGGCGCAGAGCATGACGGCGAAGCCCGCGCAGATTGCGGCAAAAGTAAAGATAGGCGCCGAGCAGTCTCCGCGCTGTCGGACCCAGATGTGACAGCCGACGGCGACGAGTAGCTCGAGGATGCTGCCGCGGATCAAGGCGCGCTGGGTGATGTCGATCGCCTGGTCCTGGCTTACCCGGTCGTACTTTTTGAAGACCCGCCACCACACAAACCAGGAAACGAGGATCAACAGGCCGATGCCGACGAGCATGGCAGGCTCGATGAACGCATCCTTGAACGCGAGCAGAAAGCCACAGGTACAGGCGCCGGCGGTCAGGAGGCCGAGCAAGGCGCTCGTCGTTGCCAGGGGGACGATCAGGCGTCTGGGTTTGATTTCATAGTTCCAGGCCGCGCGAACCGGCACGACGAGCAGGAGAATCTGGGCAAGGATGAACAGGGCGAAGACGAGCCAGAACCATGGCTCGAAGAAGAACTCCGCCGCGTCTTGCGCCTCCCGGGGTTTGCTCTGCGACCAGAAGCAGGTGTAAGCCAGCGGCGCGTAGATTATCAGGAGTGCGGCGCCGTAGAGCGCGAGTGTCACGAACGCCCACCACCGCAGACCCGTCCGCCGAACGTGAACGTCCGGCTGACTGCGGCACAGGTGTTCGAATCGCCCCGGGCTGCGACCGGCGTAGTTCAGGGTGATCGGCTCGGTGTGCGCTTGCTCGGTCATTTCAGAACATCACGATCTTCCGGCGGTTCGCACGAAACCTGCGACCCGTGACAGAGCGACACTGCACCGCTTGCGGACCTTGGAGAAACGCGACGTTCGGCTTGCCGTTTGGCGGCCGACATTGCTCGCGGCGGTCTTACGCCGAAGACGCGTCGACCAGCGCCTGCACCCGCGCGAGTGACTTGAAGGTACCGGCGTCGCTCCACCAGCCTTTCAGAAACCCGAAGCCCAGGTCACCCCGGCGGATGTAGGCGTTGTTCACGTCGGTGATCTCGAGTTCTCCGCGCCCGGACGGCTTGAGCGTCCGGACGATCTCGAAGACGTCCGCGTCGTAGAAGTAGATGCCGGTCACGGCATAGGCGCTCTTGGGGGATTCGGGCTTTTCCTCGATCGAGACCACGCGATCGCCGTCCAGCTCGGCGACGCCGAACCGGTGGGGGTCGGGCACCTCCTTGAGGAGAATGCGCGCGCCGGTCGGTTGGGCTCGATAGCGATCGGCCTCCGGCGCGAGGGCGTCCTCGAAGATGTTGTCGCCGAGAATCACCGCGATGCGACTGCCCGCGGCGAAGTGCTCGGCCAGTCCGAGGGCCTGCGCGATCCCGCCCGCCTCATCCTGGACCTTGTAGGTGAAGCGGACGCCGAAGTCCCGGCCGGAGCCGAGCAGCCCGACGACGTCCCCCATGTGCTCCACCCCTGTGACGATGAGGATTTCCTCGATCCCGCAGCCGGCGAGCTTTTCGATCGGATGGTAGATCATCGGTTTGCGGCCGACGGGCAGGAGGTGCTTGTTTGTCACCTTGGTCAGCGGCAACAGCCGCGAGCCGCTTCCACCGGCGAGAATGACGCCCTTCATGTCGCTCTTTCTCCGATTCAAGACGGACTGCGAGACTTCCCGGTGCTCATTCTGCCGGGAAACGCGATCGCGATCAAACGCGGTGCCCGTCACGGTCGGCGGGGGCGGTGTTTCCCGTTGCGCAAGGGTTCAGCCGTCGCGGCGTGTCCAGACGTAGGGAATGTCGTTGTCGTGCGGGTCGGCCCGGTGCTCATCCGGGTCGGCATAGTTGTAGCACTCGGTCGTGACGTTGATGACGACGGACTCGACGTCCGACACGCACATCCATCCGTGATAGACGCCGGGCGGAATGCGCACCAGGGCGGGCAGGTACTCGCTGAGATAAACCTCGTTGACTTCGCCGTTCGTCTCGGAGGCTTCACGCGCGTCAAAGAGGCCCAGCTTGACGGTGCCGCGCAGGCAGTAGAAGTGATCGGTCTGGAGCTTGTGGTAGTGCCAGGCCTTGACCACGGTGGGATAGGTCGTCGTGAAATAGACCTGCCCGAACCGCTCAAACCAGGGGTCGTCGGCCCGCATGATTTCGCCCAGACGCCCGCGTTCGTCGGGCAGGACGCGGGCGCGTCGGGCCCGCACGCCGTTGATCAGGGCCTTGCGGCCGCGGATCGCCAGGGCTTCGTCGGACCAGACCGTGACCAGCGGCGGCAGGTTGGACTTATCGATCGGCATGAGCGGGTTCTCCGCGGCGCCTGTTTCGCGGCCGGCGTTTGATCGGCGTGCGTCTCGGGACCTTCTTGCCGGCACGGGCGTCCCGTCTGTGTGTGCACCGCCGAGACGGCGGTGCCGCAGGAGGTTCGCGACGCACTTTCAGTTGCAGATGGCAATCTACCCGAGACGCCCGGACAACTCAAACGAAGCGGTTCCGAGCGACCGGGCCGTGAACCCGAGTTTGAAGCACCTCGGGCATCAGCCGGGGCGGGGGTCGCGTTCCGGAATCAGTGTCGCGACAAACAACCCGGCTGCGGCGACGCCGCACCAGATGCCCGGTTGGACGCCCAGCCACGGGCGGTGCAGGATTTCGCCGAGCCGTTCGGCCCATGGCATGCCCTCGGGGCCGGGCCATGCCCACATCTGGTTGATCGCGACGCACAGGCCGAGGACGATCCAGCCGATCCACCATCGCCTTGTTGGAGCAAAGGCCCAGGCCCACAGGGCGATGGCGGGGAAAAGATAGCGCTCGTGCATCTGCGTGGAGAGCGTGAAGAACGCCAGCGGCAACAGCCGCGCCGCCCAGGAAAGTGAGCCCGCGTCACAGCGCCGCCGCCAGAGGCGGACCATCACAAAGCACCAGACGGCGCCCACGCCGAGGAGTCCCCAGAGCCGGGGGCTCAGGCCCAGAAAACCGGGGGCGGAATCGAGGGCGTACCAATCCGTCAGCGCCCGCGCGTCCAGATGCGGGCGGTCGAGCGGCGTTGCGAGAAACCAGGCGCTGAACCCGTTGAGATGCGTGAAGGGATAGTAGCCCGCGGCACCGGCGTAGGCCTGCCAGACACCGTCCAACACCCCACGGAAGGGAAGCAGAACGACAAGCAACGTCGCCATGCAGGCGGTCAAGAGGGTCAGCGCTCGGATGACGGCCGTGCCCCGCGATGCTGTCGTCTCTTGCCGGTCGTTGGAACGGTTCTGATTGAGGGCGACTCGGGCTTGTTGTTTCACCGCGGCGCCGACCTCTCTCAGGTTCTTTGAAGCGATCCAGCCGGTGGCCACGATGATCCACGCCGGCGCGAGGACGGCCGCCTGCGCCTTGGTGAGCAGCGCGAGGGTCGCGACGACGGTCATCCACACGACGCGCCGGCGCCGCGCAAGTTCGAGTGAGAGGACCATCAGGAACGTCGGGATTGCGTCTACCTGACCCCAGAGCGCCGAGTTGTGGACGACGGCGGGCATCAACACGTAGACGCAGCCTACGATCCAGGCCGATCGCCCGCAGCCTCTCCCCATCAGCAGCACAAAGAGCAAGGCGCCCAGGGCGGCGTCGGCCAAAACGGCCGGCATTTTGAAGATCGCGTAGGCCAACCGTGCCGGGTCGCTCGTCTCGCCGCCGGCCACTCGCAGCGCGAGAGTCGCGTCAAGACGATGCCCCGACGGCGCGAGCCGATCGTAGGCGGTCGCCAATCCGCGAAGGATGTAGATGTAGAGGGGAGGGTAATTGCACCATCGCCGATCGGGCCGGGCCGGGTTCGGCGAATACACCTCGGCGAGCCCGCCAGGCGGCGCCCACTGTGACGGCGAGCGGGTGATCTCGGACCACTGGACGAAGTATCGTTGGTCGTTGGTGAAACCGGGCGCGGTCAGCCACGGCCATCGCACGGCCAGGGACAGTACGCCGATGACGACGGCGCCGGCCCATCGAGCGCGGGCTCGCCGGCGGTCCTCCGAAGCGGCGGGTTTGCCCGGTTCATCCATTTCCGCGTCGTCCTTCCACCTGTGCCCCCCACCCGCCTCGGCGATCCGTATCGGTCGCGTCTGATATTATCCGCTTGTGATCGTTGTTGCCTGCCCGGGGGAGGCGGAGAATCGTGCCGTGGCGGTCGGAGGGTTCTGAAATCGGACGCCGGTCCGTCCGATGTATGGAGGGAATGCGACTGCCTCTCCGCGATCAGGCGGAGGCGACGGTCTGCCGGTGCGGGATTGGATGCGCGGGGGGACACCTGCATGGATTTGGGGACGCTCATTGGGCTGCTTGCCGCTTTTGGCATGCTGTTCTATTCGCTGTTCAGCGGATCCGACGGCGACATTGCCGGGACGTTCCTGGACATTCCATCGCTGGTCCTGGTCATGGGCGGTGCCACGTTCGTAACACTGGCCAGTTGCAGGCTCGAGCGCATGTTGGCCTTCGCCAAGATCACCAAGAAGGCCTTCTTCAATCGATCCGCCAAGCCGACCGACCTCATCCGCCAGGTCGTCCAGCTTGCGGACGTTGCGCGGCGCGAGGGCATTCTCTCGCTCCAGAACACGATCGCGGAGATCAAGGATCCCTTCTTGTCTAACGGTCTCCAGATGGTTGTGGACGGCACAGACGCCGATACCGTCAAACAGGTGCTCGACATGGAGTTCGAGGCCATCGAGGAGCGCCACAACGAGGGCAAGAGCGTGCCCGACCAGATCGGAAAGTTCGCGCCGGCCTTCGGAATGATCGGCACGTTGATCGGACTGGTGGTCATGCTCAAGAACATGGACGACGTGTCCAAGATCGGCCCCGGCATGGCCATCGCGCTGTTGACGACGATGTACGGCGCGATCCTCGCCAACCTGTTTGCCATCCCGATCACCGACAAGCTCGTCGCGAAACACAACGAAGAGATGCTCTACCTCGAGATTGCCCGCGCGGGCATCCTCGGCCTTCAGGCCGGCGATAACCCGAGGATGCTCGAGATGAAACTGGCCGTTTTCCTTTCTCCCAAGCAGCGTTCCCAGCTGGCGGCAGCGGAGAAGGGATAGTGAAGTGAAGTTCTCGACTCGGCCGGTGCCGCGTGGCGGGGGATGATTCGGAGTCCGTCCCTGCTGGAGTTGCAGAAGAGACCGACCACGCGGCAGCGTTGGAATAGATCGCTGCTCAAGCGAGGCGACGACTCGGCGAGCAACGCACCGGCGCCGAAACCACGGATCAACGCATGGCAAAGAAGTGCAAATGTCCCCCGCCCGGCGCCCCCCTCTGGGTCGTCACGTACGGCGACATGATGTCGCTGCTGCTGACGTTCTTCATTCTTCTCGCCGCCATGGCCAACTTCGACGACCGGGACAAGCTCTTCATGGCGGCCATGGAGTCAATCCGCAAGGCGTTCGGCGCGACAGGACAGGCTGGTTACTTCCCCGACACCCTCGTCGACTTCAAGAGCTTCCTCGTCAAATTCGAAACCTTCTACGTTCCGAACAAGACGAAGCATTACGGCCATGCCGACGATCCCGGCATTGACGGCGAGTACTATCGCGTCAAGAAGGTCCGCGACGGCGTCGAGCTCACGGTCGGCGGACCGATCGCCTTTGCGCGATTCAGTGCAGAGCTGGAACCGCCGATGCAGGCGCTGTTGGCCAATTTCGCAAAGGAACTCCGCGGCAAGAACAACAAGATCGAAATCCGGGGACACGCCACCAACGAGCCGCTCCCGCTCGAGTCGCAGTATGCCGACGCCTGGGAGCTGGGCTACGCGCGGGCGCGGGCCGTGGCGGATCGTCTGATCGAGCTGGGTCTCAATCCTGCGGCGCTGCGCATCTCCACGGCCGGGGCCTACGAACCGCTCCTCAAGCAGACCTATGACGACGGACGCCGCAACGCGAACCGTCGCGTCGAGATCGTCGTTACCCAGGCGCTCATCAGCGACTACCTCGCCAAACCGCAGACGCCCGAAGAACTCTCCAAGAACGCCGCCACAAGCCGGCGCGCTTCACCCTGAGCACCGCCGGCCGCCCCGGAAGAAGCGCGAAGCTCCCACTGAGCCTCGGAGGCGTGGCGCGACGCTTGGGCTTGCGGTCTGGCGGGATGTCCGCTTCCTCACACCGGAACGCGCGCCCGAAAGTGAGACATCACCCACCGATTCGGCAAGGCGTGAACGGACCGGCCACGTTCCGTACGCGGGTGCACACGAGATTGGTTCTAACGCACACCCCCGCCCCGCCCGGCCTGCGTATCCGTCATCATTCCCCGTGCGCAGAATCTCTCTAATCACTTTATACATCAGCAGTTGCACCTGCTTGTTCGGTATCAGCCCGTCCATGGCACGACGCTTGCCCACCAACGAAACTGCGTCAACGGGCCGACCAACCGACCTGTGTCGCATGCGTCGAAACCGGGACATCTGTCCGGGTTTCCGGACTGCCATGAAAGAAACGGCGATGGATTCGCTCGCTTGTCAACCCTTCGATTCCGCCCCGCATCGCGTGATGGCCTACTGCCATGACAGCGTCGGGATCGGCCATCTGCGCCGGACGCTGGCCATTTCCGAGCGGATCGGCGCGGTCTATCCCAACTGCTCCTTCCTCCTCGCGACCGGCACGCCGTATGTGCCCCTCTTCCGCCCCATCCGGGGCGTGGACTATCTGAAACTGCCGGCAATGGCAAAAGGCGCGGACGGGCGGTACGGCTGCAAGTTTCTCAACATCACCCTCTCGCGGCTGCTGCGGTGTCGGGAGTCGATCCTGACCCGGGCCGCGGAATACTTCGATCCCGAAGTGCTCGTCGTGGACAAGGCCCCGCTGGGGGTCTGTCAGGAGCTGCTTCCGACATTGCGCTGGCTGCGGCGGCATCGACCGAATACGCGGATCGTTTTTGGAATGCGGGACATCGAAGATTCCCCCGAGGCGACCATCCGGCAGTGGCGGGCCGCCGGCGTCTATCGAGCGCTGGACGAATGCTTCGATGAGATCTGGGTCTACGGCATGCGGGATGTGTTCGACCCCGTCGTCGAGTATCGCTTGCCGAGATCCATCCAGGCGAAGCTGCGGTTCACGGGTTATGTCACGCGGCCGATGCCCCGCCAACCTGAAGCGGCCAACGCCGATTCGAGCGGCGTGCTGGTCACGGTCGGCGGCGGGACCGACGGCGAGACGCTGTTGAAGACCTACCTCGATCGGACCGCGGCGCGGCTGGGTCGCGCGGGCATCCGGTCGACCGTCATCGGCGGGCCCGATCTGCCCGAGTCGGTCGCCGACCGCCTGAGCCGCCGCGCGATCAAGATCCCCGGTGTCGAGTGGGTTCCCTTCGAGCAGAACATGCATCGACGCATTCGGCAGGCGCGGCTCGTGGTGTGCATGGGTGGCTACAACACGCTCTGCGAACTCATCACCTTCCGAAAGACCGCGCTGGTGGTGCCCCGCGTCAAGCCGCGACTCGAACAAGCCATCCGCGCCGAACAGTGGGCGCGGCGCGGCGCGATCTTCTCGCTCCATCCATCCGCGCTGACACCCGACACCTTGGCGGACCGTGTCGTGCACCTGCTGAACAACGGTGCGGCCGTCGCCGATCCCGATCTCGATCTGGGCGGTCTCAACCGCGTCGCCGATCGATTCCGCGCGTTCTGGCAAAAGGATGTTTGCAATGCAACTGCTGTATGTCTGTAGCGACTTCGGCATCAAGCCCGACGGCACGAAGGGCGCGGCCGTGCATCTGCGCGCCATCACCCGCGCTCTTGCCGAAACGGGCCACCCGGTGCGGCTGCTGAGCCCCCACCCCGGCCCGAACAGCGGGCACCCCGCGGCCCCATTGCTCGAGTCAGGATGTTCTCCCGTCGAGCGACCGAGCCGGATGCTGAAGACCTGGCTTCGGAATCGAGGATACGACGGCGGCGTCGCCGGCGAGTTGCGGCCCCTGCTCTACAACGCGTGGGCCGCTTCCCGGGCCCTGGATGCCCTGGCGGCCCGACGGCCGGACGCCATCATCGAACGCCTGTCGCTGTTCGGCCACGTCGGACTGGACCTGGCAGAGGCCCTCGACGTGCCGCTGGTCGTCGAGGTCAACGCGATCCTTACGGAGGAAGCCGAGCGGTTTCGGTCGCTCGATCTTCGTACACTTGCGGAATCCATCCAGAAGCGCGTCCTGCGGGCCGCGGAGGCCGTCTTGCCCGTGTCGGCGGGCCTGGCCGAGCGGCTCGAAGCCCTCGGCGTTGCGCCCGACCGAATCCATGTCGTGCCGAACGGCGTGGACATCCGGCAATTCGATCGGCTCCCGTCCCGGGACGTGTGCCGCGCGGAACTCGACCTGGGCGATGCCTTCGTCGTCGGCTTCGCCGGAAGCCTCAAGCCCTGGCACGGCGTCGACGTTCTCCTGGATGCCTTCAAGAGACTGCATCGCGAAGAGCCCGCCGCGCGGCTGCTGATCGTCGGCGACGGGCCGGCGGCGGACGACCTCAAGCGGTCGGCTTCCGATCGGGGCATTGGAGAGGCCGTTCGCTTCACCGGCGCGGTGCCTCACGAGCGCGTGCCGGCGATGTTGCGGGCAATGGATGTTGCGGTCGCCCCGTTTCGACAGATGGAGCAATTCTACTTTTCGCCGATCAAGTTGTTCGAGTACATGGCCTCGGGTACCTGTCTCGTCGCGACCCGGCTGGGACAGATCGGCGAGGTCGTCGAGGACGGCGCCGTCGGGCTCCTGTGCGACCCGGATGATGCGAACGACCTGTATGAGAAACTGACCATCCTGCGCCGGTCGGTGGACCTGCGCGAGCGCCTGGCCGGGCGGGCGCTCCGCGCCGTCCGGCAGCGCTACACCTGGCGACACGCCGCGCGTCGCACGGAGCGGGCGCTTCAGGAGGTCGTGACCGCCCGGCGGCGGATTGTTCGATCGGATCGGACCGCCGGTGTGTCCACGACGGCCGCGACTGGAGCCTGCTCATGAGTCGAAGCAAGACGCCATCCCGTCGACCGCCGCACGTGGCCTATCTGCTGCGGATGTACCCCCGGTTCAGCCAGACCTTCATCGTGAACGAGATTCTCGAACTTCAGCGGCGCGGGTTGCACCTGAGCATCGGCTCACTTCGAAAGCCGACGGACGGCGTTTTCCACGCATCGATCGCGCGTGTGCGGGGTCGGGTGGATTACTTCCCCGAATCGATCCTCTCCGAGCCCGCCAAGATGCTGCGGCTGCAATGGGCGCGACTGCGAAAGCGTCCGGCCGCCTGCGCACAGGCGCTTCGGATCGCGCTGCGATACGCCGGGGCGAATCTGACCGATCTCGCCCAGGCCGCCTGTGTCGTCAAGTGGGCCGCGAAGAACAAGATCGACCATCTCCACGTGCATTTCGGAACACACGAGGCGACCGTCGCGTATCTGGCGCATCTTCTCGGAGGCCGGTCCTACAGCATGACGCTGCATGCGTTCGACATCTTCCGCGACACGGTCGACCGGGCGCTGCTCGCACGAAAGATCAACGCCTCGCGCTTCACGATCACCGTCAGCGAGTTCAACCGCCGCTTCATCCTCGAGCACATCCCGGGCGTGAACCCCGAGAAGGTTCGCGTTCACTACAACGGCATCGACACGGAGCGCTTCGGCGCTGCGGACACGCCTCGAGAACCCGACATGGTTTTCGGCGTCGGCCGACTGATTGAGAAGAAAGGCTTCACGCACTTGATCCGCGCGATCGAGCTGCTTCGCGACGAAGGGCTCTCGGTCCGATGTCGAATCGCCGGGGAAGGCCCGCTGCGCGCCGCCCTGCAAGATCAGATCGACTGCGCCGGACTGGGGCAACAGGTCGAATTGGCGGGCCCGCTCGAGCAGGCGGTCGTCGGCGACTGGATGAAACGGGCGACGTGCTTCTGCCTGCCGTGCGTGCAGGCCGCTGACGGCAACATCGACGCCCTGCCCACCGTGCTGCTCGAATCCCTTGCCTCCGGCTGCCCGAGCATCAGCACACGCATCAGCGGTGTCCCGGAAATCATCGAGGATCGCCTGAGCGGCCTGCTTGCAGCGCCCGGGGATGCGCGGGCCCTCGCACGGGCGATCCGGCAGGTGATCGAGAATCCCGCGCTGGCCGCCAGCCTCGCGCGGGAAGGCCGCCGCCGCGCGGCCGAGCGCTTCGATGTGCGTAAGAACGCCGTTGTCCTGAACGACTGGTTGCTCGACGCCGCCGGATCAAGCCGAAGCGTTTTCCCCGAAGTTCCGCCGCCGGTTGATCGGCGGCCGGTCGTGGTCCCGGCGACACCGGGGACGGTGAGCGTGTCATCATGATTCCGTGGACCATCAAAACCCGGCGCGGCAAACTGGAACTCGACCGGTTGGGATCCGTCTGGTCGCGCTTCGCCGAGTACATTCGCCCGCATCGCTTGGCGCTGTTCGCCGCCTTCCTGGGGACCCTGGGCACCGTATGTTTGCAGGTCGCGGCGCCCTGGCCCATCAAGGTCATCTTCGATTACATCCTGTCCGACAAGATGGCGGGATCGACACTGGGCCGGATCATGGCGCGGCTCGCCTCCGATCCGGCGGCGGCCCTGGGCTGGGTCTGCGCGGCGATCCTGCTGATTGCCGTTTTTGACGCGATCTGCACGCATGTCCGCGACGTGCTGCTCGCCCAGACCGGCCAGCGGGTTGTGGGGAGAATCCGGCGGCACCTCTTCGCGCACCTTCAGACGCTTTCGCCGACCGTCTTCGAGCGCCGCCGCACGGGCGACCTGCTCATGCGGCTCACCGGCGATATCCAGATGCTGCGCCAGATGCTGGTGGACGCCATCGTCAACGCGGGCCAGAGCACGTTGGTCATTGTCGCCATGATCGCCGCGATGTTCTGGCTGAACCCGCTCCTCGCCGCCCTGGGGCTCGCCACCTTGCCCGTCGCGCTCTATGCGACCTGGCGGACGACGAAACAGATTCGGCAGGCCACCAACAAACAGCGGCAGAACGAGAGCTTCGTCGCCGCCCTTGCGCACGATGTCCTCGGCGCCATGCCTGTGATTCAGGCATTCAACCGGGAAGAGGCCGAGCACGACCGCTTCGCCCGCCGCAACCGGAGCGCGGTCCGCGCCGGTGTGAAGACGACCCGGCTCGAGTCGAGGCTCTATCGCATCATCAACGTCGCTTCGGCGGTCGGCACGTGTGTGATCCTCTACGTCGGCGTCAGGTCCGTCCTGACCGATGCGATGACCGCGGGCGACCTCCTCGTCTTCATCGCCTATCTCCGCGGCATGCAGAAGCCCATGCGCAACCTGGCGAAGCTCGCCGGGCAGCTCGCCAAGGCCACCGCCTGTGGAGAACGCGTTGCCGAGCTTTTCGCCATTCAGCCCGAGGTCCGCAACGCGCCGGACGCCCGACCGCTCGAACAGGTTCGCGGCGGCATCACGCTGGACCGGCTCTCGTTTGCCTACGGCGAAGGACCTCTCGCGTTGGACGACGTTTCGATCGACATTCAACCCGGCGAGCGGATCGCCATCGTCGGTCACACCGGCGCCGGCAAGAGCACGCTCGCGAAGCTCCTGCTTCGCTTTCACGATCCGAAAGCCGGCTCGGTGCGGGTCGACGGCGTCGACATCCGCGAGGTGACGCTCGAGTCTCTTCGCCGTCAGATCGGATGGGTTCACCAGGATACGACGTTGTTCGGCATGAGCATCCGCGAGAACATCGGGCTGGGTAGTCCCGATGCAACTCCCGAGGCCATCGAAGCGGTTGCCGCTTGCGTCGAGGCTGATGAGTTTATCCGTGCCCTCCCCGAGGGCTATGACACCGTTCTCGGGCAAAGCGGCCTGACGCTCTCCGGTGGTCAGCGGCAGCGCATCGCCCTGGCCCGCGCCCTGCTTCGCCGGGCGCCCGTCCTGATTCTGGACGAACCCGCCACGGGCCTCGACGCCAGAACACGCAGGCTGGTGGAAGCCGCGTGGATGTCGCCTCGAAACGGCGCGACCACGCTCGTGATCTGCCACCGGCTCTGCGACATGGAACGCTTCGACCGCATCGTCGTTCTTTCTCAGGGCAAGGTCATCGAGTGCGGCGGGCACCGACAACTTCTCGCGGCGGCCGGCGAGTACGCGAGCCTGTTTGCTGCGGGGGGAGATGACCCCGCCCTCACCCTTGGAAGGGAGCGCGCGGCATGCTGAGCGGATCAGTACACAAAGCGAGCACTCCGGGCGCGGATGCCCCGCCCTTGCCCGCAGTGAGCGAAGGCCCCCGCGATGGCTCCGGCATGAGAGAACCCGGCACGGCGGTTTCGATCGAGCTGCCGGACGATGCCGTTCTCGGCGACCTGCGGTCCTGCTTCCAACCGGCCGCCGTGCTCGACGCCTGTCGTGAGCAACTCCGTCGTATCGGCCGGTCCGAGCGCGATGCGTGGCGGGATTGCCGCATGGTCGAGGCGCTCTACCATCCCCAGCGGTACGCTCGCGTCGCCTACGCACTGCTCGACAGCGAAACGATTCCCGCGCAGCGATTCTGGCCGCAGGGCCGGATCGTCTATCTCCACACGCCGCCGAGGCGGCCCGTCTCTCGGCGGGGAGACGTCCTGACCATTGCGGGCCGGTCGGTCGAGGTCTACTGCTTTCCAAACGATCGGCGTCTGCGCAACCTCCGGAAGTTCCAGAACCGGGCCGACGCGACGCGATGGTGGAAACGCTGGCTTGACGAGACCGGCGACGACTTTCGGATCGATCGGGATTCACTGCGGCGCGTCCTGATCCGATACGTTCCCGAACAGAAATGGATTATCCGATTGCGGGCGCGCGGTATCGACCCGGTCGCCGGTGCCGCCGGCAAGCGCAGTGTCGCGGTGCGCGCCGCGCTCCCGCAATCCTGCGAAATGTTGTGGCGCAGGCATCGTCGCTTTGCCACCGCCGCCGGACGAACACTGCTGCCATTCACGGTTCCCGATGTGGCAGGGGCCGATCTGACGCGGGGGCTCCTCGCGACCCGCTGGCTTCGCGGCGACTCGTTGTTCGACGCCCTTCGGACGGGGTCGGTGATCGACCTGATGCCTCGCGTCGCCCGGGCCCTGGCCGCGTTTCACGAGGTTCGGTGTCTCGACATCGAACCGCTCGTTGCGAACCACGTCCTGGCCCGGATCGACGGCGCGACCGCCGACCTGAGCGCGGCGTGCCCCGAGCGCGCGGTGGACCTCGCTCGCGTGCGTGCGCGACTGCAACGGCGCCTCTCGGAGCTTCCGCCGGTCAAGCCCGTCACCCTGCACAACGACTTTCACTGGAACCAGGTGCGCGTGCAGGGAGACCGTCTTGCCATCCTCGATCTTGAGCGGCTCTGCCTGGGAGATCCGCTGATCGACGTCGCCAACTTCGATACGCAGGTGCGGATGCTGGGGCATCGGCCCGAATGCGATGTGGACGCCTCGACCGCCGCCGGTTGGGCCAATGCCTTCTTCGAAGCGTGGGGGCAGCGGTCGCACGTGCGGATCGACCCGGACACGTTCGCGTGTTACGCGGCACTGTCTCTGCTCGAACTGGCCCGAGGCATGATGCGTCACCTGCGTCCCGGCTGGCGAGCCTTGGCCCACCGCTGCATCGAAGCGGCCGACGCCCGACTCGCAGGCGCCCCGCATAAGGCGGTGATGACATGAATCCTCAAGACGCTCGCTCGCCTTCAACCGACGCCCTGCCCGACCCCCTCCACCCGGGCCGGGTCCGAGCCATGTTGGCCGATTGCGTCGATTGGCCTGCCGACAAGACGCCGCGTGACATTGTGATCGAGCGGTGCTGGCCCGATCGGGTCGGCGGCATCACGGTCGAGTGGTCGTTCAAACTGCCGGGGGACGGAACTCGAACCCTCTTCGGGACGACCGGCTCGAGCGGACGGCCGCCGTCGCCTTGCTCCGCTCGCGCCGTCGCCGACTTCACCGACGCGACTCGCGGCGTCTGCGTTGACGCGCCGGGCTGGAACATGCAGGTCCATTCACCGGACTGCGATGAGAAGCTCCCCCACCTGGCGCGTTGTCTCGACGGGCATGCCATGGCGGAACGCCTCGCGCCGGTTCGGGCCCGTCTCAACGGCGGGACGCCGGTCTCTGTGGGGCATGTGCAATGCCGGCTGCTGGCCTATCGTCCCGGCCGCCGGGCGGCCATCGAGTTCCGCCCCGAGGGTTCCGGCGGGATCGTTCTGATCGGCAAGACCTATGCCGACGGACGGGGTGAAGACCTGGCGCGACTGCACGAGGAACTCAATCGCCAGATCGGATGGCAATCCGACCGCCGGGTTCGAGTCCCGGTCGTGGTCGATTACCTGCCCGATCTGAACATGATCCTCTTCGGTCACGTGCGCGGCCGCGCCCTCACTTACACGGAGGGTCGCGCGGAAGACGCCGCCGGTCGGGCCATTGACGCGGTCTCGGCGCTGCACCGATGCAGGATCGACGCGCTGCCCGCCTTCACGGTGTCTCACGAATGCGGGATTCTCTCGCGCTGGCATGTGCTGCTCGGCCGGATGCACCCGCCGATGGCGCGGCGGACACGGTCCCTCGTCGATTCGCTGCTGGGGCGATCCGCGTTGGTGGAGCGCGGCACCTGGTGCGTCGCGCATCGAGACTTCTACGAGCAGCAACTCATTCTTGGTCGCCGAACCACAACGATCCTCGATCTGGATACCCTCGCGCTGGCGCATCCCTGCGTCGATCTTGGAAACTTCCTGGCCCACCTGTTCCTGGCCGGCGCGGCGCTGGGATGGGAGACGACCCGCTTCGACGCAATCGCCGAACATGCGATTCGTCGGTATCGCTTCGAGGGCCGCGCCGTGGATCCGCGCGCCTTGTCGTTCTATACGGCGTCCGCATTGTTCCGCGTCGGCGCCGTGCACGCGCTGCGGACGCGAACCTGCCGTTTCGCGCCGGCCCTCTGGGCCCTGGCCGAGCAAGTCGCGGCGGACGGCGACCGCGACTGGTCCCGTCGGCGTTTTCGATTCCTGAATCCGGAGAAACCCCATCGTTTGCCGCCGGGGGAGGTCCGACCTCCGGCTTTCGCAGTGGAGACCCTGTCATGAACGGAACCCGCCGGCCGGCCCGCGCGTTCAGCCTGATTGAACTGCTCGTGTCGATTTCGATTATCAGCCTGCTGCTGTCGATCCTGCTTCCCGCCATGAGCGGCTCGCGGAAGACGGCGAAGCGAACGCAGTGTCTGGCGCGGCTGAGACAGCTCTATGTTGTCCACGCTGAGTACGTCAACAGCGACGGCCGGTTTCCGGAGCTGAACAACATGGAAGACGACGGTACCTGGCAATACAACTATCTCATCTTCGACGGGATGGATTTCAACAACAACTTCGGGCCGCTCGTTCGGGTCGGCCTCGGATTCGATGACCTCACGTTCCTCTATTGCCCGGTGCAGACCGACTCGTTCCATTCGATGGGCACGGCGAACAACCCCTGGCCCGCGATTCCGGGGTTCGATACGCGGTCCGGCTACGGTCGGCGGTATCACGTCAGCGGAAAGAGCTTGTCGCAGATGCGGACGAAGGCGCTGCTCGCCGATGTCATTCATCTGCCGAGCGTTGTCGCGACTGCCCACAAGACCGGTGTGAACGTTGCCTATACGGACGGACACGCGAAATGGGTGCAGGACCCGGGCATCCTCACGGACAACGAGCTCATTCACCCGTTCTCCGTGACGGACAACCCGCTCGTCAAGGACATCTGGAAGAAGCTCGACGAGGCGATCTGATGGACGTTTTCAAGCCCGACAACCGTCGTTCATTGATGATTTGGGCCTTCGCGCTGGTTCTCACGCTCGGTTCCGCCGCGGCGCTGGTCCGCGCGATCGGTGCCGAAGGCGACCCCAGACCCGCCGGCAAGCCGACGCTGGTCACGGTCAAGTGGGTGATCAGCGGCCACAAGGTCAGGATTAAGCCCGATGATCAACTGGTCTATGCCGGTATCCGCACGCCCTACTCGGACGAGCCGATGCACGACGAGGCCAGGTTTCGAAACGAGGAACTCGTACGGGGCAAGGAACTCCGCCTCAGATTCGACAAGCAGACGCGGGATCGAAAGGGCCGGTTGCTCGCCTACGCCTTCGTGGACAACACGTTCGTCAATGAGACCCTCGTTCGCGAAGGGCTGGCCTATGTCCGACTGACGAAGAAGACGCTTCGGTTTGCGGAGAAGCTCCTCGCGGCGCAGCGCGAAGCCCGAGAGGAGCGCCGCGGGTTGTGGCGGCACGTTTCCGATGACGCTTCGCAGCGCTACGCCGCCGATCCCAAATACGGCACGTTTCATCTTCCGAATTGCGACGTGGCGGCGCGCATCAAGCTCAAGCGTCGGGTGATCCTTGAGGGCAAGGCGGCTGCCTTCGCCGGCGGATACGCTCCCTGCAACAAGTGCCGGCCGTGAGCGCGTTTGACGCTCTCGGGCGACGAAGCTATGAGATTTTCGCGCCCGGCGCGATGTCGGCGGCGGGGGAGATGAGAATCACCTGAGACTGATCCTCGCTCGATGCCGCCAGCAACATGCCCCGGCTCTCTTCGCCCCGCATCTTTCGCGGCTTGAGATTCTTCACGACGACAATCAGCTTGCCGACGAGTTCTTCCGGCGCGTAGTGCGCCTTGAGCCCCGCCACGAGCTGCCGTTGTTCTGATCCCAGATCGATCCGAAGCAGGATCAGCCGGTCGGCATCGGGATGCGCCCGGGCCTCCAGCACGCGGGCGACCCGCAGATCGATCTTCGCGAAATCGTCAAACGTGATCGTTTCAGGTGAATCATTCATGTCGGACTCCTGGATGAAACCATGCGTCCCGATGGTCCTGAGGCGCCGCCGTCTCGGCGGTGTGTACACGGGCGGGACGTCCGTGCCACAGAGGTCTTGGGACGCACTCTATCCGACCGGTCGGCACCGTCTGCCGGCGGTCCGCGGCCGGCACGAAGGATGGGCGTCAGTGCCCGGTCGGGGAGGCATCATACACCAGCGCGGCAATCCTGTTGGCGCACCGAGGCGGTCTTCTTCCGTGCGGGATCTCGTCGGGGAGATGCGGGGGCGAATCAGCCGCTGCGATTGCGACGGGTTCGGAGGGCCGTCGAGGCAGTGCGGCTCGGGTCATCTGCAAGGACCTGAACGGACGACGCACCGCGATACTCGATGTTGTCGCGCGTGATGAGCAGCACCGCGATCTCATGGGGACCCGGTGATTCGAGGATCGCCGTGCCGTTCGGTTCATCTCCCAGCCAGACGCCGTTGTCGTACCACCGGAAGTCGGCGCCCCGCGTCACTTCCGGGCTCAAATCGACACCGTAGTCAAGGAAGAATGGCGCGTTGGCGACGGCCGGCCCCTTGATCAGAACCGTCACCTTTTTCGGGGGCTGGCGCGGCCGGGTGCGCCGTGCCCTCGCCGAGACGACCTTCGTCTTCGGGCCGGTCTGCCGCTCGGGCTGTCGGGGCGCCGCCGTCCCGCGACGAGTGGGGCGGGCGGCCGGCGGTTTCGAGGCGACCTTCGGTTTCGGTGCGGCAGCGCGGGGCGGCTCAGCCGGCTTCCGCCGTGTGTTCTTCGCCGATGCCAACTGGTTGCTGTAGGCCTTCCAAGTATCGTAGTCCACCGGGCCTGCGGTCTTCGGCGTGAATTGACGGCGGGTGTACGTGGGCGTCGCGGTCACTTCGGGAGCTGGGAGGCGGGTCGAACTCGCGCCGCCGGTTCGTCCCGCCTTCTTAGGCGGCGTGCGATCCGTGCCGCGAGCAGACGATGACCGGGAGGGGCTTGTAGCCTGTGCGGGCCGGGCGATGCTCGAACGGGCAGGCTCCTTCGTCGGGGCCATCCAACCTGCATTGGGTCGCCGGGCGGACGCGATGCGTGTGGCGCCGGCTCCGGTCGGCGGCGTCGTGGATCCCGCGCCGGATCTCGATCGCGCGGCGCCGCCTCGCGGTTGTGCGTCATAGGGTGGCACCTGGCTGAAAGGGTACTCGCGGCCTGCACCTGCGCTGGCATAGGTGAACGACGGATTGTTGAAGCTCCGGGGTCTTCGAATGCGGGGGGAGGCGGACCGCTTGGCGCTTGCCAGCGCCGCCTCTCTGGGGACCAGCTTGGGGCTCAGCCTCGCGAGCAGTTCTTGCGGTGGGACGTACTCGGTCATCTGAACCTGGGCGACCGTTTGGGCGGCGGCGATCGGATGCAGCGGCTTGATGCCCAACTGCTTGGCGAAGAAGGCGGCGGCCGTCTGTGGGATGCGGCGGTGCCCCATGTGATCGATCATCTTTCCGACGACGCTGAAGCCCCGGGCCTGGTACCAGGCGACGGCCTCCTCGGATTCCGACTTGCATTTCGGGAAGTCCCCGTCGCCGATGAAGATCGCGACCGGTATTTTTTTTCGGTAGCGGGGGACCATGTGGTCGTCCAGAAGCTTGGCCGAAAAGTTCGACAGGCGCGTGGCGAGGCACGAGAACTTTTCGGGATAACGGTTCACAAAGTAGTGCGCCAGGTAGCCGCCGCAGGACCAACTGGTCGCCAGGACGCGCTTGCGGTCGGCCAATGTCTTGGAGAAGACATCGTCCATGATCGCCATGACGTTTTTTCGGTCTCTCAGCACATAGCTGTGCTCGCGGGTGAGGGGATACTCCATGAATGAATCGGAGGTGTGCAACTCCGGGGAACAGACGATGTAGCCGTAGGTGTCGGCCTCCTGCTCCCACTCCCGTTCCTGAGGAATCGCGTTGTCATACGGCTTCATGCCGTGGAAGGTCATGACCAGCGGCCAGCGCTTGACCTTCGGGTATTCCGGATGCCGACCGTTGCGCTGAACATAGTCCACAGGCAAGTAGAGATGGTAGACTGCGCCGGTCTTCGGCTCCTTCATCCGTTCGTACAAGCCCCTGCCCCGCGGCTGGGGCACGGCGCAGCCCGACGCGGGGCCGAGCGCCGTCACTGCCGGCACACAAAGAAGCATCACCGCCGTAACGCGCCGCGAACATCCGCTGCGCGGCTTCTTCACGGAGACGGCCGCGCAGCGGGTCTGTTCGCTCGATTCGCGCGACTGGAGGGGTCGAGTTCGCATGTGTGGTTCCGGTGTTGGCCTCGGGTTAACCGCCCGCGCGGGTTGGTCCCGCTGCTCCTCTATCGGCTCGCTCGCTCCCTGAGTTACCCCGATAACCGAGGATCGGTTCACAACGGTACCGTAAAGCATAGGATAGAATCTTGCCCGGGTGTGCCGCCGGCGGTTCCGAGAAGCTGCCGATCCCGCCGGGATTCCCGATTTCATCAGGCCCCCGCCCTGCCGACCGCGTCGCCGTGGGGGGCCGTGTGCTACTCCCCTCGAGGGTGCGTCCCCGAGGCCTATATTCTATCCATCCGGGCTGAGCACTGCCAGGCACATTGTGAGAAGACGTCTTTCCCTGCGGGCGATAACAGTGGTAACATTCTTTATCACATAAGATTATAGGCTTCCTGGGTGGTTGGGTCGCCCACCGGACTCCGGTCTCGGTATCCGCCCCTCCCCCTACGCGATCTCCGGTCCGGACGACGGCCGCCGTCGCTGCTGTTTTTGGAGGCTGCGGCGGCGCTTCTCGGCCAGGCGCCGTTCGCGGGCGGCGCGGTTGGGTCGCGTCTGCTTGCGGACCGGTTTCGGACGCAACGCCTCGGCCAGCAGGTCGGAAAAGCGCCTGAGCACTTCGCGGCGGTTGGCCGCCTGCGTCCGGTGCCGTCCGCTCACGACCCGGAGCACGCCGTCCCGATTGATCCGCGTGCGAAGGGCCTGTCGAATCCGGGCTCGCTGAGCGGCCGACAAGGCGGCACTGCGCATCACATCGAACCAGAGCGTGACCTTCGTCGCGACCTTGTTGACATTCTGGCCGCCCGGCCCCGGGCTGCGCGCGTAGGTGAACGTGATCTCATCTTCGCGAATGCTGACATGCCGGTTGATCTCGATCATGGCGCTCACGCGGTCTTCCGGTAGTCGTGTGACCTGGCAGAGCCTGCCCGCTTGGAGTGCGTGCTCGGAATCCCGTGGCTCCCCTGTCCGGTCAGGCATCGAGCGAGAATAACAGGGTCGATTGCCGGGTAGGACGCACCGGCCGGCTTTGCCGTTTGGCGGCCCATATGTTCACCTTGTTCTTGCCCCATGCCGTACGCGGCGTCAGCAATCGAGTCCGCGTTCTCGGCAGCATATCGCAGTTCCCGGTCGGCTGCTGGCCGTTGAGGCGGCCACATTCCCGAGAACGCGATTGCCCTGCCGACGCCACGGATTTGGGATCGGTTCTCAGCCAAACGGCGTTCCGCGGCAGTCGGCGGGAGTCGGCGGCTTGCACGGAAGGGGCGACGTGCACTCCGACGGGCACTGCGAGAAAACCCAATAGAATCAGGGGTTCTGACGCATCGAGTCACGGTATATCGACATCTGTCAATAATAATCGGAACTGGGTAGGGCCGGAGTTGAACCGGCGACACACGGATTTTCAGTCCGTTG
>JBHHUY010000005.1:0-34133 GCA_046753965.1 Phycisphaerae bacterium
AGGAAGGGGTAGAGCGCCGCTTCGAGTTTGCGGACGGCCCAGTAATAGATGACCGCGGCCACGGCGGGAACGATGGCGCTGAAGATCTGCACGGCGGCCGGGATCGAGGCCATAATCTCCCGCTGCAAGGCCTGCTGATCCATGTTCTGCGGGCCCAGGGCCTGAATGTTATTGAACCCCTTCATGTAAGCGGGAAGCATCGCCGAGAAGACCGCGCAGTAGGTCACCAGGATCGCAATGCCGGCGACCAGGCAAACGGTGGCGGCGTAGAAGGCTCGATTCCCGGCCGAGCCGCCCGATTCATCCGGATCGGTCGCAAACCGTGCGAGCTTCCGCATCGTCACCGGCGTCCAAATGAGATTGAACAACGGGATCAGGGACAATCCGATGGCCAGCCCCGGCGAGACAGCCTGGTAGTTTCGTGCGCGCCGGGCGTCCTTGTGAATCCGGTAGATCCACATCAACTGCAACACGATCGCGGCGATGGTGCTGGCACCGACGAAGCACCCGAAGACCATCAGGCTCACCATCTGCCCGGCGAAGGGGTTCTGCGGGTCGATATCCGGCGGATTCGCCATCTGATACAATCCGTTGATCGCCTGCAACACGTAGACCGCCACCCACAGGATAATCATCCACTGGGTATAGGGCGGATAGGTCACCGGTTCCTGAAGCGCCGGCGTGCCGGGCATGCCGTAGGACAGTGTTTCCGGCGCACCCGCCCCGCCGGCGGGGACGGGTGGCGCTTCGGGCGCGGCCCCACTCGGCGACGGGGTAAAGGTCACGTTGCAGACCGGGCAGGCCAGCGGCTTGTCCAGATCGCTTTTGGCGGCCTGGAGTTGGTGGCCGTTCGGGCAGCGGATCAGGACGTTGTTCGGATCGATCATGAGTGATTCCGCCTGTGTTGGGAGCCGCGGTCACGGACAGAGCCGGCCACACCCGCAAAGCCGACCGGCGCGGTTCAATGGTAGACTCAACGCCTGACGTGGGGTTGTCTCGGCGTCTCATCAGCGGGCGGATTCTACAGCAGACCGGGCGGAGAGGTCCAGACAATGCGAGTCGGTGGAAGAATCGCCGGGTCCCTCGGTCAGCGTTGAGGGGCGAACTGCTTCACTTGCATGGCAGGAACCGGATGGTCGTCTCCATCTCCTTGAGAACCTGTCGAAACGCGGCGAGGGCCTCTGTGATGTCTTCCTCCGTCGTCTCTCTCGCGAGCGAAAACCGCACCGAGCAGTGGGCCTCTTCGGGTGTCCGGCCCATGGCGAGCAGCACATGGGTCGGATCGGGCGAGCCCGCCTTGCAGGCCGACCCGGAGGAGAGTGAGATGCCGTGTTGATCGAGCGCGACGACCAGGGATTCCCCGCGCAGGCCGGGAAGCGTGAGATTCAGCGTGTTCGCCAACCGCAGCCGTGGATGGCCGTTTCGGATCGCGCCGGGCACCAGTTCGAGGATGCCCGTTTCGAGCCGATCGCGAAGTTCGCGGATTCGGTCCGCCTCGTCGATCATGCGGGCGGCGAGTTCCGCGGCCTTGCCGAGGCCCACGATGGCGGGCACGTTCTCGGTGCCCGCGCGCAGGCCGCGTTCCTGCCGGCCGCCGTGCAACAGGGGCGTGAGCTTCACGCCCTTGCGAACATAGAGTGCGCCGACGCCCTTGGGACCGTGGAACTTGTGACCGGAAAGAGAAAGCAGATCGACGTCGAGCGCCGTCACGTCCACCTTGGTTTTTCCGGCGGCTTGAACGGCGTCGGTGTGAAAGAGCACACCCGCCGCGTGCGCAACGGCGCAGAGTTCGCGGATGGGCTGAATCGTGCCAACCTCATTGTTGGCCAGCATGATTGAGACCAGCAGGGTATCGTCGGCCAGCGCGCGGCGCAGGTCCTCCGGATGGACGAGCCCGTCGCGATCGACCGGCAGCCGCGTAACGCGATGGCCGAACCCTTCGAGGAATGCACACGTATTCAGGATCGCCGGGTGCTCGATGGCGGACGTAATCAGGTGGCGAGGTCCGCCGGCGTGCGAGAGGAACACGCCGCTCAGCGCGAGGTTGTCCGCTTCGGTTCCGCTGCTGGTAAAGAGGATTCGCCGCGGGCGCGCGTGAACCAGGGCCGCCACCTGTCTGCGGGCATGGTCGATCGCCTCCCGCGCGGCGCGACCCGCACCGTGGATGCTCGACGGGTTTCCCTTGGGTGCCCGGCGCATCGCTTCGAGGACGGCATCCGACGGCCGCGTGCCGGCGTTGTTATCAAGGTGAATGGTTCGCCGCGGTCGCGGTCCGGCGGGTTTCGCCACCGTGACGGGACCGCACAGCTTGGCGGGTTGTCCCCACACCCTGCTGTCGATCTCCGAGCCGGATTCGACCCGGACCACGTCGCAAAGCAGCGCCTTATAGACGGGGAACCCCGAGATCTCGTCGCAATTGTCGAGATCGGTCAGCTCGTTGACATTCGACTCGCGCCAGGCGGCGGGACCGACGGGCGTGCCGCCGCCCATGTTGCACTCGACCGCCCCTCGCACGATGTCCGCCGTCACGCGGACACGAAACCGGACCGACCCGCGCGGCGTTCGAACGTCCACGCGATCCCCGGTTCGGATGCCGCGGGCCCGGGCGTCTTCCTCGTTCAGTTCGACCATCGGTTCGGGGTTGTCCTTCGCCAGCCCGCGGATGCCGTGATGCTGGCTTCGAAAGTCGGTGTGCGGCCGCGCACCGGAGTTGAACACGAGCGGAAACCGCTCCGCCGTCTCCGGGCTGCCGATCGGCCCCTCGCGCGGCTCGACATACTTGGGCAACGGTTCATAGCCGTACTCTTCGAGGACGGTCGAGGCGATTTCGAACTTGCCGGTGGGCGTCTCGAAACCAGGCCGGCCGTCGCCTCGCAGGCCGCCCTTTTCCCATTTCTTGTAGGCCATCATCGGGCTTGGAATCTTCACCCAGCCGCCGTTGGCCCGGACCTCTTCGAGGCTGAAGCCGGACCCCTCCAGCGCCTGTCGGATCATCGCCTCCTCCGTTTGGGGATAGAGATGACCGTAGCCCAGCCGCCGGGCCAGTTCGGCCATGATGAGGTAGTCGTTGCGCGCTTCCCCCACCGGCTCGACCATCTTCTCGCGCAGGCGGAAGATCGGGCCGTAGGTCATGTACGAATCGATCTCAAACATCGTCGTTGCCGGCAACACGATGTCCGCGTAGGCGGCGTCGGCCGTGAGCTGCCGGTCAATGCAGACGAGGAAGTCGAGCTTCGCCAGGGTCTTGCGCCAAAGGGCCGTCTGCGGCCACGAGGTCAGCAGCGAAGCGCCGTGGACAATCAGGCCCCGAATCGGATACGGCTCGCCATCGAGGACCGACCGCACGAGCCCGCCCGCGTGGGACTCGCCGCGATAGTGGCTGTAGATCGGAAACGCGTCGCGGGCCACCGCGCGGTCCAGGTCCGGATTCGCCTGGTTGCAAGCGCGGTTGATCGGGAAATGGCTGTCGCGCATCGCCAGCCCGAGCCCGCCCGGCACGTCCAACTGGCCCGCCAGCGCGAAGAGCGTCAAGACCGCGCGAATCGCCTGAATGCCGCTGTTCGAGTATTCCAGACCGGTGTACATCACCGGGCACGCGCCGTTCGCGCGGCAGACCCGCCGCGCAAGATCGCGGATGGTCTCCGCCGGCACGCCGGTGATCCCTTCGACGACTTCGGGGCGGAAATGTTGCACATAGGAAGCCAGCTCATCGAAGCCGTGGCACCAGTGCTCGGCGAAGGCCTCGTCGTGGAGATCCTCGTCGAGCATCACGTGAATGATGCCGAGCGCCAGTGCGCCGTCGGTGCCCGGGCGAATCGGCACCCATTGCCCGCCGGTGAGCGTGGCCGTCTCGGTTCGCCGGGGATCGATGACGACGATGTCGGCGCCGCGCCGCGCGGCGGCCTCGATTCGATGCATGTCGAGCGGGGGTGAGTCGGTCGCGGGGTTGGCTCCCCAGACGACGAGCATCGCCGCGTTTTCGATATCGTTGAACATATCGGTGAGCATTCGGCCCATCGTGACGTGAGGCGCGATCATCGCGAACGAGACGTAACACAACGCGCCGACGCCCATCGTGTTGGGCGATCCGAACGGGAAGAGCACGCTCGACGCGGAGGAGACGGCGACGCCGCGCGGCTGGAACATGTCGCACAGCGAAAGCTCGAACGCGCCGCGGCCCGTGTAGATCGCGACCGCCTCGGGGCCGGACTCGGCCTTGATCCGATTCAGATTCTCGACAATGGTCTCATAGGCCGCATCCCAACTGATCGGCTCGAACGCCTCGCGGATCGCCGGCCCCTTCGCGGGCGGCGCGCCCTTGGCGCGGACCCGCCGCATGGGATGTTTCAGCCGGTGTTCGGAATAGATGATCTCCGCCGCGTGTTCGCCGCGCCGGCAGAGCAGGCCGAGGGCGTGCGAAGCATCCGGGCGGATGTCCACGAGCCTGCCGTCCCGCAGGTCCGCCTCGATCCAGCAGCCCGCCGGGCAGATGCCGCAGATGCCGCGCTTTCGTTCCAGTCCCCGCCGATCCGGTGCGGCGGTACGTGTCCGCTCGAGTGTTCGCGGGGTTGTCATCGCGGCGTCCTCCTCGAGAGAGCCGGCGCGTTGTCGCTCGCGTCCCAAGTGAAACCAGGCCCGATTGCTCCGCGCGTCTACTGAAGCCCGTCCGACCGATGCCGAGTCAGCGGTTCCCGGGCGGTTCGCGAATCCGCACGTTATAGGGGAGGAGAGCCGATCTCGCCAGTGAGGCTCCGAGGGATCGAGCAAGAGCAACGTGATCGATTGCCGGGCAAGAGATGCCGGCCCGCCTCGCCGCCGGAGAGATCACACGAATGTCGCATATTCACCCGACGCCTTGCCTCAACCGCTTTGCCGCCGGGAGACAAGGCTGCGCGTCCCCGCGGGGAGGCGGCGATCCGGTTCACCTGACCGTCGTCCCGTCACGCCGTCGGGTCGATGCAATCAACCGCGGCCCCGCATGAATCCTCCGCTTACTTCTCGCCCTCACCTCGCCGAAGGGCGCGCGGACGCACCGGTCATCGAGCGCCGTCACAATCGAGCGCAAGGCGATCTCCCCAGGTTCGTCACCCGCTCAACGCCTCGACTGGACATCGGGTCTCCGCGCGATACGATGCTGCCGGCCGGTTTGCCGGTGCGGGCGTAGCTCAATGGTAGAGCACCAGCCTTCCAAGCTGGATGTTGCGCGTTCGAGTCGCGTCGCCCGCTGTTTGCCATCGTCTGCCAATCGCTTATTACCCCTGTCTACTTATCCGCTTACGTCCATGTCGCCGATGCTGCGCTTGTCGTCCGGTTTGCCGGCCGACGCCACAGATATGCATCGTTTCCCTGAAGGTGGTACAAGCATGGGTACAAGCAAAGTCGGATCGGTTCCCGTCGCCTTTGCCCGTTCGGCGCGGTCGTCATTATCGGCCGGCGGCAACGCCGGCAGCACGTCCATGGCGCAGCCCACGTCGAGCAATCGCGGATCGGTGCAGGTGTTCAGGGTCAACTTCAGGCCGCCGTGATGCATCGCCGCTTGAGCAGCATCGTGCGATCCGCGGTGCGGACCATTTGTTGGAACATTCCCTTGCAGCCCAATCGGCACACGGCGAGCCTTGCCCGCCGAGGCGACCGCGAGGTTGATCCGACTCTTCGGCCCGGATGATGAGGATGCGGGTCCCGTGCTTCACGAGTCCGGGCTTCGGGAACGCCCTCACTGCCGAGCGCCGGAGACGACGCGGTTTCGTAAGGTGCCGATGCACTCGATCTCGACCGTGATTTCGTCGGCGTCGCGAAGGAAGACCGGCGGCGTTCGGGCGGCGCCGACCCCGGCGGGCGTCCCCGTCAGAATCACCGTGCCCGGCCGCAACGTAAACTGCCGCGAGAGATAACTGACGAGAAACGGAACGGAAAAGATCATGTTGGCCGTGCGGTCGTCCTGCATGATCCGCCCGTTGAGCATGGATCGGACAGCCAGTGATTCGGGCGACAGGGCATCGGCGGTGACGAGGACGGGCCCAAGCGGACAGAACGTGTCAAAGCTCTTGCCGCGCGCCCACTGTTTGTCGCGGCGTTTCTGGCAATCCCGCGCCGAGATGTCGTTCGCGCAGGTGTAACCCAGCACATACCGGAGTGCATCTGCCGGCGCGACGTCTTTCGCCTGCGTCCCGATGATGACGGCCAGCTCGGCCTCGAAATCGACCTCGTCCGGGGCCGACCCCGGCAGGACGATGGACTCGTCCGGGCCGATCACGGAGCTTGTCGCCTTGAGAAAGATCAGCGGCTCGCGCGGCAGCTCACGGGCCTTCATCTCCTCGGCGTGCGCGCGATAGTTTCGACCGATCGCGAAGATATTCGGCGGATCGACCGGCGCCAGCCGGCGTGCGAACGGCACGGCCCGCTGCTCGAAGTCGTGCGGGCCGAACAGATCGCCCACCATCGGCGCGGCGTGGGCGTCGTCGAGCTCACGGCCCCAGCGCGGCCGGCCGGCCGCATCCACGAACCGAACGATTCTCATGGGGAACTCCGACCGTTGCCCGCCGCCGTCGAGACAACGGGCCGACCCCGGACATCATTCCGGCAGCGGCATGTTGGGTTGCGTGCCAAGACCCTGGTGCCAAGGGCGTCTCGCTCGTGCACGCACCGCCGAGGCGGCCGTGCCACAAAACGCCTTGAACACATTCTCATTGCGGCCCCGCGAGTTCGCGGGCCACGGTCAGTCCGTCCTTCGCGTGCGGCGCGGCCCGAGCAACGCCGGGCACGACGGCGCCGACATCGCCGACGGCGCCCTCGTCGCTTTGCGGTGGATGAAAAAGCACACGTCCGAGCCGGATGCGGGCCCCCATGAACAGCGACAACATGGCCGGCACGACGACGAGCGTGAAGAGCGTCGAGCAGAGCAGCCCCCCGAGGACGACGGCGCCGACACCGCGATAAAGCTCTGCGCCGGACCCGGTTCGAACCACAAGCAACAACTGGCCGAAAAAAGTCGTGAGAATCGACATGAAGATCGGCCGGATTCGCGTCTGCACGGCCCGGGGAATCGCCTCGTCGGGAAGCAGTCCCTCACGCACGAAGTTCAGAGATTGGTGGACGATGAGAATCCCGTTGTTGACGACGATGCCCAGCAGAATCACGAATCCGAGAATCGTCAGGATATCCAGATCCTGAACCGCCATCGTCGGATCGCTGAAGGTCCACGCATGGACGATCCCCAGCCCGATGAATCCGCCCACCACAGCGAGCGGGACGGTCAGAATAATCACGAACGGGTAGGCGAACGACTCGAACAACCCCGCCATCAGGAGATAGACCACCAGCAACGACAAGGCGAGCAGCCACTTCAACGAATCCCACGTGCTCTGAAGCTTGTCGGCGTTTCCCGCCAACGCCACGTTGACCGACGGGGGGAGGGTCATCCGACCCGGACCGTAGCCGCCGGCCCGCATCGGCGCGACGATCTCATCATTGACCGTATGAATGACCTGGGGCAGGGAAACCCCCTCCGGCGGGTGCACCGTCAACTTCACGGCCGGCTGGGTCTCGATGTGGCTGATCTCCTGCGGGGCCGTGGTCCGCTTGATGCGACAGACGGAGGAAAGCGGCACAACCTTGCCGGTCGGAGTATAGATCGGAATCCGGGCGATCATGTCGGTCGAGCTGCGCCCAGTCAGCGGGTCCTCGGTGTCCGCGACCTTGACTGTCAGATCGATGCTCCGGCCGCCTTCGCGGTATTGTCCGACGACGCGCCCGTCGCCGCACGCGCGAATCGTCGAACCGATGTCCGCGACGTTGAGGCCGAGATCGCCGGCCTTGACGCGGTCAGGGAACAATTGATCTTCACGGCGATCCAGGAAGAAGTTTCGCGGATTCGGATCGACCCGGCCGAACTTCTGCGCGCAGGCGGCCATGAGGTTCTGCCCCGCCCGCACGACTTCCGCCAAGTCTTCGCCCCGAACCTCGATGTCCAGCGTGTTGCCGCTCTCTCCCTTGAAGATCGAGGGCTGGAAGAAGATGGCGAACGAATCGGGAATGCTGAAACCGGTCGAGTTCAGGACGTTCTTGAGCGGGCGGACGACATCGGGGTCGGCGCTGGAGCACCCCATGAAACACCCGCCGTTGAACGAAACGAAGAAGAAGTTCTCGATCGGCGGCGGCGGGAGGCGCCATTCCTTGATCTCCCTGCGGAGCTGAGCGATGCGCCGGCGGGCCTTGTCCCGCTTCTTCCCGGAAACAGAGCCGTCGGCGAGTTGTTTTTCCAGCCGCCTGATTTCCGCCTCCTTCGGCGGAACGACAAACCCCTCCACCATCCCCGACCATTGCTTGAGCAGCCGGGCGTACTCGGGCGTCCCCTCCCGGGCCTCCCAGAACGACCGAATGCCGATCTGTCCCTTTGAAGGATTGCCGTTCTCCAAGCGTTCGCCGATGCGGGCAAACTCGGCTGTGTTGTAGCCAGGCGGCGTGAGGAGAAAACCGAAGATCAGGTTCTTGTTCCCCGACGGAAGATAACTCGGCTCGGGCGCCAGACGGACGCTGAGGAGAATTGAGGCGGCGGTCAGCCCCAAGACCGTCAGCAGCCGTGTCCCGACGCGCCGGTTGACGACCCGCACCAGGTTGGCCGTTCCTCGGGCGAACGGCCCGCCGCCGGCCCGCTCGGTCCCCCGCGCCTTGCGAAGCAGCCGGGCAGCGAGCGGCGGAATCACCATCACGGAGACGAGAAGCGACAGCGCGATGGCGCCGCTGATCGCGATGGCGATGTCGCGGAAGAGCTGGCCGGCCTCTTCCTTGACAAAGATGATCGGCAGGAAAACGACCATGGTGGTCAGCGAGTTGGCCAGGACGGCGCCCCAGACTTCGGCCGCGCCGTCGGACGCCGCCTGCCAGCGCGACTTGCCCATCTCACGATGGCGATAGATGTTCTCCAGCACGACGATCGCATTGTCGACGACCATCCCGACGGCAAACGCCAGCCCGGCCAGCATGACCACGTTGATGTTTCGCCCCGCGAGGGGAATGATCAGAAAGGTCCCGATGACCGAAATGGGGATGGCGATGGCAACGATCAAGGTCGCGCTGAAGCTCCGCAGAAACAACACCAGCACGACCAACGCGAGCAGACCGCCGAAGAGGATGTTGCTCCTTACGAGCGAGATCGATGACTTGATGTAGGTCGTCTCGTCGTACACCTGCGTGAGATCGAGGCGCAGGCCGCGATGTGACAACATCTGGGCATTGACTTTCCGAATCGCGTCCTTGAGCCCCTCCATCGTCTCCAGCACATTCGAGCCGGTCTTGCGATAAGCCGGGATGGCCATCACGTATCGGCCCTTGCTGCGAACAAACCCGTACTGCTTCTTGAAGGTGTCGACGACCTCGGCAACGCGCTCGACACGAATCGGCCCGCCAGGCCCGGTCCTGACGACCGTCTTCCGAATGTCGTCGAGCGAACCGAACCGGCCCATCGTCCGGATCACGATGTCGCGCTTGCCTTGGGCGCTGTTTCCCGCGGCAACATTGGTGTTCTGAGTTTGCAGGGCCGTCTGAAGCTCGCCGAACGTCACGCCCGCCTGGGCGAGCTTGAACGGATCGACCACGACCTGAATCTCACGCTCGCGCCCGCCGAGGATTCGCACCGATGACACACCGTCCACGCGCTCCAGCATCGGCTTGATCTGCTCGTCGACAAAGGTGTACAAATCGGGAACGTAGATGTCTTCGCGATCACTCGACAGAATCATCCAGGCGATCGCGTCTTCTCCGAATTCCGGGCCGCTCTTGACGGTCGGATTATCGAACTCATCCTGCGGAATCTGATACTTAACGCGACGCAGCGCGTCCGACACGTCCTGCTTGGCGACGTCGGGATCGGAGCCCACCTCGAACTCAAGCAGGATCGACGCGGACCCCTGCGACGACGTGCTGGTCATCTTCCGGAGGTTGGAGATGCCCTTGAGCGTCTCCTCCTGCTTGTCGACGATTTCGCGCTCGACTTCCTCCGGGCTGGCACCCTCCCAGAACGTGGAGACGGTCACCAGCGGCTGGTCGACGTTGGGCGTCAGTTGGACCGGAACCCGTATCGGCGACGGCAGGACGGACGGCGGCGTGACGGTCAACAGACCGAACAGCACCACCAGGATCACACCGACGGCGACCTTGACCGGATTGCGAATGAAAACGTCGACCAATCGCATGGATGATCCTACCCGCTCCGGGCCGGGCCGGTCGTCGCGCCGTGCGTCGATCCGCTCTGCGACGCCACGCCGGGCGCGACCGGCGGCATCTTTTCCGCATCCCGGCGGGGCGGCACAGCAATCACCGGCCCCGGGCCGCGCAGGTATTCGTTGCCCCGCACGATGACCAGGTCCCCGGCCGAGAGCCCCCGGGCTTCGACGGCGACATGGTCCATCACCTCGGCCACGATCTTCACCGGCAGCACCTCGGCCGTCTGGCCAGACTCCGCGCTGCGGACCACGTAGACAATCGACATCGGCCCGCGCATCAGAACCGCGTCCTTGGGAACCAAGAGCCGTTTCGCCGCCGGGCCCGACGGCACATGGGCGCGGACGAACATCCCGGCCTTCAGATGCCCGGCGGGATTCGGAATGTCGATATCGACGGGAAACGTGCGGGCCTGGGCGTCGGCGTCCGGGATCACACGGCTGATATGCCCACGGAACTCCCTGCCGAGCGCGTCCACCGTCACAAAGGCCGAAGCGCCGACGGCACAGAAGTCGATGCTCGCCTCGGGAACACCGACCCGAATCCGAACGGTGGACAGATCAAGCATGTCCATGACATCGCCGCCTTCGCTGATCCACGCTCCGACCTCGGTGTGCTTGGCGACCACATACCCGTCGAAAGGTGCGAGAATCTCTGTACACGCCAGGGCATCCGCCAGCCGCTTGACCACGGCCGCCTGGGACGCAGCGGCAAACCGCGCCCTTTCTTTTCTTCCCTTGGCGGCCAAGTAGTCCTGCAGTGTGTCGTTGTATTCCTTGTCGGTCGACCGCTGGAGCTTCCAGAGGCCGTCAATGCGCTGCTTCTCGAACTCGGCCTTCTTCAGCTCAGCCTCCGCGGTAGCGAGCGCCGCCTTCAATTCAGAGAGGCGGGCCGCCGCCTCTTCGTGCTCAAACCGCCTCGGGGCATCCCGGAGCTTACACAGCAGATCGCCTTCCGATACGAACGCGCCCTCATCGACGGGAAGCCGTGCAACCCGGCCGGCGACTTCCGAAGCCACCGTCGCACGCAGTTGAGGCCGAACCGTTCCCACAAGTGGAATCGTCGGGGCCACCTCCCGTTCCACGACCGGCAGGGCCTCGACTCGGCTCGGTCCATGTCCCTGTGCGAAACTGGGACGCGCGACGAATCCGACCGCAACCGCAACCCAGGCCGCCCCCGCCAAAGCCAATAAGCGTTTTTGCCACAACCGGTTAGAGAAAGCAGACGCGCACATACACCGCATGATAGATGTTTCGGACCACCGTCTCAACTCGGAATGCCGGACGCCGCTCCTCCGCGCGAGACCCAAAGCCGTGCTGGACTCGCGGTGCCCGTTTCGCATAGGATGAAGGAGGGGGGAGACCGGAAGAAGCCACGCCGCCCGACCACGACCGAGAAACACACGATTCTCGGACGCCCGGACCCCACCATTCGGGCAGTTGTGCGATTCATTCTTCCCCCGTTGCGGACACACGACCGGCCGGCCTTTCGGGGGGGCGGCGGGACCTACGCGGACAGCGAAGGCGGGGGCGCCCTGGATTCAAGATGGCGGATACGTGGGACCAACAAGACACCGGTCAACGACCCGACGATTCTCGAGAGAATCAGCGGAGAGACGAGACCGACTCGTTCCTCGCCCGATCCAACGGCGTGCCATCGGGTACCGGCCTGGGCAAATACCGTGTTCTCGAACGGCTTCGCACGACACACAACGCGATTATCTACAAAGGGCGAGATACAATGCTGGATCGGCCGGTTGCGATCAAGCAGATGAATCCGCGCCTGATCGACGATCCGACAGCATGCGGCGAATTCAAACGCGAAGCGCAACTCCTCGCCCGAGTCCCCAAAGATGCCAGAAACGTCATTCATATTCATGAACTCATCGAAACGAACCGGGGCCTCTTCATCATCGAACAGTTTGTCCCGGGCGATTGGCTCGAGACGCTGATCTCGAAGCACTTGGTCGACGTCACGGACTCCGTGCGACTGCTCAAGTCCGCCTGCGTCGGCCTTCAATCTCTGCACGGCCGGCGGATTGTCCACCGCGATATTCAGCCTTCCAACCTGCTGGTTACGAAACACGGGCAGGCCCGCATCACCAACCTTGCCTGCGCCACGCACGAAGGAGACGACGCGCCGCCGCCCGTCATCCGGAACAAGTACGCGGCCCCGGAACTTCAACGCGGGGCTCCACACGACGCCCGCGCGGACATCTACGCGCTGGGCATGGTGATGTACGAAATCTGCGTCGGCCGCAAAGCCCTTCACGCACACTTCAGTCACTTCGACGATCCTGAGGATTGGCGGCGGTGGCACACCGACGGCTCGACCGCGCTCCCGGAGGCCGTCGCACTGAATCCGAAGGTGCCGCCGGTGCTCTCGGCCATCCTCGCACGGATGACGGCAAAGAACCTCGACGAGCGCTTCGCCTCCGTACTGGAGCTCTTCGAAACCCTCCTGGCACAATTCGACATTCGCGCTGCGCCCGCGCTCGCCGCGCAATCCGGCCCGCGGATTCTTGAGATACGAACGATCGTCCCCACTCTTCAGCAAGACCTGATCGGTCGTGCCGGCGCCTGGCCGCCTCTGGAGCTGAGGCACCTGCCCGCCGTCGGTCAACATGACCAGTCCACCTCAACCCGACCCGCCGCGCCGTCCATCCTCTCAGACAACGCCGACCGCGAGGCCGGCGATCGCGGCCCAGAGCCGGATTGGCGGCCCCTCCCGCCGGCTCGGCCGCTGCGGCGACGGCGGATCGAGCCGCGTCCCGCCGCGGTCTTCCCGATGGTGCGCGACCGCCTCGCCGCGCGAAACGGCGTTCCGCGACCGCTGAAGACAACCGATCCGCCGCACAAACGCCGGCGCGTGCTGCTGCCCGCGGTGATTGCCTTGTCCTTGTTCGGACTCGTCTTCCTGATCGCACCCATGCTCTGGGACCGGGCATTCGGCGAACCACACGACCGGGAATGCGACCGCGCCCTGGCCGACGGCCACGCGGCCTATCGCTCGGGGCACTTCGGCCTCGCGCAGGCGAGCTTCCAAGAGGCGGCGATTCTCAGCTACGGGAACCTCAAGCTCGGGAGCAAGCGAGTCGAGGCCGAGCTGATGCTGCTTCTGATCAAGGGGCAACTGGCCCTGAACCGGAACGATTTCGCAACGGTCGAACGCATCCTGGCGCTCGCTGAGAAACGCGGTGCCAACGCGTCCGCCACCGAGGCGCTGCGAGAGCGATTCTGGAACAGGAAGGATGCGTCGCGCCTGGCTGCCGAGGGCATCCGAGAACTCGAACAGAACGCCTTCGCCAGTGTGGAACTCAAACTCGAGGAGTATGAGCGCAAGGCGGGCGCCGCCGGGCTTGATCCCACGACTCTGCGTCGACAATACGAAAGCAGGATGCAGGACCTTTCATTCGAGGGCGCAATGAAACGCGCCCGGCAGGCGCTTGCGGAACATCGCTATGAAGATGCCGAACGCGCCTGCCGCTCGGCCGAGCGGATCGAAACCAACTCGGAGACCCGGCAGCTCTTCTCAGACATCCACCGCAGCCGGCAGCGCGATGAGCTCGTGCTCCGCGGCGACCACGCCATGCGGGCCGGTGCCTATCAAGAAGCCGAAACCGCTTACCAGGCCGCCAATCAAATCAAACCGTCGATCCGGGTCGAGCAGAAGGTCCGAATCGCCGCATCCGCGCGTCTCCAGGAGGAGGCCCGCGAGGCGATCGACCGGGGCGACCTGATCGATGCCCAACGCCTGTTGAATCGGTCGCTGTTCAAGTACCCCAATCCCGCCGCCCGGGAGACCCTCGAACGGATGAAACCGGCCTTCGAAGCCGCCCGGCTCGCGCGACGCGCCGATCGGGAAAGGGCCGCACGGCACTACGACGAGGCCATCCGACTCTACACCGAAGCCCTCCCGCGGCTTCCCTCTCCCGCCGATCAACTGGTCCGGGACAAGCTCGCCAAGACCCGAATGGCCGCAACCCAACCCTTCGGACAAACACCCTAGGACGAACGCCGCGCGCATCCGACCGGCGGATCAGCGACCGGCCTTCGCCGTTTGCCGGGGCTTCTTCTCCAGGTGCACCCGACGAACGTCGAACGGGAAATCGTTCGCGAAATAGGCGAAGTTATGATCGAGACCAGGGTATAAATACAACCCGCGCGGCCGATGGTACTTGCCCATGCGCCCTTCCGTCCGCGTCTCCACCAGCCTCGCCGTCTCACCGAGAGGCGCGAAAACGAGAACGGCCCAGATGCCGTCCTCCGATTCCCGACCGGTGATGAAGATCTGCCCCGCCTTGTTCACGACGGCCCGGTCGGCGTCGAACAACGGCGGAAGCTCGCGCAGGAACTTCGGCCCGTCCGAGGTCAATGCGTACACGCGACACCGCGTCCCGCCATGGTCCGTTACGCAGAGGTGTCCGTTCGAACAACAGACCGCGTGCGGCTCGCGAAACCGAAAGTCCTCGTCCAACATGGCCTTGAATCGGCCGTTCGAATCGAGAATTTGAACCCGGTCGTTGCCCGAATCGGCAACATACAGATTCCCCGATTCGTCAACCGCGACGTCCGCAGGAGCCGAGAACGCGCCCGGTCGAACATCGGGCACACCGGGCCACGCGCCGCGAGCCGGCAAGACGCGCTCCAGCTCATACCGGCTCTTGTCATACCAGGCGAGCACGTGGTTAACCGGGTCCGTCACGACCATGCGCCCAGAAGGGGTAAAAGCGATACCCGAAAACGTGGGCGAATAGCCCTCGACCCGGCCGGTCTTCATCGCGAACGGCTGCGTCCCGGCAACGCCGTCCCAGTACAGCATCTTGACCGCGCCTGCGCCGCGGAGGGTCATGTAGGCCGCGTCGCCTTCGATCGCGAGCTTCAAACAACTCACGCCGTAAGGGAGGTAGGCCGGCTCGGACAAACCGCTCTCCCGCCCCGACCGATCCACCATCGAGACCGCGAAAAACGTGTCGAGCGCATAGGGGCCCTGATAGGTCAATTCGTCGAAATAGGTCTCCGGGCTCCGCGGAATCCACCGGCCCGCTTTTGGCCCGACGGTCGAGGCAAGGGTCCAGCCCCGCAACCCATCGCCGCCGAAGCCCGTCCGCTTGTAGACGCGAAACTCCTCAATCGCCTTGGGATCGGTCCCCTTGGGAACCCACCAGAGAACCGTCAGCGGAGGTTGCGCCTCGCTGCGATCCTCCATCAAGGTCGTCGAGTCCGGCGGGCGGGCCGGCGCGCCGGACTCGGCGAAATGTGTCCGCAGGGGGTGGACGTATTCCTGCCGCTGTCCGCGACAGTAGGCAACGTTGCAGGCGACAAGCGGCAGAAAGTGGAACTCTTCTTCTTCACCGGCGCGAAGCCGCAGCAGCAACAGGCCGTTCGACCCGTCGGTCGCGATCCTGCCGAACGGGTTCGGCCGAAGCGCGTACCCCCCCGGCGTCTTGACCTCGGGCGCCGGGAGATTCGGCAGAACGGCCCGCCCATGCTGGTCGGTCGAGGCCGACACGAGCGGATCCCTCCGACCGATGCCGATGATCCTCCCCTTGTCCTCGCCCTCCGACTTGAGCTGGTACATATCGACGCGGACGCCGGACAGAGGCCGTCCGGCGTCGGACAGCACCTCAACGACGAGCTTCTCAGGCACCTGAAAAAGATAGTCGCCTCGAATGCCGCGCGGGCGGCCCCGCGTCTTGTTCAGAAAGCAGGCCGCCTCTTCCGTCAGCGGGAACCCTCCCGCCGTGTACATCAACGACTGTCTCAGCGGCGACAGGTAACGCCGCAGCGCGTAGCGGTTGAACTTGTCGGGCACAAAACAGGCGTCGACAGTCGTGTCGGTCGCATCGAGGTCCACCAGGCCGATCTCACGGCCGATCCGTTGCAACATCGACCAATCCACCTTGAGCGCTTCGAGCGACAAATCACCCTTGAGCCATTCCTTGCCCAACACCAGAAGGGCGGCGTACTCGGCCAGACCGTCGGCCTCCCCGCCCCGCCGCAAGGTGCGCTCCCAATGTTTGCGCTCCGCCGGATCGGAAGGATCGTCGACGACGACGATCCGGTCGCAACGAACGCGCTCTTTCACTCCCTCGGGAGCGGACGGGTAGATCGACGAGGCAAACAGCGCGTTCATGTTGCGCATGTGGTATTGGATGTAATCCTCAAGACAGAACGAATCCACCAGGCTCGGCACGGCCCGGAAGGCCTCGTAACGATCGCGTGCGACGACGACCGTCACGGCCAAGGCGTTGATCGGTTCGGTGAACAGATTGTTCCATCGCACAATCTCTCGCGCGTGTCCGTCCGGATCGATCTCAATGCGAAGGGTGTGATCTCCCGACTGCCAGGGCCACGACGCCTCAACCACCGCCTCCGCACCCGGCGCCAGTTTCGGCAACGTCTCACGTGCGGCATCTGCACCGTCGACACCGATACGACAGATCACCGCCGGCGACGGCGAATCGCCGGCATTCAGCACGTGGGCGCGGAACGTGACTTTCGAGCCGATGGCCGGATGCCACGGTGTTTGCTCGGGATCGACATCCAACCGGACAACGCCGTCCTCGGTCGAGACGTGACCGTGCCAGCTCGGATCCCTGGGCAAACGCTCGACATAAGCAACCGTCAGGTCCGGAAGCCCCGGTTTCGCCCGATGGCGTTCCCGCCTTCGGAACTCGAACCGGTCCACCTCCAACAAGGAAAACACACGGGCGCTGCCCCGGGCGTCGAAGAGAAGCACCCGTCCGCCCCACTCCAACACCTTGCCGGTGAGCTTCGTCCCATCGGCGGTGGTCAGAATGTCCTCATAATACAAGTCGCCCCGCTCAAGACGGTAGGGAAGCCGCACGCCTGCTGAATCCGGCATCTCGGTGCCGTTTCCGTCCGGCGAGGCGGCCAAAGAAGTCGTGCACATCCCGACCATCGCAACCAGAGCGGCGTAAACGACTGCCCGCATGGTGAACAACCTCCCCGAGTTCAAAGGGCGATGCCTCGCACCGATACCCCGCCGGACGATCCGACCGATGGATTCTTCGCGCCCGGTCCCAATCCGAAGGAACCGCGGCAGCACACCGACATGATAACAGGGTTATCGATCGAGTTCGTGGGCGATCTGTTCGCGAACCGACTCGGCTTCGTTCTCGGCGTAGCGACCGGCGTTCCACCGGTAGCCCAGGCCGTCTCCTTCGATTCGCGGAATCAGGTGAAAATGGATGTGGGGCACTTCCTGCCCGCTCGACCGGCCTGTGTTCTGCAAGAGGTTGAGACCGCTTGCGCCGGTCGCCCGCATGACCGCGTCCGCGAGTTTCGGCAACTCGGCCAACATCGCGTGGAGCACGTCCTCGGAAACGTCGCGGATATCCTGGAAATGACGCTTGGGAATGAGAAGCGTATGTCCCTTCGCCAAGGGCCCGATGTCCAGAAAGGCGAGGGCGGCCTCCGATTCCCAGATGCGATGGCAGGGAATCGCCCCCCGCCCGATGCCGCAAAAGACGCAATCCAAGGCCTGCATCCGAGCCCTCCCGGCCCGGCCGGGACCGAGCGCCGGCCGCTGTCAATCCTCAGACTGGGGGTCGGCGTCGGCCGCAGACGCCGCTTCAGTCTTTGAGGTCGGCGCCGCCGCTTTCGACCCCTTCGCGCCGCGCCGGCGCTGACGGGCCGGTTTCTTGCCGGAGAGATACCGAGCGCGATCGCGGGCCTTTTGCCGACGCAATCCCGTCTTCTTCTTGGTGCCGCTCGCCGGAGGGGCCTCCTCCGAATCCAATCCAACCAATTGGAGCAGCGCCAGATCGCTGTTGTCGCCGATACGCCGCTTCGGCAGACGAATGATCCGCGTATAGCCGCCGGGACGATCGGCGTAGCGCGGCGCCACGTCGGTCACCAGCTTGTGGACAATCGAACTGGCGACGAACGGGATCTTCTTCTTGTTGTACCCGGCGGGGATCTTCCCGGCACGATGGCGCCGCCCCGAGCGCGCGACCAGCACCTTGCGCCGCTGGGCCTCGGTCATCGCCTCGTATTTCTCTTCCTGATCTCGATCCAGAAACGAACGGTCGCCGAGCAAGGCCGCCACGCGCCGACGGCTCTGAGCCGAATCCTTACGGGCGAGCGTGATCAACTTCTCGGCGAACGGCCGAACCTCCTTGGCCTTGGCCAAGGTCGTCTCGACCTGGCCGTATTGGAACAGGCTCTGGGCCAGATTCCGACACATCGCCTTCCGATGCTCCGACGTTCTCGACAAATGTCTTTTTGAAACCCCGTGTCTCATCGCGAATCACACCTGCCCTCTGGAGAAGTGCCTTCTTGGACCATCTCGGACGTCGACTCAGTTCGCATCGTCGGGAGCCACCCGGACCTTCTCGTTCGCCGCCGTGTCGCCCGACGATTCGGCCGGCGGCGGCTGAAACGACTGCGCGCCCGGGTCACCCATCGATCCCGAATCCAGCGGCGCGATACCCGAGGTGCCGGGCGAAGTCGTCATCCCGAAGCCCCCGGAAGATGCCCGCGGCGCCGCCTCGCCTGACGCTTCGTCCGAGGCTTCCGATCCGGTCTCTGCGGCCGACGGCTGCAGGGCCAGGCCGTGCTCCGCCAGCTTCTGTTTAACCTCGACGAGCGAGGTCTTGCCGAAACTCCGCACCTTGAGCAAATCGGCCTCGGTGTGTTGAACCAGCTCGCCGACCGTCCCGATGTTGGCCGAGCTGAGGCAGTTGCTTGATCGAACCGACAACTCGAGTATGGAAATCGGCATCGCCAGCTTCCCGCCGGCGGCCCCGGCCGCAGAGGCGTCGCCCGACCCCGCATCCTGCCCCGACGCCTCGACGCCCAAACCGGTCCCGAGCTCGAAATACTGCACGAAGGGATTCAGGTGCTTCCGCAGGATCTTCGCAGCCTCGACCAAGGCCATCTCGGGAAGAACCGTCCCGTTCGTCCAGATTTCCATGACCAGACGGTCGTAGTTCACGCGCTGGCCGACACGTGTGTCCTCGACGCGGTAGCGCACACGGGTCACAGGCGAAAAGACCGAATCCACCGGGATCACGCCGATCACCTGATCCTCTTCGGTCGATTTGTTCTCGTCGGCCGTCACATAGCTGCGGCCCAGGCCGACCGTCATCTCCATCTCGAAATCGACCTCGTCGGTGAGGGTCGCGAGCAGTTGGTCGGTGCTGACGACCTCCACCGCCGGATCAGCCTCGATCGCCGAGGCCCGAACCTCGACCGTCTCGCCGGCCTTGCCCTTGACCTTGACGCGCAGGGTCTTGGGCTCGCTGCTGGTCGACTTGAGGATCAGGGCTTTAACGTTGAGGATGATCTCCGTCACGTCCTCGCAAACGCCGGGCAGCGTCATGAACTCGTGATCGGCGCCCTCGATCTTCACTTGGGTCACCGCAGCGCCTTCAAGGCTCGACAAGAGGATCCGACGCAGACTGTTGCCCACGGTCGTGCCGAAACCCCGCTCGAACGGCTCAACGATGAACCGGCCGTATCTGTCCGTGCTGGCGGCGTCATCCCGCATCACGCGGGTCGGCAGTTCCAATCCTCGCCAACGAATTCGCATCGCTTGGACCTCCCGGGATCGCGGCGTCGATCCCCACTAGATTCGGTCAAGTCCCCTACGGCACCCGGCACATCTTGAATGCTCGGCCTGCGGTCATGGGTCTCTGAATACACACAAACAGGTCGCCCCACGACATGTCCGTCGCCGCGAGAAGACGCAACTCCGCTTCTCGTCCGACGGCTAGACGCGCCGCCGCCGCCGCGGCCGGCAACCGTTATGCGGCAGCGGCGTGACATCCTCGATCGACTGAATGCGCAGACCACCCGACTGCAATCCGGAAACCGCCGATTCCCGACCGCTGCCGGGCCCCTTCACGCGCACCTCGACCTCGACCAACCCATGGCGCTTCGCAGCCTGAGCCGCCGTCTCCCCGGCTCGCTGGGCGGCAAACGGGGTGCTCTTCCGCGTCCCCTTGAAGCCCACCGTGCCGGCAGACGACCAACAAACCGTCTCCCCGTTGTGGTCGGTGATCGTGATCATCGTATTGTTGAACGTCGACCGCACGTGCGCAATACCCCGCGTCACATGCCGTCGCGTCTTGCGCCTTCCCGATTTTGCCACGTTTTCGTATCCTCCCGCCGAGGCTGGCCTCGGCGCCTCGCGCCGGAGCTCAGCTCCGCAGTTCCTTCACGCCCTTCTTGCCGGCCACCGTCTTCTTCGGCCCCTTCCGCGTCCGCGCGTTGGTCTTGGTTCGCTGGCCGCGAACGGGAAGACCCTTGCGGTGACGAATCCCGCGGTAACACTGAATGTCCCGAAGCCGCGCGACGTTCTGGGCGACTTGGCGGCGCAACTGGCCCTCAACCACGTAGTTGCGGTCGATGGCGATCGCCACCCGGCTGATCTGGTCTTCCGTCAGATCCTTCGCCCTGATGTTGTGGTCGATGCGCGCTTCCTTCAGGATCGCCCGGCTGAAGGCCGGGCCGATCCCGTAGATGTAGGTCAGGGCGATGACAATGTGTTTGTCATTGGGAATGTCAACACCTGAGATGCGTGGCATGCTTGTACTCCCGGCCGCCGCTCGAAGCGGCTCAGCCCTGTCGCTGCTTGTGTCGCGGATTCGACGAACAGATGACGCGAACGATTCCCTTGCGCTTGACCACCTTGCAGTTCTCGCAAATCCGACGCACGCTCGATCGAACTTTCATGACACCAATCTCCTTCGCCTCGGCGCCGCCCGAGCTATCGCCCGTCCGTCAAGACATCAATGCCGTCGGCGGTCACCGCGATCGTATGCTCGAAGTGAGCCGAGAGGCTGCCGTCGGCCGTCACCTGAGGCCAACCGCTCGAATCGCCCGGCTTGACCTCCCGCGAACCGAGGTTCACCATCGGTTCCACCGCGACCACCAGCCCCGGCTCCAAGGTGAAGTCTTGACGCCGCTGCTGTCGGTCGGTGTAGTTCGGCACCTTGGGCTCGTGCATCGTCTGGCCGATCCCGTGGCCGACGAACTCACGAACCACGGACAAACCCGCAGATTCTACATGATGTTGCACCAGTTCCGCAACCTCGCTCCACCGCCGGCCAGGCCGCATCTCCCCGATCGCCAGATCCAACGCCCCGGAGGTCACTTCGAGCAATCGACGGGTCGATTCGCTGATCCGGCCCACCGGCAACGTCGTGGCGGCATCCCCGCAGTAGCCCTTCAACCGGACCCCGCAGTCCACGCTGAGAATGTCGCCCTCGACCAGGACCCGCTCGTCCGGAACCCCGTGAACCACGACCTCATTGACGCTGGCGCAGATCGCCGCGGGGAACGGAAACCGCGTGGCCGGCGACGTGACGCCCTTGAACAGCGCCTCAGCCCCCGCCGACCGGATCATTTCCTCGGCCGCCAGGCTCAGGTCCAGAACACGGACTCCGGGCTCAACCATCTCCCGCATCCGTTCGAGGACCTGATGCACGATCCGTCCGGCCGCTCTCATCAACTCGATCTCGCGGACGCTCTTCAAAACGGCCATGACCGGTTCACACCGTCCTGTCTTGTGTTGCCCGCGCCTCACGCCGGATTCTCTCATGGTGTCTGGCAACTCGCTTCGATGGCCGCCGTCACCTGATCCACATCCCCGAGGCCCGAAACCGATTGAAGCACGCCCCGGTCTCGGTAGTAGGCGATCAGGGGTTGGGTCTCTTCGTGGTAAGTCCTCAGCCGCTGCCGGATGACCTCCAGGGCGTCGTCCTTCCGCCGGGTGAGGGGTATGCCGCAATCATCGCAGGTCCCCGCTTCCACCGGCGGCGAAAAATCGTCGTGATAGATGCGACCACACCGCGGACACGTGGATCGTCCCGAGAGCCGCCGGGCCACCGCGTCGTCATCGACTTCCAGGCTGACCACCACGTCGATTCGCTCACGGCGAGCGCTCAGTCGCGCGTCCAGCCCCTGGGCCTGGGCCAGGGTCCGGGGGAATCCGTCCAACAAAAAACCGTTCGCCGACTCGGCCCGGTGGATGTGATCCATCATCATCGAGAGAATCAGATCGTCGGGCACCAGGACACCGCGGTCCATGTAGTCTTGGGCCTGTCGGCCCAGTTCTGACTGTTCCTTGCGCTCCGCCCGCAGGATGTCGCCGCTCGACAAGTGGACGAGCCCGAAGCGCTTGGCGATTCGGACCGCCTGAGTACCTTTTCCGGCGCCGGGGGGGCCCAAGAGCACCAGATTCACATGTGTCCCCCTTTGATCCGCCCGCCGCGTTCGCTCTCCAGGAATCCGCCGTAGTTCCGCATGACCAGGCTGGCCTCGATCCGCTGGACCAGGTCCAACCCGACGCTGACGACGATGAGAAGACCCGTCCCGCCGAGGAACGAGGAGACCGAGATCGGAATCCCCATGGCCGAGGCGATGACCTGGGGAATGATCGCGATCACCGCCAGGAAGCCGGCACCGACATAGGTGATGCGCGTCATGACGGTCTCAAGATAATCGGCGGTTCGCTTGCCGGGGCGAAGCCCTGGAATGAAGCTGCCGTTGTCTCGCAAGGAGGTCGCCATCTCCTTGGGTTGAAACTGGACGGTGGTCCAGAAGTAGGCGAAGAAATAGACCATGCCGATGTAGCAGAGCACGTAGAGGAAGCTGGAGCTGCCGAACTCCGCCGCGAGCATGTTCAACACCATGCTCGTCGGGAAAAAGTTCGCCAGCCAACTGAAGAGAATGCTCGGGAAGATCAGCAGACTGCTCGCAAAAATGATGGGCATGACGCCGCCGTGGTTCACTCGAAGCGGCAGGTAATTCCGCTCTCCGCCGTACATCCGGCGTCCGCGCATCTGTTTCGCCTGCTGGATGGGAATCCGCCGCTGGCCCTGGGTAATCAGAATGGAGCCGGCCACCACCGCAACGAAAGCGACGATGAGGAAGACGATCTTCGCCGGCCCCATCGCATCCTCGGCGCCGACGTCCATCGAAGCGTTCTGGAAGACCCAGATCAGAGCCTGGGGCATGCGCGCCACGATGCCGGCCATGATGATCAAGCTGACGCCGTTGCCGATGCCGTACTCGTCAATCTGCTCACCGAGCCACATCAGAAACATGGTGCCGGCGGTCATGCCCGTGATACCGACCAGCCAGAAGGACAGGGCGGGCCAGAAGTTCCCCCCGAAGTCGCTGAACTCACTGTAGACGAGCTGGTTGCTCCGCATGAAGCTCAGCCAGAAGGCAGCCTGAACGAGGCAGATCGCCACGGTGGCATACCGTGTGTATTCCTGGATCTTCTTGCGGCCCATCTCCCCTTCCTGGCGGAGCTTCTCCAGCGAAGGCACCACCGTGCCGAGAAGCTGGAAGATGATCGACGCCGAAATGTAGGGCATGATGCCGAGACCGAAGATCGTGCTCTGCCGGAGGTTCCCGCCGGTGAACATCGAGAAATACTCGGTCAACTGATCGAGGCCGCCCTCGCCGCCGGAAGTGGTTTGCGTCATGTGCTGGGAGAGGCGCGTCTGATCGACCCCGGGGATCGGGACGTAGAACCCGATCCGATACACCGCGAGCAGACCGAGGGTAAAGAGGACCTTGTTTCGAAGATCAGGAACTTTGAAGATGTTAAAGAATGCCGAAAACATGGATCATGCTTGCCGGGGCGCCGCCCCTGGAAGCGATCTTCCGACCGCTGCTATCAATTGACAGAAAGAGAACGCGCGGCGCCGAAGACGCCTCGTCCACGCGAGCAAAGAGGCGCCGGACCGCATCGCCTCACGTATTCTTCTCGGTCCCCTTCTTCTCTCGAACCTTCTTGCTCTTCGGCTTCTTGCCTTCGGCGGATTCGGCGGCCTGCCCAGCCTCGCGCTTCGCCTTGGGGCGTCTGACAAACCGTTTCTTCGGCTTCGGGGCCAGCCAGGTGGCCGTCCCGCCGGCGGCTTCGATCCTCGCAACCGCCGAGGCGCTGAAGCGATGCGCCTCCACCGTCAGCTTTTTGGTCAGTTCGCCGTCGCCCAGCATCTTGACGGAGCGCGCGCGATCGCGGATCAGGCCCGCTTCCTCCAGCAACGCCGCAGTGACATGGGCGCCGGCCTCAAACCGCCGCTCCAGATCGGCCACGTTGACGATCTGATACTCATTGCGAAACTGCGCGTTGTTAAAGCCCACCTTCGGCAGCCGGCGGAACAACGGAAACATCCCGCCCTCGGACAGGCTGAACTTCCGCGCGCCGGATCGGGCCCCGGCGCCCTTGTGGCCGCGGCCGCTCGTCTTGCCCGAGCCGCTGCCCCGGCCTCGGCCGACCCGCTTGCGCTTCCGATGGGCGCCGGCGCGCTTGGTGATGTCCGTGATGTTCATGATCGCCTCGAAAGATCTCTCAGTGCGCCGCCAGCGAAACGCCTCGCAGCTTCTCGATGGTCCGGCGATCCCGCAGTGACAACAACGCCTGGAGGGTGGCCTTGGCCAGGTTCTTCGGACTCGTCGAACCATGAACCTTGGTCAGACAGTCTCCCACGCCCGCGAGTTCGAGCACCGCCCGCACGCTGGCCCCCGCAATCACGCCCGTCCCGCGCGGCGCCGGGCGAAGCAGAACGCGGCTCGACCCGAACCGGCCCACGATTTCATGAGGAATCGTGGAGTCCTGCAGTTGAATGGTGTTGAGATCGCGCGTCGCCCGTTTGCGCCCCTTCTCCACTGCGGAGGGAACCTCGTTCGCCTTGCCGTAGCCGACGCCGACGCGGCCGTTGCGATCACCGACGACCACCAGGGCCGCGAAGCTGAATCGGCGACCGCCCTTGACGACCTTCGAACAACGATAAATCTTGACGACATTGTCGTCGTACGCCGGCCCCTCGTCGGGCTCCCTCTCTCGCGGTCTGAATCTACCCATCAATATGCTCTTCTCAAGTGTTCCGATTCCGGCGGAACCCGGCGTCCTCAGAATTCCAATCCCGCTTTTCTGGCGGCTTCGGCCATGGCCTTGACCCGGCCGTGAAACCGAAAGCCGTTGCGATCGAAGGCGACGGCCCGGATGCCCTGCATCCGGGCACGCTCGGCCAGCATCTGTCCGACCTTGGCCGCCGCAGCACAGTTGCCGCCGTACTTCACTTCCCCGGACAACAGCTTCGAGTCAGTCGCGGCACTGCACAGGGTGTGCCCGCGGACATCATCGATCAATTGGGCGCCGATGTTCCGGTGGCTCCGCGACACGCTCAGCCGCGGACGCTCCGGCGTCCCGAACACGCGCCGCCGAACCCGCCGGCGGCGGCGGCGACGCTGAATGCTCTTCTTCTCTTGCGCGTTCATCGCTGCACCTCAATCACCCAACTAGCCGGCGGCCCCGGCGAAGGCCTTGCCGGCCTTGCGACGGATCTGCTCACCGGCGTAGCGAACCCCTTTGCCCTTGTAGGGCTCCGGCGGCCGGGCATCCTTGATCGTCCGGGCGAACTGACCGACGACCTGCTTGTCGATACCGCTGAGGCTCAACTTCGCGGGCGACTCATCCCCGCGCGCCGCAGGCACCTCGATCGCCACCTCGACACCGGCCGGAATGGGGAGCCGGACGGGGTGCGAGAAGCCGACATTGAGCTCCAGCACACCCCCGGAAACCGCGCACCCGTAACCGGTGCCGTAGATCTCCATCTTCCGCTCGTAGCCCTGCGTGACCCCGATCACCATGTTGTTCAGCAGGGCCCGGGTCAAACCGTGAAAGGCCCGGTGACGCGAGGCGTCGGACGCGCGCGACACGCGGAGCGCGTTGGCCGCGGCGTCGTGAGTCACGGCGACGCCCTCGGGATGTTCAAACGTCAGCTCCCCTTTCGGGCCGGTGACGCGCACCCGGTTGCCCTGGATATCCGCCTTCACCCCCGACGGCATCGAAACCGGTTTCTTTCCAATCCGCGACATCTCGTCCGTCCTCAGCGTTTCGCGCAGGCCCTCCGCGGGCGGCGGCTAGTAAACCGTACAGACCAACTCTCCGCCGACGCGATGCTCGCGACACTGCCGATCACTCAGCACGCCCCGGCTGGTCGACAGAATCGCCACCCCAAGGCCGTTCAGCACGCGGGGGATGTCTTCGACGCCCACGTATTTTCGACATCCCGACTTGCTCGCGCGCTTCAGGCTTGTCAGCACCTGCTCGCCGCGCGGGCCGTACTTGAGCGTGATGCGCAACTGGCCTTGCAGGCCGTCGTCGATTTCCTCCACATCCTGGATGTAGCCCTCGTCCTTGAGGACGCGGGCGACCGCAAGCTTGAAGCCGCTGCGCGGAACGAGCACCTCCGCCGCGCGATTGCGCGTGGCGTTGCGAACACGGGTCAACAAATCGGCGACGGGATCACTCCACATACTGCATCATCCTCGCTGTCAGGCAACACCTGCCGATCGGCCTCACCAACTCGCCTTGCGAACCCCGGGAATCTTCCCCTCCAGGGCCAGAGAGCGGAAACAGATTCGACAAAGCCGGAACTTTCGGTAGACCGCCCGCGGCCGGCCGCAAACCAGGCAGCGCGTGTAAGCTCTCGCCGAAAACTTCGGTTTTTTCATCGCTTTGATGATCAGACTCTTCTTCGCCATGAATCACGCCGCTCCTATCGCGCCGATCCGGTCAGGCCGCCTGGTCGCCTTCCGTTTTCCGGAAGGGCATGCCCAACATCGTCAACAATCGTCGGGCGGCGGCGTCGTTCTTCGCCGTCGTCACAAAAGTGATGTTCAGCCCCTGCTGAAACGTCACCTTGTCCACATCGACCTCCGGGAAGACGGTCTGCTCCGTCACACCCATGCTGTAGTTCCCGCGACCGTCGAAACTCTTCGGGTCCAGACCGCGGAAATCCCGGATCCGAGGGATCGCGATGCAGATCAACCGGTCCATGAACTCATACATGCGCCGGCCTCGAAGGGTCACCTTCAGGCCGATCTCATAACCCTCGCGCAACTTGAAGTTCGAAACGCTCTTGCGGGCCTTGCAGACGAGCGGCAACTGGCCGGCAATCTGTGCCAACTCCTTCCGGGCCGCGGGGAGTCGCTGTTTCTCCTGGATGGCCTTGCCGAGCCCCATCGACAGGACGATCTTCTCCAGCCGCGGCACGGCCAGAAGATTCTTCAGGGCCAGCTCCTTCTGCAGGGCCGGCACCACTTCACGCTTGTATTGTTCCAACAACCGAGCCATCTCGATGCCTCATGGGCGAAACCGCCCGCCTCCGCCGATCCGTCGATCTAACGGGCCGCCGATTGCTTGGTATCCTCCAGGACCGTCCCGCCCCGGGTGACCCGGCGACGCGACACGATCTTCCCGTCTGCCCCGCGCTCCACCTCGAAGCGCACCCGGCTTCCGCGCCCGGTCTTCGGATCGACCGGCAGCACGTTGGAGATGTGGATCGGCGCCTCCTTCTGGATGCGTCCGCCCTGCGGGTTATTGCGGCTCTGCCGGAGGTGCCGGTAGACGAGGTTGACGCCCTCGAGCCAGACGCGACCTTTGACCGGATCGACGTGCAGGACTTTTCCCTGCTCGCCCTTGTGGTCGCCGCTCATCACTTCGACTCGATCGCCTTTCCGAACTTTCGCCGCCATACCGATTCTTCCTATCCGCCCGCGCGAGCCGAGGCGCCTGCCGACCGCTCCCCGGTCAGACCACTTCACTCGCCAGGGAAACGATTTTCATGAACCCCTGCTCTCGCAGCTCCCGCGCCACGGCCCCGAAGATGCGCGTCCCCTTCGGATTCTTCTCGTCGTCGATGATGACCGCGGCGTTGCTGTCGAAACGGACGTAGCTGCCGTCCGGCCGTCGCACCGGAGATCTCGTTCGGACCACGACCGCCTTGATCTTCCGGCGGGTCGAGCGTTCCTTCCGATTGTTGCCGATGTACAAATCGCTGTTCGGCAGAGCCTTCTTCACGCTGCACACGACGATGTCGCCGACCGACGCCGTCCGTCGCGTATACCGGCCGCGGCCGCTCGAACCGCCCAGGACACGAATCACCAAGGCGCGCTTCGCGCCGGTGTTGTCCGCGATGTCTATGACGCTCTCTGCCTGAATCATCTCAACCCACCCACCCGACTCATCGGTTGCCCGTCTTGCTGATCATCTTCGACAGCCGCCAGGACTTGGTCTTGCTGATGCGCCGACATTCCACGATCTCGACGATGTCGCCCACCCGGGCCTCGTTCTTCTCGTCGTGCGCGTGCAGCACCGTCTTCCGCTTCAGGTACTTGCCGTACTTCGGGTGCTTAAGCTGACGATCGACCCGAATCCGGATGGTCTTGTTACGCGCGTCGCTCTCCACCACGCCGACTCGGGTGCGCCGCGCGGCGCGCCCGCTGCTTCCATTCGCCGTTTGTGTCGATTCCGCCATGGTTGATCCGTTGCCTCGTCAGCGATGCCGCCCGCGACTACTTCCCGGCCGCCGCCGGCTTGCCGACCGATTCCAGGTGGTACTGCTTCTGCTCCACGTTCTCTTCGCCGCGCTCGCTCAACACGGTCAGAACGCGGGCAATGTCTCGCCGCGACTTGCCCAACTGCGATGAGTCCTCCAGTTTCTCGGTCACCGCCTGGCTGCGCAGGTCGAACAAATGGCGGCGCAAGCGATCCAGTTCCGCGTGGAGTTCGTCGGTCTTCAGTTCGCGCAGGTCGCCGATCTTCATCTTGCGAGTATCCTCTGCCTACAAGCCGTGCCGGCGTTTGATGAATCGACATCGGAACGGCATTTTGTGCGCCACGCGGCTGAAGGCCGCCCGAGCCACGTCCTCGTCCACCTCGCCGATCTCATAGAGCACCGTCCCGGGCTTGACGACGGCCACCCAATGATCCACCTCGGCCTTGCCCTTGCCCATCCGCTGCTCCAACGGCTTGGCCGTCACGCTCTTGTGGGGAAAGACACGGATAATCACGCGGCCTTCCCGATGGAGGAAATGGGTCGCGGCCATACGACCCGCCTCGATCTGGCGGGCGGTCAGCCACCCGCCTTCATACACCTGAAGGCCGAAATCGCCGTAGGCAACCGTGTTGCCTCTGGCGGCCTTGCCGCGAATCCGGCCGCGGTGCTGCTTGCGATACTTGACTCTGGCCGGCATGTTGGCCATGACCGAAACTCCCTCAGACCCGCCGGCGACTCGCGCCGCGGTCCATCCATCCCCTTCTGCCCAAGAGCGCGTTCTAAGAGTCCTGTGGCACCGCCGTCTCGGCGGTGCGGACACGGGCGGGACGCCCGCGCCACGAAGGTCTCAGGACGCACTCTAAGACCGAAACCCCCGCCCGCCGCCGCCGCCGCGCCGCCGCGCCGGTTCGGTCTCCTCGATCTCGGCCCCGTACGGGCCCTTGTAGAGCCAGACCCGGACGCCGATCGCCCCGTAGGTCGTGAAGCTCGTCACAAAACCGTAGTCCACGTGGGCCTGAAGGGTCTGAAGCGGAATCGACCCGCGCTTCTGAGTCTCGACGCGCGACATTTCGGCGCCGCCCAACCGGCCTTTGCAGATGATCTTGACGCCCAGGGCACCGGCCGCCATCGCGGCTTCGCAGTGCATCTTGATCGCGCGGCGGAAACTCGTCCGCCGCCGCAACTGCTGGGCGATATCCAACGCCAGCAACTGGGCGTTCAGGTCCGGGTTCTTGATCTCCTTGATGTTCACGCTCACCTTGCGATCGATCAGGTCCTCGATCTGCTCGCGGAGCTTGTCCACCTCGGCCCCCTTCGGGCCGATCACCATCCCAGGGCGAGCCGTCGAAAGGTACACCTTCACTTCGTCGCGCGTCCGCTCGATCTCGATCTTCGCGCATCCGGCGAACGGCGCGGTCTGATTCAAGCGCTTGTTGATCAGGCTGCGGATCTTCTGATCCTCGATCAGAAACTCCGCGTAGGCCGCCTTCGGCGCGAACCAGCGCGAACGCCAACTCTCCGTGACGCCGATGCGGAACCCGGTGGGGTGTACCTTCTGTCCCATAGTCTGCTATTCCCTCGGTCCTTCACCGACGACCACGACCAGATGACTCGTCCGCTTCATGATCGGATGGGCCCGACCGCGATCCTTCGGGCGAAACCGCTTGATCGTCGGCCCCTCGTCCACCCGCGCCTCATGCACGTAGAGACGCCGGACGTCCGCCTCCTGCTCGCCGGCATCCGCCATCGCGGCTCGAACCACCTTGTCGAAAAAGACGCTCGCACGCTTGCGCGTGAACTTCAACAGATCCAGGGCCTCGTTCACATGGCGCCCGGCGATCAGGCCGGAGACCAGTCGGGCCTTCCGCGGGCTGATCCGGGCGTAGCGATGAATCGATGTCCATGTGGCCATGGTTTCAAACTCCCGCGGCTGCTCCGCCTACTGCCTTCGCTTTCCGGCCGTATGGCCGCGGAAAATCCGCGTCATGCTGAACTCGCCGAGCTTGTGGCCGACCATGTCTTCCGTCACGAAGACTTTGTTGAAGACCTTTCCGTTGTGCACTTCAAACGTCCGACCGACAAACTCGGGCGGAATCGTGCACCGGCGGGACCACGTCTTGATCGGCTCGTAACTCCCTGAATCGATCGCCTTCTGAACCTTCGCGAACAGCCGCGGATCCACGAACGGTCCTTTTTTTACGCTGCGTGCCATCGTTGTTCCCGTTCACGCGACCGCGGATCAGGCCTCACGCCCCGACCTGCGCCGCGACTCACGATTCCCTACTTTCGGCGCTTCAACGACACCTGACCGTACCGCTTGCTCTTCCGTCGACGCAGAATCCGGCGGTTCGAGGAACTCCGGGGCTTCCGGGTGCGGCCGCCCTTGGCGAGCTTGCCGGTCGGACTGCACGGGTGTCGGCCGCCGCCGCTTCGGCCCTCGCCGCCGCCCAACGGATGGGCCACGGGGTTCATCGCCACGCCGCGAACATGGGGCCGACGCCCCCGATGGCGCCGGCGACCCGCCTTGCCCAGCTTGATGTTCTTGTGCTCCAGATTCCCCAATTGACCGATCGTCGCCCGGCACTCGACCCGAACCTGGCGCATCTCGCCCGAAGGCAGAATCAAAGTGGCCCAATCCCCCTCTCGAGCCGCCAGCCGGGCACCCGTCCCGGCGGAGCGGGCGAGCTTGCCGCCCTGCCCCACGTTCATCTCGATGTTGTGAATGTCCATCCCCACCGGCACGCGCTTCAACGGCATGGCGTTGCCGACCTTGGGCTCGGCCTCCGGGCCGCTCTCGACCCGATCCCCGGCCTTCAGGCCCTGGGGAGCCAGGATGTAGCGCAACTCACCGTCGTCGTACTTCAGCAGCGCGATGAAGCAACTGCGATTCGGATCGTATTCGATCGCCTCGACAACGGCCGGCACACCGTCCTTGCCGCGCTTGAAGTCGATGACGCGGTACAGCCGCTTGTGGCCGCCGCCGCGGAAGCGAGAGGTCGTGACGCCCTGGTTATTCCGTCCACCCGTCTTCACCAGCGGGCGACAGAGCGACTTCACCGGCCGACGGCGCTTGTCCGTCAGTTCCGAGAAGTCATTCACGCTCGCGAAGCGACGACCGGGCGTCGTTCGACCGTATATCTTGACAGGCATGACTTCCTACCTTCGTTTCTCACGCCGTCCGGCGCCCGGAGGGCGGCCGAGGCCGGCGGCACGCTTCGTCCATCCGTCAGAAGAGGTCAATATGGAAATCCGGCTTCAGCACCACGACAGCTTTCTTCCAATGGGCGGTCGTGCCGACGCGCCCGCGATAACGGCGGGGCTTGCCCCGGCGAACGCTCGTCCGAACCTTCTCCACCCGGACGTGGTAAATCTTCTCCACGGCACTGCGGATCTCCGCCTTGTCGGCCTGCGGGTGAACCTCAAAGCTGTAGGCCCCGCCGCGACCGGGCCGCGAGCCGGTCGCATCGAACGACTGCGTGCTCTGATGCGTCCCCTTCTCCGTCACCAGGGGCCTGCGAATCACATGGTAGATATCCATCAGGATGCCTCAGAGGGGGCCGGCCGCTTGGCCGGTTCCGCCAGCAGGGCCTTGAACGCGTCCGGCGTAAACACCAGCTTGCGTGCACGCAGGACGTCGTAGGCGTTCACCTCTTCAATCAGTTTCAGTGACAAGTCCGGAATGTTCCGACCGGACTTGAGCAGGTTCGGATCTCTCGAATCGAGGGCGATCAAGGCGCCCCGGCTGTCCGTCGCCTTGAGAATCTTCGCCATCTTGCCGGTCGCGGGCGCGTCGAACTTCAGGCCTTCGAGGATCAACGCGGAGCCCGACAGGCTCTTGGCCAGGATCGCCGAGTTGCGAGCCAGGCGCCGCATCTTGCGGTTCATCTTCTGCGAAAAGTCGCGGTTGATCTTCGCGAAGGCTCGGCCGCCGCCGCGACGCACGGGGGTGCGCAGCGTTCCGGCTCGGGCCCGGCCGGTGCCCTTCTGACGATAGAGCTTTCGCCGAGCGCCGTGGACCATGCCGCGGCTCCGGGTCATGACGGTGCCCTGCCGGCGGCCGGCTCGGTAGGCCACGACCGCCTGTTTGAGCAGGGCGAACCGAACGCGACTCCCCAGGTGCTTCGGGTCGAGGGACTCGGTGCCCACCTGCTTGCCGCTCGTGTTCAGGACCGGAATCTCGATCATCGCCGCTTCGCCTATTCTCACGAAAAAGGGCCGCCGAACCCCTGGGCCGGCGACCCGCTCTCTGCACTAGCCTTTTGTCTTCGCTCGGAGGACCACGACAAATCCGCCCTTGGGGCCCGGGACCGCACCCTTAATCAGCAAAAGGTCGCGGTCCGCGTCGACGCCGATGAGCTTCTGGTTCCGGGCGGTGCGACGGACGTGGCCCATGTGGCCCGCCATCCGCTTGCCCTTCTTGATGCCGCGGCCTTCGCCCAGATCGCCGCTGCCGCCGATGCCGCCCGCCGACCGGTGCTTTCGCTCGACGCCGTGCGAGGCCTCCTGGCCGGCGAAGTTGTGGCGCTTCATGACACCCTGAAAACCCTTACCGATCGTCGTTCCGGTCACGTCCACGTACTGGATGTCCTGTTCGGCGAACATCTGCACCGTCACAACATCCCCGACCTTCCGGTCGGTTGCCTCGGGCAGCCTGATCTCGCGCACGAATCGCTTCGGCACCGTGTTCGCCTTGCGCGCGTGCCCGGTCTCAGGCCACCGACAACGACCGGGCCGCTTGTCCAGAAAGCCGAGCTGCACCGCTTCGTAGCCGTCCGCCTGCCGGGTCTTGACCTGCAGGACATGACACGGCCCCGCCCGGACGACCGTGACGGGCACCGCCCGACCGTCGGAATCAAAGACGCGCGTCATGCCGACCTTGGTACCTAGAATCGCCGCCTTCATGAGGCACTACACCCCTGGAATGATGCGACACTTCGCATCCACGCGCGATAAAGGCTCACGCGTCTGATCAACAAAAGCAACAAGGGTAGGGTGAAAACGATCAAGCAGAGGAACAGCCGCAGACCGCCTGCGTCAGTTCATGCCCTATGCCTTGATCTTCACAAACACACCCGCCGGTACCACCAACCGGTTCAAGGCTTCCACGGTCCGCGCCGTCGGCTCGAAAATATCGATGAGCCGCCGGTGCGTCCGCATCTCGAACTGCTCGCGCGACTTCTTGTCGACATGGGGGCTCCGGAGGACGGTATAACGTTCGATCCGCGTCGGAAGCGGCACCGGGCCTCGCACCCGGGCGCTCGTGCGTTTCGCCTGCTCGACGATCTCGACCGCCGAGACGTCGAGCGCCCGATGTTCGTACGCCTCCATCCGAATGCGAATCCGATCCAGAGCCACCAATCATCCTCTCACAGCGCCGCCGTCGCCGGCACCCTCTCGGGGATGCCAAGATCGGCAATCCTACCCGGCCCTCGCCACATGTCAAGCCGACATCTCAGGCGCTTTTTGCCCGACATCCGTCTCGCCTGAGCCGGGCGACTCCGCGGGCGATGGCGGGTGCGTCCTGAATCCTCTGTGGCACGGGCGTCCCGCCCGGGTCCGCACCGCCGAGACGGCGGTGCCACAG
>JBHHUY010000006.1:0-32299 GCA_046753965.1 Phycisphaerae bacterium
CGGTCGGCATTCCTCTGCATCAAACGGCCGCGCGAGCTGAAGCTCGCGGCTCGCCGAGGTTTGCATTGCATATCGAGTGCAAACCGATCAGATCGAGTTACATCTCATAGCGAATCCGCCCGTGCCGCGTCGAGCGCGAGATCTTCTCGTGCGCGTACAGACCCGCGAGGACGAACTCAACGCACGCGGCCCGCATGGCCGGGTCCTCTGACGGGTTGATTTCAAAGGCCTTCTCCCAGGCCGGGGGGACGCGCCGGAGTCGTTCGGCATAGGCCGCCGAAGGCAGCAGATCGCCGACTTCGATGGTCACGCCCTTGCCGAACAGCTCGGCGATCTCCTCGAAGCCGTGCCGGTCGGCGTACTCGTCGAAGACCTGCTTGATCGCCGCGACCTGTGCCGCCTCGATCACCTGCTGCTCGGTCATCTGATGGCTGCTCATCATGTCCAGCTCGAGCTTGCCCATTGAGGATGAAAGCACATGGCCCAGGTCACTGATCCGGGGAACGGCATAGGGCTCGCCCAGCACGGCCGCCCGACGCCGCGCGCTGGCGATCATGGTGCGATAGTTGGCGATCGAGAGCCGGGCGCTGACGCCCGACTGCGCGTCGACATGGTCGGATTTCCGCGCCTCGATGGTGATCTGCTCGCAGATCTCCTTCATGAAGAGCGGCACGCGGACGGGAAACGTCCCATCCAGCGGGACGGCGGCCTCCTGCTCCATGATCGCGATGCCGGTCTCGCGCTCGCGGGGGTAATGGGTGCGGATCAGCGAGCCGATCCGGTCCTTGAGCTGGGGGATGACCTTGCCGCTGCGGTTGTAGGTCGCCGGGTTCGCCGAAAAAAGAATGACCACATCGAGATCGAAGCGAATCGGATAGCCCCGAATCTGCACGTCGCGCTCTTCGAGGATGTTGAAGAGCCCCACCTGAACGAGTTCGTCCAGTTCGGGAATCTCGTTCATGGCGAAGAGGCCCCGATTCATGCGCGGGATCAGACCGAAGTGCAGCGCGTCTTCGGCGCTCATGCGCGTGCCGGCGGCCAGTTTCGCCGGATCAATCTCGCCGATCAAATCGGCGAACTTCGTGCCCGGCGCGAGGCGTTCAGCGTATCGTTCCTCGCGCGGCCACCAGGCGATCGGCGTCGCGTCGCCCTGGTCCTCGATGATCCGCCGGGCCTCCTTGGTGATCGGCCGCAGCGGATCGTCGTGCAGCTCACTGCCCGCCACGTATGGAATCCACGGATCGAGCAGGCGGACGAGGCCCCGCATCAATCGGCTCTTGGCCTGGCCCTTCTCGCCGAGAAACAGCATGTCATGCTGCGCGAGAATCGCGAGGCAGGTTTCCGGTATCACCGTATCGCCGTAGCCGAGGATGCCGGGGAAGATCTCTTCGCGCGCAGCCAGCTTCTTCAGCAGGTTGTCGTGCAGCTCCTGCTTGACGGAACGGGACCGCCAGCCGGCGGACTTGAGTTCGCCGAGGGTGGTCGGCCGGGGCGGGTCCGACGGGTTCGCCGTCGCGGGATTCGAGCGGGATTGCGCCATGATGGCAGCATTGTAGCCTCGGCGGAAGGCCCGAACATCCTCGGGGCGGTGTTTTCCGGACTTCGGGGCACGACAGCAAGGCCCGCCCTGCCGACACGCGGCGGGCCGCACCGATTCGGACGATCCTGGGAGCCCTCCGCGCCGCCACGGCGCCTATAGTCGAAGGGAGGCCCGGCGCGGGGCCGGTTGTCCTCCAGGTTCGCACACACGACCCATTTCGCATCCCGGGGGAACAGCCGATGTACGCCCGAATCTTTCGGCGAACCGCCTTGCTCACAAGCCTGCTGGTCGCGGTGGTTCTGACCAACGCGCGGTGCGGGGAGTACCTGCTTCTCGATTTCCTCCTCAAGCCGCGATGCAACACGGAGAATGCGTCGACATCGCAGCCCGATGCCACAGCCGTCGGATCGACGGACAATCCCAATGCGAGTGACACGCCCACTCCCCCGCCGCCCGATCCGGAGCCCAAGCCGGAACCCAAACCCGGACTGCAACCGGTGACCGTGCAACCGCTACCCGCCGACGCCGTCACCATTGACCTGCCGCGCCCCACCGGCGGCAGCGGCCAGACCGTGCCGACCTGCTTGACCGGCGATCTGAACAAGGACGGCGCTGTCGATGGCCTCGACATTCAGATTCTCGTCGACTGCATGCTGAGTCAGTAGCACGCAGCGTCCGAGCGGTTCTCGACGACGCCCCTTCCGCCTGTTATGCTGGATGGTATTCTGCGGCACACACTGAGGACGCCGCGCGACGGCGAACGCCCGCTGCCGGACGGTTTCGGCGCGTCCGTATGGACCGCGCGATCGCGACAGAGGCCGCGCGAGGCTCGGAGGGGAAATACATGAACAGCAAGGTGGCCGGGGCTGTCGGCCTGGGTTGGGCGATCTCACTTTTCATCGCGCTGCCGGTTTTCGGGCAGGCCGTGACCGACCGGCCGGACCGTCCCGCGCCTTCGACGCGCCGACCCGAACGTCCGGACGATCCGCCCGGGCGTCCGGCGCCGTGGGGAACAGGCGCGCGATCCGCCCCGGTCGCGCGGGGCACGTTCGTCAGCGTCCAGGTGAACCGCGACCCGCTCGGCAACAACATCCCCGGCGACGCGGCGAACGAACCGTCGATCGCCGTCGATCCGCTCAAGCCACAGAAGATGGCGATCGGCTGGCGCCAGTTCGACACGGTCGCGTCGAACTTCCGGCAGGCCGGCGTCGCCCACACCCTGGACGGCGGACAGACCTGGATCTATCTCGGCGTGCTTGATCCGGGCCAGTTCCGCAGCGATCCGGTGCTGGCGTCGGACGCGGTCGGCAACTTCTATTACATGAGCCTCAGCTCCGTCACCACGGCCGAAGAATTCAAATCGACCGACAGCGGGGTGAGTTGGCCGACGCTCACGCCCGCCTTCGGGGGGGACAAGGAGTGGATGACCATCGACCGGACGAACGGCATCGGCTCGGGGAACATCTATGAAATCTGGAACGTGCAGTTCAGTTGCTGCGGATCGAATGACTTCACGCGATCGACGGACGGCGGGCTCTCGTTTGAGGGGCCGTTCGCGTTGCCCCAGCCGAGCATGAAGTGGGGCACGCTCGACGTCGGACCCGACGGCACCCTGTACGCGGCCGGCGCCTCGCTCGATCAGAGCGTGCACTTGTTCACGAAATCGACCACCGCGCGCGATCCGTCTCTGACGCCGACCTTCGCGCCCGTTCAGACGATCAACCTTGGCGGGTTCACGACGACCGGCGGTCCGAACCCCTCGGGCCTCCTCGGGCAGGTCTGGGTCGCGACGGACCACTCGAACGGCCCGACACAGGGCAACCTCTACGTTCTCGGCTCGGTCAACCCGCCGGGTTCCGATCCCCTCGACGTCATGTTCATCCGCAGTGAGGACGACGGCGCCACATGGAGCGCACCGGTTCGGATCAACGATGACCCATTCGGGACGAACGCCTATCAATGGCTCGGCACGCTCGCCGTCGCGCCCAACGGCCGCATCGATGTCGTCTGGCTCGACACCCGTCTCAATCCGAACGGGAACTTCTCTGAGCTCTATTACGCCTATTCGCTCGATGCGGGCGTGACCTGGACGGCGAACATTCCCCTGACGCCCGCGTTCAACCACACCCTGGGCTACCCGAACCAGAACAAGATGGGCGACTACTTCCACATGGTGTCGATGGATTCCGGCGCGAATCTGGCCTATGCGGCCACCTTCAACGGCGAGCAGGACGTCTATTTCCTGCACATCGCCCCGGACTGCAACGGCAACGGCATCCACGACGGCACCGATGTCCTCGCCGGAACAAGCCTCGACTGCAACGGCAACGCCGTTCCGGATGACTGCGAGTTTCCCGGCTGCCCGGGCATCCTGCCCGCCGACATGAACTGCGACGGCGCCTTGACGGGGGATGACATCCAGCGTTTTGTCGATGTTTTCACGGCGGCCGGGTACACCTGCCAGGCCGACATGCCGCCGCAGGACGGGATCGTGGATGACAACGACGTCGCGCCGTTCGTCGCCGCCCTGATTGCAGCGCCGTGAGTCGTCATGCGCCCGGCGGGCTCACGGCGGCGAGATGGCCGGACCGCCGTTTGCTTGGGCCGGTTCGGGAATCGACCGCATCACCAGCTCACCGAAGGCATTCAACGAATCGATCGTGGCACGATCGAACTCCTTCTGAAGAAACCGGGCCCTGAGCCGCTGGAAGCTCTCGTGCTTGAGGATCCGAATGATCTCCGGCTGGGCGTCCCGAAATGACCTGACCGTGGCGGGCTCGATCCTGCCGGCCTTGACGATGAAGAAGGTCTTGACGGTGTGGCCGTGCGGCGCCGGGTGATCGACCTCAATGATCTCGCTGATTTCGCCTTCCTTCATCTGAAGAAACCTGGCGTAGGGCGCCTGCCAGCGTCCTGCCATCGGAGACGTGATATCGCCCCACGCGCCGCCGTCGGCCCGGTGGGGACCCTGCGAGTACCGCCGGGCGACTTCTTCAAACGGTTTGCCCTCGGCGAGTTCCCGCGCGGCGGCCTCGATCGCCTCGCGAGCCTTCTGCACGGCGAGCGGCAGGTCGTCCGGCCGGGCCTCAGGGCCGAGAAACGCCGCGCAGGGAATGTCGATCAGAAACAACTCGCGACGCTCGGGCCGTGAATAGTCGGACCGGTGGGACTTGTAGTAGTCCAGGAGTTCCCGTTTCCGCGGTTCGGGGATCATCGGGTACAAGCGATCCTGGAGATAGCTATCGACGACGACCACTTTGCGGAGCTGCTCACGGGCTTCCTCGCGCGTCTTGCCTTGTTTCCGAAGAAACTGGGTGTATCGCGTCTCCAGGCCGTTGAACTCGCGATTGATGCGATCGCGCTCCATGCGCTCCACGGCCTTGCTGATCTGAGGCTCCATCTCCGCCGTAATCCGCTGTCCCGCCCGGCGGTAGATCAGGTGCAACGACATGACGTCCCGGAGGCGACGTCGAACGAGTTCGGTCGCGCGGTCGTAATAGACCGCTGCCGGCAGAACCGCCGCCATCTCCCGGAGCTGCGGCATCAGGGGTTCGAGAATCTGCTCGACCGTGACGACGCGCCGCCCGTCGATCTCCAAGGCATCGGCCTGAATGGCGTGCCGCGGCGGCCGGGCGGCCCGATATCCGGTCGCGGCGCCTTCCGCCGGTGTCGCCGATTCGGCCGCGGGCGCCGATCGACGCGCGACCTCGGCGTCGCTGCGTTCCGGCGCGTCCGGACGCGTCGTCGTTGAAGGTCGCGACGCCGTCGCCTCGGACGGTTCAGATGACCGGTTCCCAAGACGATCGTCCCACCATTGTCGCAGGGTGACGCGATTGCCGGCGGCATCCACGCAAGCTGGAGCCATGCCGATCAGGAGCAATGAGATAAGCGTCAGCAGCACGAGGCGCATGATTGCTTGATTCTACAACGGTACCATCGTGGTGCAATCAAGCACAGCCGGCGCACACATGGGGCCGGGTTGACAGCACGGCCGGCCGGGTCAAAGCTGAACGCCGACGGCGTATCATCCTGCCGGCGCCAAGATGACGGGCGCCGGCGACCGCGCCGCCCAGGTGCGCGCTTCTTGCTGAAGCGCCTGAATCGGGACGATCGATGACTGAGTCGAAGACCACAGGGCCCCGGATCGCCGTGCTCATCCCCTGCTACAACGAAGCGGCGACGGTCCAACAGGTGGTCAACGACTTTCGGCGAGAACTCCCCGACGCGCGCATCTACGTCTTCGACAACAACAGCACCGACGAAACGGGCAATCTCGCCCGGAGCGCCGGCGCCGTCGTCATTCGTGAGAAGAAACAGGGCAAGGGCCACGTCGTCGCGGCGATGTTCGAGAAGATCTCGGCCGATTACCTCGTGATTGTGGATGGAGACGACACCTACCCGGCCGAGCGCGTCCGCGAGTTGCTGGCGCCGGTGATGGCGGGCGAAGCGGACATGGTCGTCGGTCGCCGCCGGGCCGCCGACCAGCCGGCGGCCTACCGTCCCTTCCATGTCTTCGGCAACTGGCTCGTCCGCAGATTGATCAACACGATCTTCGGTTCCGATCTGCGGGACATCATGAGCGGCTACCGTGTGTTGTCCGGCGAAGTCGCGATGAACCTGCCGATCATCGCGTACGGATTCGACATCGAAACCGAGATGACGATCCAGTGCCTCTACCGCAAGTGGGTCATTCGCGAGATCGACGTGCCCTATCGCGCGCGCCCCGAGGGCAGCGTCTCGAAACTGAGCACTTTCCGAGACGGTCTCGTCGTCCTGTTCCGGATTCTGAGCCTGTTCAGGTCTTACAAACCGCTGACATTCTTCGGCGGCATGGGGATTCTGCTGTTCCTCGCGAGCGGCGTCATGGCGGCAACGGTCTGGCTTGTCGACTGGAGTCCGGGATCGGCGTATCGGCTCTCGTTCATCTTCGGCGCCGGGACCCTGCTGGCGATGAGTTTGATCGCGGTGAGCATCGGCGTGATCGTGCAACTCATCAACTTCCGGTTCCTCGAGCTGGATTCCGTGTTCCGCCGACATCGAAGCCGATCGAGCACAAATCAAAGCGAAGAGCGCAACACACATCCCGGTGGAGACTGAGCCCCGCTGCCGCATGAAGTCGCCGCGATCGATTCCAAGGCGGTTCATGCGGCCGCACTCGCCGCGTAACCTTCTGCCACGTCGGACCTTCGACCGATGCGGGCGAAATCGTCGGCCCGACCGTCCGGGGCCCGGCTGCCTTCGGACACTCGGCCCCCTTCCCCCGTGCCACCCAACGGGCCCAGCCGGAGATCGTCTGCCCAACATCCAGCTTGCAGTTGACCGATTACTCGGTATCCTCGGCGCGGGCTCGCATTGCGGCGGCAGACCGTCGGTCTCCGCGTCAGGGGCAGCCCCGCCGGCCGCTCGCGCCGCGTGAACCTGGGAGAGAATGCTCATGGGTCTGATTTCAGAATTGTTCGACTCTTCGCCTTTCGAACCCCTGCTGCACCACTTGCAGAAAGTCCGGGCCTGCGTGGAACTCGTCCGCCCGATGTTGGAGGCCGTTCGAGACGAGGACTTCGAGAAGCTCGAGCAGCTCACGCAACAGGTCTTCAAGACCGAACACGAGGCCGACATCATCAAGGACGAGATTCGCCAGGTGATCCCGCGCAGTTTCTTCCTGCCGGTGTATCGCGGCGATTTGCTGGGCTACCTGAAACTCCAGGACAACATGGCGGACTCGGTGGAGGACGTGGCCTTTCTGCTGACGCTGAAACGGCTCAAACTCCCCGCGCAGCTCTCGGACGAATTGTTCTCCTTCCTGGATGCGGTGTTGCGCGTCTGCGAGGCCGGCTACCGGATGAACGAGCACATCCGAGACCTCGTGGCGGGCGGGTTCCGGGCCGACCAGACCAATGAGATCTTCGAGATGATCCGCGCCGTGGAGAAGGCCGAATGGGAGGCGGACAAGGCGCAATACGGTATGAGCAAGTCGCTCTTCGCCATGGAAGACTCGATCAAACCCGCCGACCTCATGCTCTGGTGGCGCGTCTTCCTGGAACTCGGCCAGTTGGCCAACCACGCGGAGAAGACGGCCGATCGCCTTCGACGAATGCTGTCGCACTGACGGATGAAGCGAGGGGAAGCGGGATCGGCGAATCGGCGCGGTCGGCAGGTCGCGCGGGATCTGCGCAAGGACGGGTAGGACCATCTCACACACATTCCTTCTCAGTCAAGCCGAGAACAGTGGCATGAGCACGTTCTTCTACTGCGTGTTCGGGCTCGCCATGGTCATGCTGGTGTGGAACACGATCGAGGTCGGCCGGAACGACGCGGCCAACATCGTCAACGCCGTATTCGGTTCGCGCGTGCTGACGCGCGAACGGGCTGTGTGGATCGCCGGGCTCGGCGTTGTCCTCGGCGCAACGATGGGGTCCCAGGTCGTCGAGACGGCGCGAAAGGGCATCTTCGACCCGAAGCTCCTGGCCGGTTTCAACGAGGCCCTGGCGATTTATATCTCTGTCTATATCGTCAACACGGTGTTGCTCCACACCTACTCGTCGTTCGGCATGCCCGTCAGCACGACGGCCTCACTGGTCTTCTCGCTCCTCGGGGCGGCGCTGGCGATGTCACCGACCGGCGTTGTCAAATGGGACAAGGCGGGGCAGGTCATCCTGGGCATCATCTGCTCGATCATCCTCACCGCGATCATGGCCTTCCTCGTTCAGCGCGCGGTCCGCGGCGCGATCCGGGACAAATGGAAGAGTCTGCCCGCGCTGTTGCTTCACGGCGGCTGGATCGGCGGCGGCATGCTCGCGGGCCTGACCTACTTCATGCTGGTCAAGGGGATGAAACATCTGGACTTCGTCAAGACCCTCCAGAAGGACGTGGTCGCGCCCTACGGCGCCCCCATCGTCATCCTCATCCTCTGGGGGCTGTTCGCCATCCTGATCCATTCTCTCCTCGTGACCTTCCGCAAGAAGGCCGCCGGCCTGCTCTTCCCGGTCCTCGCGATCATCGGCATGCTCTGCATGGCCTTCGCCTTCGGTCAAAACGACCTCGCCAACTGCGCCTCGCCCGGCCTGGCGATCACAAAGCTTTATCAAATCCGTCAGGGCGGGGGAACCGTCGCCGAGGCCACGCAGGCGGAGATTCCGCTCTGGGCGCTGTTCGGTTGCGGCCTCCTGCTCGTCCTGGGCATGACCACGCAGGGAGCCCGGCGCGTCACCCAGGCCGAGGTCCGCATGGGCAGCCAAGGCGACCAGGTCAAGCTGTGGGCGCCGGCCTGGACCATCACGCTGGCCGCCAAGATCCTCCGCCGTCAGAAGCCGATGCCGTCGCTGGCGCCGACCATCACCAAGACGGAAGAGGGCAAGACGCTGCACTACGACCCGCTGCGCGCCTGCGTCATCATGTCGGTCTCGGCATCGGTGATTACGACGGCATCGGGTCTGGCGCTGCCCGTGTCGACAACCTATGTGGCCTTCGCCGCCGTCGTCGCGACGGGTGCGGCGGATCGGATCTTCGTCCGCGGCGACGCCGCCTTGAAGCTCGGACGCGCGATCTGGGTGGTCTTCAGTTGGTTCGCCGCCGCGGGCCTCGCGGCCCTCAGCGCGGCATTGATCTGTCGCTTGGTCTATCAGGCCGAAACCTGGGGACTGATTGCCGCGCTGGTGATCAATCTCGCTATTCGCCAGGTCACGAAACGCCGCGCCGACGCGCAGGAACAACGGGTCCGTCGCGAAGCAGAGGAGCGAATGCACCCCGAGGACTTCTCGCGCGAAGAAGAGTAACTCGCGCGACAACACCGGCCTCCACAACACGCATCCACCCGCGGGCGGATCGATCTCTCGAGTGGCCGCGATTGCCCGCGAGATCAAACCCGGCTACCATGCCGCCATGTCTACCGCGGCCGTCCTGACCATTTCAGATACGCGATCCGACGGCACCGCCGAGGACCTGAGCGGACCGGCGGCCGAGGAAATGCTGGCCGACGCGGGGATTGAAGTGACCCATCGCGACATCGTTCCCGACGACGACGACGCCATTCACGCGAAGGTTCAATCTCTCGTGGATCAGGTGTCTCTGATCGTCACAACCGGCGGCACCGGCATCGCGATCAGAGACGTCACACCGGAGGCCGTCGCGCCGCTGATCGACAAGCCCCTGCCCGGCTTCGGCGAGATCATGCGAACCGGCAGCTTCTCCAAGACACCCTTGTCGATTATCTCCCGCGGCGGGGCGGGCATCGCCGGACGAACATTGATCGTCATGCTGCCGGGTAGCCCGCGGGGCGTCCGCGACGGCCTGGGGCTCCTGGGGCCCGCCATCCGGCACGTACTGCAATTCCTCGCAGGCGGTCCCGTCCGGTGCGAACCCGGCCCCATGCCAGACGCGTAGAGTCCCTGCGACCCGAGAGCGTCTTTGCGCGATGGAACCTGCAAGATGTTGCCGATTCGAGACAACAACCCCACACACTCGACGGCCTACGTCACGATCAGCCTGATCGTTCTGAACTGTCTGATCTTCCTGTTCGAAGTCTGGGGGCCAGTCGACCAAACGCAGTTCACCTGGAAGTACGGCTTCGTCCCGGCGGAGCTGGTGCGGGACTCGGACGGTTTTCGCGCCGCCTGCTCGCAGGAAATCCAACAGCAGTTCCAAGAGGACCCTGCCATGCACCGGCAGGTGACCGACCGATGGGGACGCCCGCTCTACTACCGCGGCAGGCCCGTCCTGCTCCAGGACAAGGCCGCGATCAAGGTGGCGACGCAGGCGACGGTCGAGAACGCGGTGGGTCTGCCGGGATGGCTGAACATCTTCACCTGCATGTTCCTGCACGGCGGCTGGACCCACCTGATCGGCAACATGCTCTTCCTCTGGATCTTCGGCAACGGCATCGAAGACCGGCTCGGGCCCTGGCTGTTTCTCATCTTCTATCTGGGAACCGGCGTCTGCGGGAACCTGCTCCACACCTATTTCGATCCGGGCTTCGTGCCGCTCGTCGGCGCCAGCGGCGCGATCAGCGGCGTCATGGGCGGCTACATTCTGCTCTTTCCCTTCGCCCGCATCCTCGCGATCGTGCCGATCGGCTGGTATCCGGCGACGATCAGCCTGCCGGCCTGGTCCTATCTCGGAATCTACATCCTGCTTCAAAACCTGTGGCCGGCCTTTTCCGGCGCGGGCAAGGGAAACGTCGCCTATTGGGCGCACATCGGCGGGTTCGCCTCGGGCATGGCGCTGATCCACGCCTTCCCCCACCACAAGCGCCCCCCTCCCGCCCGACCGGCCCACGACTCGATCGAGGACGACGCGGACTTCGTGCTGTAGCCGCCCTCAGACATGCGGAGCGCCATCGCCTCCGGCGGATTCTCCGGTGTTCTCGAGGGAACCGAAACGCCGACCACGCGTCCAACATCGCGAGGGCCTAGAATCGATCGACCCGGACCCGGCCTCCGGCATTGCGACGGCAAGACATTCCCGGCCTGTGACCTTTCAACAAGGAGTACGATCATGGCACGAATCGTGGGCGCATGGGCGATCTGCCTGCTGGCATGGCAGACCGCCCCGGCAGCGGAATTGAAACTGAAGAAGGTCTCCCTGTTCACGTCGGGCGTCGGCTGCTTCGAGGCGGCGGCCACGATCGACGGCACGGCGACGGCGGAGTTGCGCTTCCGCGCGGACCAGATCAACGACATCCTCAAGTCGCTGGTCCTCCACGACCTGGACGGCGGGTCGTTCTCCGCCGTGGAGTATCCCTCCCTCCAGCCGACCGACAAGACGCTGAGAACCTTCGGCGTGGACATCACCGGCCACCCCAGCCTCGCTCAGCTCCTGGAACAGCTCCGCGGCGTCCGGGTCGAGGTGAAAACGCCGAATCCGACCACCGGCCTGATCGTCAACGTGGAGAAGAAGAAGACCACGACCCGGCAGGGCGAAATCATCGCGGAAGTCCTGCTCAACCTGCTGACCGAAGACGGGCTGCGGACGTTCACGTTGGCCCAGCTCTCCGGCATCAGGTTTCTCGACCCGAAGATCGAGAGCGAGCTGCGCAAGGCTCTGACGACATTGGCCGCCACGCACGACACGGACAAGAAATCAATCGTGCTGCACTTCGAGGGCGAGGGCCGCCGACGCGTCCGCGTGGACTACCTATTGGAAACGCCCGTCTGGAAGACGACCTACCGCCTGGTGCTCGGCGAAGACGGCAAGGCCTTCCTCCAAGGCTGGGCAATCGTGGAAAACGCCACCGAAGAGGACTGGCAGGACGTACAGCTCAACCTGGTCTCCGGGCGGCCGATCAGCTTTGAGATGGACCTCTACCGGTCCCTCTACATGCAACGGCCGGTCGAAAAGATGGCGATGTACGAATCCCTGCGACCGCATGAATACGAGGGCGGCCTCGGCGGCGGGAGATTCGTGGCAAGAAAGGGAAAACCGGACGACAGAATCGCAACCGGAGGGTTGGCCGGGGGAGGAGGACGACGCCGCGCTGGGAAGAGACTGGCGAGCGCGAGGATATCTCTGTTGGATGCCGAAGGCGAGAAAGACCGCGACGGCCTCTACGATGCCCGCATCCGGTCGCTCGCCGAGGCCGGGGAGGCGGGCGAACTGTTCCAGTATACGATCAAGACGCCGGTCTCTTTGAAGCGGCAGCATTCGGCGATGCTCCCGATCGTCGCGGCCGAGGTTCGCGCCGAGAAGCTGTCGATCTACAACCCCGCGACCCATCCCAGGCACCCGCTCAACGGCGTGAGAATGAAGAACGCCACCGGCCTGCAACTGATGCAGGGGCCGGTCACCCTGTTCGACGGCAACGTCTATGCCGGCGACGCCAAGCTGCCCGACCTGCGGATCGACGACGACCGCCTCATCGCATACGCCCTCGACCTTGGCGTGGCGGTCTCCGTCAAGCAAGAGCGGGCACCCGAGCAGGTGACCGAGGTCTGGATCGGCAAGGGCGCGATCTGGCAGCGGAGCAAGCTGGTCGACCTGCGGATCTACACGCTGCGCAACAAGGACCACGAGGACCGGACGGTGCTCGTCGAGCAGGCGATCGGGTCCGGCTGGGAGCTGGTCGCCCCCGAGTCTCCCGAGGAGAAGACCGCCTCCGGCGCCCGCTTCAAGGTCGCCCTGCCCGCGAAGAAGACCCGGACCCTGTCGGTTCTCCTGGAGCAGCAACAGGAAAACGGCGTCATCCTCTCGACGATGGCTCAGGAACATCTCGCCCTGCGCCTGCGGTCCAAGGTCATCAGCAAGGCGGTGCGGGAAGCGCTGAATCGACTGATGGAACTTCGCGCGGCGCTGGACGAGACGACGCAGGCGATCGCATCCCGCGAGACGAACCTGGAAGAGATCACGAAGGAGCAGGACCGCATCCGCCGGAACATGGAAGTGCTCGACCGCCAGCGCGACCTGTACCAGCGCTACGAGCGCAAGTTCGACAAGCAGGAGACGGAAATCGAGCGGATTCGCGAAGAGGTGGCCGCGCTGCGAACCAAGGCACAGGGCCAACAGCGGGCGATCGAGGAATACGTCCGCTCGCTCGCGGTGAAGTAGCGTCGCTCCAGGGAGACCGAACCATCGCCGCGCCGATCGAGCGCCGCGCGTCAGGGCCCGGCGATCAGCGCGGCCACGAACAGATTGATCGCGTCGGCCGTCGTCTGAGCGGGATAGGCGCAGTCGCAGTTGCAGGGCGGCCCCCCGGCGCCGCCCAGGCGGCAATCCGTGAAGCAGGCAACGTCGTTGCCGTCGACCAAGCCGTCCTGATTGGCGTCGCCCGGCAGGTTGCACGGCGCCGGCAGATCGGCCCGCCAGGCGCCGCGGCCGTAGGTTCCGGCGATGAGCGTGTTGTCCACCGGATGGATCGCCAGATCGCCGATGTTCACATTCGGGAGATCGAGCCCGTCCTTGATCCAACTCGCCCCGCCGTCCGAGGAGGAATAGACGCCGACACCGGAGCCGATGTAGAGCCCGGGCGGCGAGAAACGCCAATCCACCACCATCGCCCGCGCCGAGACGCCCGCCGGCAGGTCGCCGGTGACGTCGGTCCATGTCGCAGCGCCGGTGTCTTTCCGCAAGACGCGCGGTCCGCTCGTGTTGTGGAACGCGACATAGGCGACGTCGAAATCACCGGGACTGACGCAGATGTCGCTGATCTGCCCGGCGGGCAGACCGGTCGAGAGATCCGACCAGGTCGAAGCGTTCAATGTTCGATAGACCTTCCCCGTCGAGCTGCCGGTGTAGATCACGTTGGAATCCGTCCGGGCAACCGCGATGGCGTTCAGCCTTCCGCCGGCGCCGACGGTGTTGTCGCTGATCGGTGTCCAGGTTGCCGCGGTCGCGGCATTCGTCGTTCGCCAGACCCGATCCGTCCCACCAAGCAGTGTGTTCGGGTCATTCGGGTCCATCACCAGCGGCGCGATGAAATTGACGGGATCGTTGCCCCACGGCCCGGAAATCCAATCCACACTGCCGTCGATATTGAAGCGATAGACGTTGAGGTACACATAGGTCGTGTACTTGCGCCGAGGGTCGGTGAAGTCGTATGCGCAGAAGCCGCCGTCGCCGCTGAGAATCTGGGGCCAATCCTCGATCGCGGTCTGCCGCTCGACCGAGCCGTTGTCCTGCGTGCCGCCGATCACCCGCGCGACATCGGTCGGGTGCAACGCGATGTTGTAGTTCTGCGTAACGGTGAGGGTCGCGTTCGTGTTGATCCAGTCGGCGCTGCCGGGGGGTTTCTTCCAGACGCCGCCGTCGTTGCCGACCCAGAGCGTGCCGTCCGGACCGAAGGCCAGCGCATGCTGATCGGGATGCAACTGCGCGGTCAGCCCGTAGGTGATGTCGGTCCAACTCGCACCGCCGTCGGTCGAACGGATGACCCCCGCGACCGCATACGACGGGAAGACGCCGCCGGCATAGACCGTATTCGGATCGGCCGGATCGACCGCGAGACACGCATCGTACCAAGCCTGGGGCGACGGGAAGTCGGGCGTGTTGGCCAAGTGCGTCCAGACGTTTCCGCCGTCCGTCGTCTTGTACAGGCCGAGCAGGCTGCCGCCGGACATCAGCCCGGTGTAGACCACGTTCGGATTCGAGGCGGCCAACGCGAGAATGATCCGGTCGAAACCGGAAGACGGCAGTCCCCCCGCAAGCTTCACGAAGCTGTTGCCTCCGTCCAGCGAGCGGTAGACGCCGTCACCATGGCGGCCGACGTAAACGCGGCTCGGATCAGTCGGATTCAATGCCAAGTCGGATGCCAGGCCGGGCAACAGCGCGAGCCAGGTCGCCCCGCCGTCGGTCGAGCGCACGTAGCCGCTGTTGCCGGTGAGATGGATCACCTGCGGATTCGTCGGATCGACAATGATTCGGCTGCAGGTGGAACCGACCTGCCCGGTCGTGCCGATCCGCTGCCAGGTCGTGCCGCCGTCGGTCGATCGAAAGATCCCGTCGCCCGTGCTCTGCAATGTATACTCGCCGGTGCCGGCGTAGATCGTACTCGGATTGGATGGGTCGATGGCCACGCAGCCGTGGTTGAGATTCGAGAGCTCGTCGGTCAGTGGGGTCCAGAGCCCGCCGCCGTCAGTGGTCTTCCAGACGCCGCCGGAGGCCGACGCGATGTACGCCGTATTCGGATCAACCGGGTGAACGGCGATCGACACGACCCGGCCGGATGCATCATCGGTGCCGCTCCAGAACTCATCCAGGATCGGCCGCGGACCGAGCGGCTGCCAGAGCAACGCCCGGCCGGCGCCGCGCGGCGCGGCGAACATGTGCCACGGCTCCCACCCCGGCACCGCCTCGCCGCGAATCTTGATGTAGCCGGGTGGTGGCGGCCCGAACCCGAGGTGATCCCGCTCGGTTTCCAGCCCGGTTCGCGCGCCCCCGGACCGGCAGCCGACGACCAGCAACAGCAAGCCCGCGATCGTAATGACACGCTTCATGGTGCGCTCCCATTGGCGGCGTGCGCGCGGATACGTGATCCGCGCTTTGTTGTGTGCTTCGTGATACCGGCCGACGGCGTGATGTCGCCTTCCCCTTTTCCTCCGCCACCAGCATAACAGAATTGTCGCCCGAATTCACGGAAACGCGCGAACAAGCAAGAGGCCGTGGCTCTTCACACGATTCCTGTAGGTGGATGCCACGAAGAAACGATCGGTGCGGAGCGAGGACGGACGGCCCGAAGCCATGCAACGGCACGTGCCGGGCGCCTACGGCAGGGTGGAAACGCGGCTCGGCCGCTCGGCCGGGCTCACCTCGGCCGGATGGGTTCCGCGGATGTCCTCGCACAGGGCCCGCAACGGTTCGGCCACGCTCCAGGCCTGCCACGGGCACCCGCCCGGCGTGTGCGGCGCGTCGCCGTCGCAGACTTCGCTCACACCGCCCAGACCCGCCTGGGCCAGGTGCGGCAGCAACCCGTCGAGGAAACGACGGGCCGTCGAGCGAACGTCCTGTTGCCGCGAGAATGCCCGAACATAGGCCGTCACGAACGGCCCCAGCAACCAGGGCCAGACCGTCCCCTGGTGGTAGGCCGTATCCCGCGCGGTCACGCCGCCCTGGTAGTGGGCGTGGTAGCTTGGATCGGCGGGTGAGCAGGTCCGCAGACCCAGAGGCGTCCACAGTTCGCGCCGACAGAGCGTGACAACCGCCTCCCAGCGCGACGAATCGAGGACCGTGTGGGTCAAACTGATCGCCAACAACTGATTCGGCCGAATGGTGGGATCATCGCGCGGACCCACGCCGTTCGGGCCGTCGCCCGACGGCGCGTCCACGACGTCGAACAAACAGGAGAGCGCCGGGTTCCAGAAGCGCAGATTGAAGGCCTCCCGAACCCTCTCGGCCGCGCGTCGCCATGTCGATGCCCGGCGCGCCTCGCCTTTCGCCTCGGCGAGGTCCGACCCGACCCGCAGCGCGTTGTACCACAGCGCGTTGATCTCCACCGGCTTGCCGCGCCGCGGTGTGACGGCGCGGCCTTCGACCTTCGCGTCCATCCACGTCAGCGCGAAGCCGTCCTCGCCCGCGGCGAGCAGGCCGTCGGCATCCGCGCCGATGCCGTGTCGCGTGCCCTCCTGGTGCGCGTCAAGGATCGCTTCGACGGCGGAATAAACCCCATCGTCAAGGAGCGCGCGGTCGCGTGTGTAGGCCAGATACCGCCCGGCGGCGTGCACAAACCAGAGCGAGGCATCGGCCGTGTCATACGCAGGCGCTTCGCCGTAGGGGGGAAACCGGTTCGGAATCAGCCCGCGGTCGACATGACCCGCGAACGCCCGAATGATGCGACGCGCCGCGTCGAACCGACCCGTCACCAGGCAGAGCCCGGGAAGTGAGATGAACGTATCGCGCCCCCAGTCGCCGAACCAGGGATACCCCGCGATCACGCTCCGCAGATCGTCGTCGCGACGGACGATGAAATCCGCCGTGGATCGCATCAGCGGTTCGATGAGCGGATCGTCGGTATCCGCGCCGGCGACGGCGCGTTCGTCCCTCGCCGCGGCGGCGGCAAAGGCCTCCGCGTAATTGCGCCACGGCCTTTCTTTCGTCGAGGCGACGAAAACCAGGCCGTCGGCATCGCCCGCGCGAAGGGTCGTCGTCACGTCACCGGGCGTGAACAAGTCCTGCGAGCCGTCGTAGCCGCGTTCGCGTTCGAGGGCGAGCTCGTAACGATAGTGCCAGTCCGGCCGCACGATGAAAGTCCCATTGTGATCAAGGAACCAACTCGGACGATCGGTGGACCAGTGCAACGCCAGGCGCGAACCCTCGGCCTGCACGTTGGGCGGTCCCATGTCGCGGTAGTGCGTCAGGTGATGGAAGTGTCGGCTCGTGCAAAGGGGGCGCACCGTCAGCATCACGGCGTCAGGCCCCTCGATCAGCCGATAGCGGACGACCGTCGTGTCTTCGCCCTCGACCATGCAGAGCGTCTGTTCGATCAGGGCTTCGCCGGCCCGCCATCGCCAGGTGTGGAACGGCCGGCGCCGAAACGACTCGAGGCGCCGGAAGCCTTCCGGGTGGACCGCCTCGGGGTAGTCGTTCGTCGCCAGCTCATAGGTCAGGCCCTCGATCGTGACGACCGCGTCGAGCTTCGCCAGCAGGACAAAACGTCGAACCGGCGGATCGACGGCGGCGACGAGCAGGCCGTGATAGCGCCGGGTCAGCATCTGGTTCACGGCGGCCATGGCGTATCCGCCGCGGCCGTTGGTCACGAGCCATTCGAGCGAGCGCCCGGCTTGCAGGTCCTTGCATCGGCTGGTTTCGATCAGATCGGGATCTTGCGGCATGCAGGCGTCCTTCGACTCTCGCGAGCCCGACAGGATTTGAACCCCGACGGAGCCGTGCGTCAAACCTGCCTCATGATTCGAGCTCGCCTCGACCCTGGAACAGGTTTGGAGACGAACCCGGCCCCTCTGCACAGCACGGCGTCAAAAGAAGTACTGGTACAACCCGTAGATTGCCAGCGAGAGAGCGCCGCAAACGATTCCCGCTATCGCCATCTTTCGGCCGGTCCGAAGGCCGCCCGTCTTCTCCGCGCGCCGGAGCCCGGCGATCCCCAGGCCGATCGCGACACAGCCGAGAATCGGCGAGCACATCCAGGCCAGCAGCGACAGAACGCCGACGGTCAGCGCGGCGGTGGCCATGCCGTTCGAGCCGCTCCCCCCGACGGCAATCGCCGCGGCGCCGTCCATCGTAAACGGCATGCCGCAGGCGGCGCATGTGTTCGCATCGACCGGCATTGCGCGCTGACATCGCGGACAGAGGATCACCTGCTCGCCGTCGTCCTTGCGAACGATCTTCGGCGCCTTCGCACCGGCCGTGGCATAGGCGTGCATCGGCGTCGGAAGTTGACCGTCGTCTTCGACCACGGCGTCTCCGACGGCACGGCCCGTTGCGGCGTCGACCGACGGTATCGTGAAGACCGCGCCGCAGGTCGGACAGCGCCCGCGCTGGCCCGCCATCCCGCCCCGGGCCTCGAGGATCGAGCTGCAACGCTGGCACGCAAACGTAAAGCGGATGCCCGCCACCGGCACGAAACTGTGAGAAGGGCCCGCCACCGCCACCGGCGAGTCCCCCGGTCGAGGAAGCGTGAAATGATCGCCGCAGTGCGGGCAGGCCATCACGCGACCGACGAGGTCATCGACGACGGTCACCGCCTTGCGGCAGTGCGGGCAGTCCAGCACAACCGACATGGACGGTCATCTTACCGAAGACCGGCCGGTCGGTCTGCAAAAGGAAAGCTCGCGCTCGGCGAGCCCGGAACCACGCTCGGCAGGGCAGGTGGCGGTCGTCCCCCCGCGGCGGCCGCTGCGTGATGACGAGACCGGCGCGCGCAGCCGTGCTACAGCACGCCGCCGATCGCTCCCGGATCGGCGCCGCCGTCTCCCGCGCCGCCGCCGGAGCCGCCGTCGGAGCCGGGCGTCGTCGCGCCCACCAGCGAATTGACCAGCGCTTGCACAAGCCCGAACGGGTTGTAGAACCCCGGCGTGCCGTTGAGCCCCAGGGGAACGATGAAGTTCAGATTCAGGTTGGCGCCGAGCAGCCCGCTGGGTTCGCACCCCGTCGAAACCGTCGCGCAGGACAGCAGGGCCAGGACGGCCCACGTCGTGATCTTGCGATTCTTCCGTCTCATGTTTGCCCTCTGTCGGCCGGCGCCGAGCCCTTCGGCGTTTTTCAGCCTCCGCGCGTCGAACCCCCGTCCGACGCGAGCGCCAGTTTCTTCGGCGCGAGAGGCCGGGGGCGTGAGGAGTTTTATGGGCCGTCGGGCGCAAAAACCGCCTTGATGAAGCGATTCCGCGAGCGATCCAGCAAATCCACCAACGCCCGGCGGTATTCGGACAGGGGATAACGCGCCACAACCATCTTGGAGAGATCCAGCCGCCCGGAGGTGATCCACTCGAACACCAGGTCGTACGAATGCAATCGCCGGCCATCGACCAGTTCCACCTGCCGCCCGTTCGCGCCGACGACCTCCAATTCGTCAAACCAGAAAGGCGTCGTATCGATGCGGGCAATGCCCGTGGTACCGGCGGCCACCACGGTCCCTCGCGCGCGGGTCCACTTCAGCGCGCTGCTCAGCCCTTGCGGACTGCCTGTACACTCATAGGTCACGGCATAGCCCCCGATCAGCGCCTGGTTCCCGAATCGGCCGGCCAGCCGAACCCCGTTCACGTCTGCGGCAATCGAAGCAAACCGGTCCCGCATGGTCCACCGGCGCGGGTGAACCAGCGCGCGGGTCGCGCCGAGGGCCATCGCCGATTCCGCCTGAAACGGGTGCCGAACGACCGCGGTGATGCGGTTGTCCAGCCCCAGAGCCCGAATCGCCGCGATCACGCCGAGCGCAATGACCCCCGACCCGTTGACGAGAACCGCCTCGCCGGAGCGCGGGGGCCGACGCAACACGGCGTGCGCGGCGGAAGCGACCGGGTCGACCAGCACGGCCGCCTCATCGGTCATGCGGTCCGGTACCGCGTGAAGCTGCGAGACATGCGCAAGGAAAAACTCGGCCCAGCTTCCGCCGGTCAGCGGATTGAGCCCCAACAGGACCCGAGGGGGAAAGCGGTCGTCGCCCGGGTGCTCGCAGAGCGAGGTTCGTCCCAGGCGGCATTGGTCGCAGACCGGTTCGTTCCCTCGAGCGGCGCAGCCGAGGGCGGGATCGACGCACACCCGCCGGCCGATCGGCCAATCGGCCGCATCGCTCCCCACCGCGTCGATGATCGCCACATTCTCATGGCCAAGGACGGCTGGAAAGCGTGAGAATTGTTGCAGAATCGTCGCGGGGTGGTTTCGCTGCAGGATGAGGGCGAAATCGGTCCCGCAGATCCCGCCCAGACGGGTCTTGAGCCGGACCCAATCGGGTCCCGGAAGCGTGGGGACCGGTCGCTCCACGAGTCGCAGAGGTGACAGCGACCCGAAGTAGGCGCGTTTCGTGACCGCGCCGGCGGCCTTGCAGACGACCCACCGCACCGGCGAAATGTCATAAACCAGGGCCTTCATCCGGGCGGAGCGTACATCGGGAACGCCTCCGCGCACAGACGCGGGTTGAACCGCCGGCCGAGCCCTCGGAATCCGAATCGAAGCCCGTTACGGGGGAGGTGGAGAGCCGCAACCGGAGAGGAGACGCACACGATCCACCCACCTGCTGCAAGCCCCAACCGGCGGCGCGACGGCTCACGTCCGCGGCAAGACCCTGCCGCGAAGGCCGGCCTCTTCGAGAGGAGGGAAACGCCGCTCCACGGCGACGCGACGGGTCGGAATGGCGTATTCCCGGCGCAGCTTGGACAGAACCGAAGACAGGGTCTTGGCCTGGGCGGGCGTCACCCGGAGGTCTCGATCCTCACAGGTGAGCAGAATGTGAATCGTGCCGTGGCTCCCCCGTTCGTGCAGGCCTTCGAGCCACGCCTGGCTCTGAAAGAGCCGGCCCGCCGGACCAATCCGATAATGGAAAAAGCCGCGAGGCGCCCGGGCGGGCTCGGCGCGGACCATGATCCGGTCCCACGGCGCGACCGAAGCGCGCAGCGGGGTGATCGGGGCGAACCGGGCGATCCAGAACAACAGGAAGGTCCCGCCCGTCATGGCGATGACCAGGACAATCAAGGTCTTGAAATGTCGATGTTGGGCGGCTCCGGTCTGCATGAGAACCCCGTTCCCGGCCGGCGGCGCTTGGGCAACCGGCGATCGATGACGCGCGAGCTATTCTTACTCTATCGGCGAGTCGGTGCGAATCAGATTGCACTTTTGGCGAAAAAGTGCCGCCGCTATCCGGCCCGCCGTCGTTCCCCTTTCGGACGCCGCTCGGCGGAACCCTCCCGGGCCCCGCCGGCCACCTCTCCGGCCGCCCGACCGTCCGGCTTTCGCAGGAACAGGGCACCGAACGTATAGGACGTCGTGCCTTCCGCCAGCCGCCGGCGATCGACCGAACGCGTCACAAACGCCTGCGCCGTCGCCGCAAGCCGCGTGAAGCGGCTGAAGCCGGCACACTGGGGCGTCTGGAGGTACCGTTTCCCGCAATCCCAGAACTCCCGCGAGCCCCGCGGCTGCAGTCCCGACGGCTCGACGAGCTGCCGATGGACGTCCTCCGGCGTATCGAGCCGGCCGAAGGATTGGGGATTGGCGTAGTCGAAGGTGTAGGAGGCCGTCCCGCCGGGTGCCAGGACGCGACAGACCTCACGATTGCAAGCGACCCGTCCTGAGATCGGCAGGTGCTCGAAAACGCAGACACTGAACACGTGCGAGAAGAAGCCGTCGGGATAATCCAGCCGGGTCATGTCCATCCGGCGGGCGAGAAGTCGCCACCCCATGCGTCGGGCCGTCTCCCGAGCCTGGCGACACAGGCTTTCGTCCAGATCGATGGCGTGCACCTCGATTCCGCGGCTGGCCAGATAGCACGAGAACAGCGAACCCGCCCCGCCCATGTCGAGCACGCGGGCCCCCGGCCGGACGGGCGTGTGGGCCGCCAGCCAGGCGATCTCCCAGAGGAGGAACCAGGGCACCCGGGCTTCGTCGGGATTCCCCGGCCAGGGCGCGTAGCCCTCGCCGCGGTTGGCGCGTTCCCAAAGGCTCGGCCATCCGTCGAGTTTGCCGTACCAGGAGGAATAGGCCGCGGATTGGGACTGCATCCGCCGCATGAGGCCGAACAATTCCGAGAGGATGAGGCGACAAGCGGGGCGCGTGAGATCATCGCGATCCATCGTCTTGCTGAGCGGCGTCCCGTCCATGGAACCGTCATCATAAACCACGCCCACCCGCGCGCGAAGCGAGATTGTCGGTCGATTCGCCGGGCGCGCGGTTTCGGTTCCTCGCCGATTCCGACCACCTGTGGCCGTCAGCAGGATCGTCGATAAGTCTTCGGCGCGACGCGCGTGAACTGAGAAGATACGCCGAGGTGGGCGTCGGCGGAGCGGTCGTCCATCAGGAGCCAACCACCCGGCAACACCGCTTCGACGACATGCCCGACGCCCGTTGCCGCCCCATCACCCAGACGAGAAATGATGTTGAACGCGATGACGACCTCCGCGCGAACGGGCAACGGCTGAAACGAGATATCGACGCAATGGCACGTGACACCCGGCAGATCGCGCGATACCGCGGCCAGAACCCGCTGAGAACGGTCGGCCACGATCAACCTGTGAGGAACCGACAGCGTCTTCGCAAGTTCCACCGGTTCGAGTGATCGCAACGGCATGCCGGGGATGCGCCGCAGGACCTGGTCGCTGTAGCGCGCCGCGTCGCCGAGGAGTCGCCGCAGGACGCACGCATCCTCCGCGGCGTCGTTCAACATCGGCGCAGCCGCGCACGTCACGCCGCCCGGACCGACGAGAAGCACTGTCGGTTCGTCGAGCGCCGCGGCCCGCAGAATCTCATCGAGCTTGCGAAAACACGCCAGGTGCCGGTGATGCCACGAGGTTGATCCAATCGGATCGAGCACGCTCGACTCCCACGCGGCGGATCGGGCCGATCAGGGCACGATCTGGAATCGGGCCACTCCGCTGTTCAACTTACCGGCCAGCATGTCCTCCACCTCGACCTTGAGGGTGTAGGTCCCCGGGGCCAGGCTTTTCGGAATCGAGATGGGACCGATCGTGAGATAGAAATCCTGTCGCTGTTCACGAGACAGGTCTTCGATGTTGTCGTCCCGCTTGCTCCAGAGCTTCTGGCCGTCTTTGCTGAAGAGGTTCTGCCGAACCGACAGCAGCGTGCGGTAGAGCCCCGACCGGGTCTTCTTGCTGCTGAAGTTGTCCACTTCGATATAGATGAGCACCAGGTTGTTCCGCCCTGCCGGGAACCGGGCCGGCTCGATCGGTTCGTAGCGACCGAAGCCGTCGATCGCCGTGCACAGGACCACCTTGGGAACCGTCAGATCGGCCCGTGCCCGGACGCGGGTTCGCAGGTCCTCGATCGCCTCGCGCTGCCGGTTGGCCCATTCCGCCGAGTCGCGGCCCGACGCGGATCGCCCCGCGATGAGGGCCCTGATCTGTGCCTGGATGATCTCCTGGATGTCGGCATCCATCCCTTCGATCGGTGCCAGGGCCTTGGCGTCCTGCCCGTCGATCAGGTACATCAGACGAAGGCGATACTGCGCTTCGATGTCGTTCGGATCACTCGAGACGCGTTTCGCCAGCGCAGCCAACCGGCTCTCAAACGTATCCACCGGCTCGGGCGGCGGTGCCGTGTTCGGCTTCGGCGAGGTCGGTTCCGCCCGTTTCTCCACGGGCGGCGGTTCGGGCTCGGGCTCTGGGGCGGCGGCGATCTGGACTTCCTTCAGCACCGGCGCGAGATCGGCCGGATCGAGCGGCGTCTCGACGGCCGCCGGACCGGCGTTCGCGGTCGCGCCGCCGCTGTTCGGACGGGCAACGTCGGCCGGACTCTTCGCGGGAGATGCGCGATTCACGGCCGGCTGCGGCGCCGCGTCCACTGACACCGGCGGCGGCAGATCAGCGGTCAGCGGCGCCGCGCCGGTTGTGTCATCGGTCGAGCCCGCATCCTTATCAGCGGTCGAGGCGGTTCGAACCAAGCCGCTGCCGCCCGGCTTCGGCGGCGGCTCGTTTGAAACGGGCACTTCGCGGATTCCCACGTCTTCATCGCTCGTGTCACGATCCGTTCCCCCCGCAGGTGAGCGCTGCCCGGCCGCGAGCTTGACGTGCTTCCGCCGACCAGGATCTTCCTGGCGCCTGATCTTGGCCAAGTAGTCGTCGGGCTCGTAGTCGGCGGCATCGCGGGGCGGGAGGCTGCGCACGTAGTCATTCACGCGGCGATCGACGTCGTCGGTCGGCTCCTTGCCCGGCGCGGCGGACTGCGCCTTCGCGGGCTCAACCTCGGCAACGGCGGCCGGCTCGGCTCGCGGCTCGGAAGCGGCCGGTTGCCCTCGAACCACCGGCTTGCGCTGCGGCTGATCCAACCCCCAGAATTCGTTCCACCGCTGCCGATGTGTTTCCGTGCAGCCCATCAGCAGCACCAGCACCATCGGCAAACCCACCTTCAGGCTCAACCGGGTCCTTCTCGTTCGCATCGTTGTAATCCTTTACCTTCGCAGGCGCCGGGTGTCGGCGTCAGGACGCCGCGCACAGTTCCACGATCAGTTTCTCGACCGATACCTCGACCGTGCCCCCCCCGCTCTTCGAGCCCAGATCGATCCGCAATAGTCTAACCAGAATCTCATGCCACCGGGCGAGGGAGAATCGCTCGCTCTGCGGCAGGATCTTCGTTCCCACCCAAGATGCCTGGGGACCGGCCCGCTTGACCTCGGCCAGTTCTCGAAAACCATGGGCGAGCCCACCGACCGCGCGATAACTGGCGTCCCGGTCGCTCGCGAGGACCTGCCGCCACAGGGCCAACGCCTGTCCCGGCCTCCGCTTCGCGATCGCCTCCGTCACGCGGAAGACCATCTCCTGACGCGAATGGCCCACCAGCGCGTCGATATCCGCCGCGCGAATCTCCGTTCGGGGGGCGATGAAAGTGGCGAGCTTCGCCAGTTCCATGTTCAACATCCCAGCGTCGTCGCCGACCAGCGCGACGAGATGCCGCGCATCGGCAGCGCTGAGTTTGCATCCGTAGACAGTCCGCGCCCGGTTCGCAGACCATGAGGCCAAATGCCCGCTCAACACGTGCCCTTTGCCCGGAAGCGACGTGTCAATGTGCCGGCCGATCTCCTCCACGACCCGGTAGAGCCGGGTGTTGCTCGGCCAGCTCTGGCACTCCAAGACGAGAATGCCCGTCGGGCTCGGCGAAGCGAGATAACGCTCCACCAATTCACGGCGCGTGGCGGCCTTCTTCCCGCGCGGGCCCGCCCGCTGTTCCGATTTCGCCTGTTTCGGCGGCGTCAGAAACGCGTCGGCTTCCGTGATGCAAACGACACGAAGGGGGGCCAGCAACGCGGGCGTCCGAAGTTCGTCGAACACGTCGGCGGGCTCCGCCGCGGCCCCCTCGAGCATCACGAGCCCCAGTCCGTCGCGCGCCTTGCCCAGAAGCGAATCCAGCAAGGCATCCAGCTTCTCGATTCTCAAGAAGCGGTCCTTGCCGGAGACCACATAGATCGGCTTGCGGTCCGTGCTCGTGGCCTGTTTGCTCAACGCCGCCCTCCCGACTCGCGCCCGGTCCCGGCCGGCTCCGCCGTCCGGCGGACCGATCAGCCCCCGTGTTCCTGCCCGACTCGCTAACCCGGCGCCGCGCCGTCGAGCGCGAGTGCGGCCCCGTGGGAGCCGTAAATGTCAAGGCGCTTCCTCGCGCGCCGCCGAATCTCATCCGAAGCGCCGCTCAGGCTCGCCGCCTTTGTCCACGCCTCCCGCGCCGCCGGGCGATCCCCCATAAACATACACACGTCGCCGAAATGCAGCCAGATCTCCGCGTCCTTCGGATCCTGCAGCAGCAGTTTCTGCAACGTCTCATGCGCCGATCGGTAATGTCGCCGCTTTGCCTGGACGAGCGCCAACCCCTTGAGCGCCGGCCGGTGGGTCGTGTCCCGCACAAGAATCCGACGGTATTCCTGCTCCGCCTGCTTCAGTTTCCCTTGCAGTGTCAGGATTCCCGCCAGGTCGTTCCGCGCCGCGAGAAATCCCGGATCCTCCCGCAAGGCGTCTCGATACCGAGCGAGCGCCACGCCATACTCGCCACGCAGTCGATGCCATGTGCCGAGATCATACCGCTTTTTCGCCTGGATCACCCGACCCTCGTCGAGAAAGTGCGCCCCCGCATCCGGCTCGCCGTGAATCCCCGACACGCCCGCGCTCGACCGCGCCACCTCGGGACCGGGCACCGGCCCCGGCGCGCCGGTCGCGGCGCCAGCCGCCGCACCGCCGCGAACGGCCGTCTCGCCGGCGATTTCCAACCAATCCGCGACGTATCGACCCCGGTTCCCCGCGCGATCGGTCACGCTCACCTTGATCTCGACCCGACCGTTCACGTCTCCCGGAACCGTCCAGCGATACGAACTCGTCGCTGCCAAGGCCTCGGCGATGGGTTTGAAAGTTCTCATCCCCTCCGTGCGATAATGCAGCGCGACGGGCCGGTCGCCCAGATTCTCATCTTGAGCAGACCAGCGGATGTGGATTTCGTGATTCAACTCGAACCGTGCGTCCGGCGCCAGCGCCAGAACCTGTACGACCGGCGCCGTGCGATCGATCCGAACCCATCGCTGCGCGGCGGTCCCGGACGACGGAGCCGGCATCGACCCGTGCGGACCGTGGAGCACGAGAAAAAAACCGTAGAGACCGTCGCCGGGCGCGTCGAATACGACCGGACTCGGGGCCGCCTCGGTCAGGCTCGCCTTCTGCCAGGTGCGGCCCTCATCTTGCGTGTACCACAACTCGACCCGGCTGGGCGCGGGGGACTCGGGACTCCAGGTGTAATGGATGAGGATCCGAGACGACGGAACACAGGGGATTCGGTCCGGCAAGCCCCCCCGCTCGCTCGCCCGCACGCCGGGTTCACCCGCGCGCAGCGGCAGGCCGGCCAACATCGTCATCAGAACGAGGAGGACGAACCCGAAGAGCGGCCGGTGGCGGTGCAATCGGATGACGGCGGTCTCTCTCCACGCGGCGGCCGCCCCCCGTGGCGGACGTCCGGGCGGGCCCCCTCCCCGCCGTGCAACGGACACGACGGGGAGACGACCGCTCCGGGAGCCGCCGTGGTCCACCCGGCGTTTCTCGACCTTTTTGCGCTGCGGCCTGTGGGTTGGCTTCATCTCGGGTCATCCCCTGGTGTAGGCAGCAAGCCGGCGCGCGGGCCCAACACAACACCAACGACCGCGCGCCGGCCCCAACAAGGTATTATCGGACATCTCGGCCCCGCCGGGCAGCACGATTCACCGCCTGCGCGCCCCCCCCATCCCGCGTCTCAACACGGCAAAACCACTCGGCGATGGGGATAGCGTTGCAACCCTGAAATCGACGTTTTTTCCCGCCGAACCGGTCTTCCCTGGCCTGATAGTGCGGCCGGCGGGCCGCGTGGGACCGATCTTCGAGACGCTAGCTCAGGGTCGCGCCGGATCGGTTCGATGAGCAGACCGTTGGGCCTCCGGAGACGAAACGGGCGGTTACGCAACGGACGGTCTGACGAGACGGCGACGGCTCGGGAGACCCGGGGCCCGGCCCCAAGCCCTCGCCTTCAAACGACGTCTCGTCGTGTTTCTGAACCGGATGGAGGGCAGTCGGAGGGGAAGCGATCTGAGGGGGGGGGAGCAACCGTGTACACATACAAGCTGCGCAGCAGCGTCTTCTGGGGCTTGGTGGTCTGTTTTATCCTCTGCGGAATGGTCGGCTGCCGGGCGACGCCCGCCGTCCGAAGCTTGGAGTCGCCGCGCTCACCCGCGCGAGCGGTCAACACGCCCGCCGCGAGGCCGGCGCGGAAGCCCGCCGAAGCCACGAAGGACGCGGACAAGCGCCGGCCGTCGCGCTGGCGCCGCAAACTCCGCGCGAAATATGCGGCGACGATGGCTGCGGCCGCCGCGCGCGACGCGCGCGCCTAATGCTGCAACGCCGTGTCCTGCCGCCCACCCCCCACTGGACTCGATACTGGCCCCGTCGGGACCAGGGCCTGTAGCCACGGGTGGAGCGTCGCGCGGGCCAGCCCCGCGACGCGGAACCCGTGGAAACCGGGTCGATCTTTCCCGTCCCGCCCTGAAGGGGCGGAGGACCGCGCCCACCGCGGAAGCGGCTGAGCGGTTCTTCGGTCTCCTCCTCCGCCCCTCCGGGGCGGAACACCTAAACGCCACAACGTGGCCACGGGTTGCGCTTCACTCCACCCGCAGCTACAGACCTTTGCCCCATTCGGGGCAGGTCAAACGTAACGTTGTAGTACTGAGTGAGCGTCAACGAAGAAAGCACAGGCTTCGGCTGCATGAGAGTTCGTGCGAGGGGCCTGAAACTTCTGTTCACAGTGTACTTTATTCAACGACGATTTCTAAGCCGGGCGTCGTGCGTCACCCAAGCAGGCACAAGAGTGAAACGCCGCCCTACGGCTTCGTCACGATCAGGGTCTGGCCGCTGCTGTACCGGTGCGCAGGCGACAACACCGTCTCGACCATCGCCGCGACATCGTCCGGAGCGAGGGCCTTCTCTTCGGGAAAATCCGGCAGGGCGCCTCGCAGCATGTCCGTCTCGACTGCGCCCGGCGCGATCCCGTACACGCGGATGCCGCACGACTCCCCTTCCCTGGCGAGCGACTTCGTATAAGCCACCACAAACGCCTTGGCCGCACCGTACGCGGCAAAACCGGGGAACGCGTCGTACGCCGCCACCGACGAGATATTGACGATCACCCCTTCACCGCGGGCACACATGTACGGCCAGACGCCACGGCAACAGAGATAAACGGTGCGTACGTTGGTCGCGATGATCTTGTCGAAGACCTCGAGCTCCATTTGATCGATCGTGGCCAGCGGCGCCGTGCCGGCGTTGTTCACCAGCAAGTCCACGTCGCCGAACCGGGATCGCGTCTCCCGGATGAGGTGCTCGACCGCATCGGCGCGAGACACGTCGGCGGGAACCGCCAAGGCCGTGCCGCCGCCGCGCTCGATCATGCGGCTTGTCTCGTCCAGCTGGTCCACGGTGCGCGCGGCGATCGCCACCCGGGCGCCCGCCGCGGCCAATCGCCGGGCAATCGCTCGGCCGATGCCCCGGCCCGCTCCCGTCACGATCGCCGTTTTGCCCTTCAGAAACGACGCCGGAGTCATGTCAACTCTCGCCCGTGGCGCGGTCGGTCTCCGGTCGCGGCACGTTCAGGTCGATCAGCTCTCGACGGCGCCCCAGGCGAGGAGACGCCTTGCGGCCGTCATCTCCACACGAGCAGCCCGTTCCGCATCCGGCCGAATCCGACCGGAACCCGCCGATGAGCTGGCGGATGAGATACACCGCCGCCGCGAGAACGAAGAGGCCGACGAGAATCAGTTGCAGGTCCATCGCAACATTGTATGTTCTTCTTCGCGGAGATTCGAGCCCGCGAGCCGGGTCGCGGACATTGCGCAAATGCCGTAAGACGCGAGCCCAGAGGCATATTCCATCGAGCCAGGCGTCGTGTGCCCGAGCATCCGCCAGAGGGAGGACGAACATGACGAAGACGGAGTTGCTCGTGGATCGGCTCCAGGTCGCTCGGCGTTGGACGAAGGACCTGCTGGCCGACATCGACGAAGGGGAATGGTTCAACATGCCGACGGCGGGCGTCGGCCATGTCGCATGGCAGGTCGGCCACCTCGCCTCCAGCCAGGTCGCGCTGATCCATGTGCGCTGTTTCGGCCGGGACTACGAACAATGCCTGCCGCGCCGGTTCCGCGAGGCCTTCGGCCGTGGATCGACGCCGGTCGCGGCAGCCATGCTGAGGCGATCCAGTGGGTCGGCGGGCTTCCGGACGCCGATCTGGGCGGGCCGGCCGGCGATGAGCCGCATCCCTTCTTCAACACAAAGGAAGGCGCGATCGCCACGGCGGCGATGCACGAAACCTTTCACGCAGGGCAAATCGCGATTCTCCGGCGCTGGGCCGGGAAGAAACCATTGAGATGATCGCCGCGGCGGCAAGCCGAACACGAGCCGGCGCCGAATCGCAGGCAGGCGACGCGCGACGAGGTGAGAAACCGCGTGGTGGGCGCCATCCCGCGGCGTGACCGATTACCGGGGGGAGCCTCCCGCGCCGGCCGCCTTGTCCTGCGGCGGATGGGCGGCGGCGCGGGCCTCTTTCTTCATTTGTGCACCGACGCGCTTGAGCGCCTCGGCATAGGGTTCGCCGACCTGGCGATCCCGCGGCGTCGTATGTTCGACCAACCAGGCGCGGAGCGCGTCCGGGCCGCCGAAGTCGTTCTTGAACGCCCCGGCCACTTCCTGAATCAGAAGCCCGTTGCGCCGAAGCTCCTCGACCTTGCTGCGCAGGAACCGGCTCTGCTCCATCGGATCGGTCAGACCGGCATAGTGCCGGGCGTCATCGACGAAGGCGCGTTTGAAGAACTTGAAGATCGCCTCGGTGAACCGCTTCCGTTCATCCTGCGCGAGGTTTTCAAAGCACTTCGTCAGTTTCGCTTTGTAGCCGTCGTCCGCGATATGCTCGCGCCAGCGTGTCAGAAACGCCTGCTGCTCGATCCGAGGCAGCTTCGCCAGGCCGCGTTTGTTCGAAATATAGGCGACGACTTCCGCGGGCGATGCCGACTGGAGCACCGGCTGCTTGGGCGTCACGGCAAAGACGTATCCGATGTACCCCGCGAGCACCGCGAGGCCGACGGCGCCGCCGATCACCGCGGCGTGGCGATGTCGTTTGACGACGGTCTTCACTTCTTCGGTCATCATCACAAATCAACTCCTGCGTCCCGAAACCTTTGTGGCACGGGCGTCCCGCCCGTGTCCGCACCGCCGAGACGGCGGTGTCACAGAACTCTTAGGACGCACTCTTACTCGTCTCGCTCGGCGCGAGCGGGCCGCGCCTTGAAATCGGCATACAAGGTGTTCATGGCGCCGCCGCCGTCTCCCCGGTGGAACGGCTCGAAATCCGACAAAAGAATCTGATCCGCTCGACTGAAGCCGAACCCCTTGGCGCTCGACATTGCCTCGTGTCCCACCCGGTGGCCGCCGTACACTTCCCCCCAGTACCACTCATAACTCAATCCTTCGGTCGCGAGGTATGTGGTCGAGCGCGGGAACGTCTTCGCAAGCGGGTCGTCTTCGGTCAACCGGCGCGAATCCGCCGGACAGTGAAACACCTCGGCGCGGTCGTCACCGAGATATGGGGCCAGCACCTCGGGCAGCGTGGGCCAGGGCGGCTCGTGCAACTTGGCCGAGCGGAGCTTCGCGACGTAAGGCCATCGGTGGTCGTGCTCGCGAAGATAGGCGTCGATTCCCCGGCCGATCTCCGTCAGATTCGCCAGGCAGGCCTGACGATCCCGCTCGACACCGCTGCGACCGAGCGAGGCCACCAGGAACCAACCGCCCACGCAGAGCACCGCCACCCCCGCGAGCACCTCGACCTTGGTCACGCCATCGACTCCTCTGTGTCCTCCCGCTCGATCCGGCAGGAACCGGCGGCGTCGCCCGCGCCCCCGCGAGGACCTTCAAAACCAAACGGGCCCCTGGAAGCCGATTCACGGTTCAGGAGCCCGATCACTGTCGCGGTCGTGGGAGCGTAGGCCCGCCCCGCCGCTTCGTCAAGGCTGAGATAATCTCGACGGCGGGGCGATCCGCACTACGAGGCCGCCATGGAGACCGGTCGGGCCGCGGCCGCCTCTCCGTCATCTTGGGCCGCGCCTGCCCGCCAGACGCGGATATCCGTGATCTCGTATGCGAGGCTTCCGGGACCGGCCCGGCCCCAGGACCGTCGAATCGGGATCCGCCGCGTCGAATGCGGCAGCAACGGGCCGCGCCATTCTCCGTCGAATTGGAGGGGCGTGGCGACGGCGGTGCTGAGCTCCGCCAGCGGCTCACCGTCGCCGTCTGACGCGACAATCCGCATTGTCAGGAGCGAGACGATCTCATCCCCCTTGTTGGACACCTCGACCACCGCGCGCCTGCGGCCTGAGCGACCCTCGATACCGACCAGGCGAACCGAAACATCAAGCTGGTCGAGATAGTCGGGCCGCCTCTGATCGTCGAGGGCATCCGCGAGGGCGGGCGGTAATGCCCGCTGTAGATCGGGGAGCGCCTCCAGCCCCCCGGTCAACAGCGAGACGAGGGTATCGCCCTGCCGGTCGGCAACGCCGAGGCCGTAAACAGCTATTCCCGCGGCACTTACGATTGTCGAAACGACGATCGCCGCCACACTGACGACCAGTACGGAGAGAAACGACATTCTTTGCTTCACGACCGGGGTTCCCTGTTCGTGATACAT
>JBHHUY010000007.1:0-30884 GCA_046753965.1 Phycisphaerae bacterium
GACAAAGCCTAGAAGTCTCAAGCTGAGCGATTCGTACTCAATCTGCAGTAGAACATCGGCGAGCCGCGAGCTTCAGCTCGCGCGGCCGCTTGATGCTGAGGAATGCCGACCGGGACTCGAAAGGCCGCGCGGACTGAAGTCCGCGGCTCTTCCTCCAGAAACTGCTCAGTTTGAGTAGAAGTGTCAATCCGCCGTGCAGAAGAAGACGCAAGTCGCGCGCGAGGTGGCTCACTTCTTCCGCTCATGACAAGTCCACTTCGTCCACGATGCCGATGATCGTGTGATCGACCGGCACGAACCAGGGGTCAAGCGCCAAGGCCGCCTCGCGCCCGCCTTCGTAGTAGACAAGTTCGTCCGGTCCGGCCATGCGCGTTCCGTCCGCGCAGACGATCGGATCGCCGGCGTCTTGCCGGCGCGGGTTCAGCGGTTGGACGATGAGCATCGGCACGCCCGCCAGTCCTTCGTAGGCGACGCATGGAACGACGGTGCCGATGACACGGCCGAGCAGCATCAGCCTTCCTCCGCGAAGCGTGTGGTCCGGGCGAGTCTGGCGCGGAGGGCCTCGTCGAAGCGCGAGATGATGGTGGTGCACGGCGGGTCGGCGCGATCGGAGATCGCGGCGACGCCGATCTCGAGGGCGGCCTCGACGTCGGCGCGGAGGCCGGAGAAGTGGGCCAGCCCCTTGCCGCCGAGCCCGTCGCCGAGCCGGATTTCGACGAGTTCGACCTCGGCGCCCTTGACGGCGGCGTCTGCCGCTCGAATCACGGCCGCGAGTGTCTGTGTCTCGATGATGCCGATCGCGTCGTCCTGCCAGTCGCCGCGGCGGCCCAGGACGGCGGCGTGGACGCGCGGATGGACATCGGGCAGGAGGACCTGGTCGAGGATCGCCGCTTCGCCGACGCGGCGGCCTTCGACGAACGATTCCTCGACCGCCGCGACCGAACCGGCGAACAGGATCGCGTACTTGCCGGGCTGGAGCGAGCCCGCGCGGAGAATGGAGACCGGCGCCTTCTTCGCGACGGCGTCGGATGCGCGCGTCCCGACGGCGATGCCGGAGAACTCAAGCAGGGCGATGGCGGGGTGCGGGGGCATCAGGGCTCACACGATCCGAAAATGGTCAACCAGGACGCAGCGCCGCTCGCGCGAGAAGGATCGCGGATTGGTCAGACCCTCGCCGGTCGGGCTGGCGATGGAGAACGAACTGTATCCCTCACCGCCTTCGCCCAGACCGCAATAGATCGGGCCGTTCTTCACGAAGATGCTGCAATTGATCTCGCGGGCCATGCGGCTGAGGTGTGCCAGGTTCATCGAGTGCATCGCCGCCGAATGACCGAAGCCGTGCTCGGCCGCAATCGCCAGGTCGATCGCTTCGTCGGCGCTGCCGACCCGCGCGACCGGGAGGACCGGCATGAGCTGTTCGGTCCAGATTAACGGATGTTCGACCGGCACGTCGATGACGGCGAGCCGGACGGATTCCGGCAGCCGCAGGCCGATCTGTTCGAGGATGACGTTGGCGTTCTTCCCGATCCACTTCTTGTTGATGACCCCGGGCCGGCGCGGCCCGCGGGTCTCCTCGAAGATGACCTTGTCCAGCGCGCGCCGCTGCGGTTCCGTGAGAATCACCGCGCCGTTCGCGCTCATCGCCTTGAGCAACCGATCGGCCGCCGAGGTCACGACGAAGACTTCCTTCTCGTCGGTGCAGATGACGTTATTGTCGAAGGAAGCGCCGGCCGTGATGTCGCGGCCGGCCTTGTCGATGTCGGCGGATTCATCCACGACGACGGGCGGGTTGCCCGGCCCGGCGCAGATGGCGCGTTTGCCGCTGGCCATCGCGGCCTTGACGACGCCCGGGCCGCCCGTGACGACGAGCAACCGGATCCCCTTGTGCCGCATCAGGGTCTGCGCGCTCTCGATGGTGGGCTCGGCCATCGCGGTGACGACGTTGCGCGGGCCGCCCGCGCGGACGATGGCCTCGTTGATCAGACCGACGTTGCGACAGCAGACGCGTTTCGCGTTGGGGTGGACGTTGAAGACGACCGTATTGCCCGCGGAAATCATCCCGATCGTGTTGCAGATGATGGTCGAGGTGGGGTTCGTCGTCGGCGTTATCGCGGCGATGACGCCGAACGGCGCCCGCTCCATCAGCATCAGGCCGTTATCGCCGGAGACGGCGCTGGGCTCGAGGACTTCGGGCCCCGGCGTCTTCCGGGTGACCAGGCGGTTCTTGATGGTCTTGTCCTCGACGCGACCGAGCCCGGTCTCTTCGCAGGCGTCTTGCGCCAGGGAAGCGGCGTGGGCGAACATCGACTCACGGATGGCCGCGATGATGTCCTTCCGCCGTTCGAGGCCCAGTCTTGCGAACTCGACGAAGGCCCGCGTCGCCGCGGCGACGCATTCGTCGATCGTCCGGAAGACGCCCATCGGCAGGGTGCCGCCGCGCGCGAGGGATTCGCGCTGGGCGGGAGCCAGCTCGGGCGCGCCATGCGCGGCATCCCCCTGCAATTGATCCACGACCCGCCGGGCGATCGCGTCGACGGCGTCGTCGCTGAGTCGTGTCATGAGAATCACCCTGAAGATCGGACGGCCGCAGCGGTCGTGTTTCATTCGCCGAGATGCGAGCCTGCGCCCGCATGCGGCCCGCGCTTATTTCTTGTACTTGGTCGCGCCACCGACTTCCCACTCGTCCACGATCGCCATCACGACGGCGTCGACGGGGCGCTGGTCGGTCATTGTGGTCTGCCGCGCGCTGCTGCCGCTGGCATAGAGCACCAGCTCGCCCACGCCCGCGCCGACGGCATCGGCCGCCACCACGGTCGCACCCGACGGCTTGCCTTCCACATCAACGCCGCGAAGCAGCAGGAACTTGAGCCCCTCAAGGCTGGGCTCCTTGCGCGACGCGACGACGGTGCCAACAACCTGTGCCAAATGCATCGGCGATCCTTCGAGATGTTCAGGCCGCGCGGCGGCCGGCGCTGCCCGCCCTGTGCGGCACGCGGGCCGTCCGGATCGGGCCGGCGGGCGATCCGCCCTCCCCACCCGGGCATGACCGGAGGCTATCCCTTCTTCTTGCCGGCGCCCTCGCCTCGGCCCAGCGGCAAGACCCCATCGACGTTGGTGTGCGGGCGGGCGATGACGTGGACGGAGACGATCTCGCCGACGCGCGACGCCGCGGTCTGCCCGGCGTCGCAGGCGGCCTTGACCGCTGCCACGTCGCCGCGAACGACCGCGGTCACGTAGCCGCCCCCGATTTTTTCATAGCTTACGAGTTCGACCTTGGCGGCCTTGACCATGGCGTCGGCGGCTTCAACCATGGCGGCAAAGCCCCGTGTTTCGATCATGCCCAGTGCGTCAGCCATTGCTGCATTCCTCCGAGAGAGTGATCGCGGCGCACAGGATGCGCCGCCAAGTGGTTCCGTGAGGGTCTATCTCTTCGATTCCACAACGCGCCCGGTGACCGCCTCGATCGCGGCCTCGGCGGCGCGGTGACCGACCTCGATGTCGCGTTCCTCACCGCCGAGGAACATCCGGCCGAAGCTGCCGAAGGTCCGCACCTCCAGGATGTTGATGTTCGCCGCCTTCTCGGCCTCGTTGGCGGCCAGCGCCGCGTAGGCGGCGGGCGCCATCTCCATGATATAGAGCGAATGACCCGGCAGGATCATGTTGCCGTGTCGAAACCGGTTGATGAGTTGCGTCTGATAGGCGTCGACGTTGCGAATCACCTGGCTGGAAGAGACCTTCGGCTTGTGACGGTCTTCTTCCTTCAGGTCGAGGGCCTGGAGAATCGCCCGGCCCGCGTCGCGCACATCGGCCTGCTGGTCGGAATGAATCTCGAGCAGCCCGTAGAGCCGCTCGATGATCTGCATCCCGGGGGTGACCGCGGTGTTCTTCAGGGCGAGGTCGGTGACCCGGTTGATGTCCATGCCGGGCGAGATTTCAACGAGCAGGGCGGCCTGGCCCGGCGTCGGCAGATAGCCCTGGGCCACGGTCGCGAGGAACGAGGCGAACTGGGGTTGCAGCTTGTCCAGAAAGACGTAGGAACGCAGGTCGACCATGGTTGTCCTCTGGTGCGGGTCGAGGCCGATCTCAGAAACCTGTTTCTGAGTCGCGGCCTGTCGGGCGGCGCCGCGCGGGCTGAAGCCCGCCGCTCGTTTTGTTCCGGCGCGGCTCACTTTCGCGGGCCTGCGCGACGGCGTAAAGCCGAAGTCAAGGATGAAGAAGGTAGGCGGGACGGATCGGGCTGTCAAACTTGCCGGGGCCGCGCGCTGATCGGCCGATCGATCCGGTGGCGGCAACGAATGGGGTTTGGCTCAGCCTACGGCGTGGTGAGCACGGCGACGAATCCGGGGATGTCCGCGGCGTCGAGCACCGAGTCGCCGGTGAAATCACCGGCGCAAAGCTCGTCGGGCGTCGGCCCCGAGAGAACCGCGGTGACGAAGGCCGGCACATCGTTTCCGTCAGCGAGCGTATCCAGGTTCAAGTCGCCGTCGGCCGGCGGGCAGGGCGCGGCGCATTGGAGGCTGGACACGTCGAAATCGTCAACGGCGGCTTCGACGATCGAGCCGTTGATCAGGTCGGCTGCGACGAATCGCATCTTCATCGTGCTCGTCGGTGCGATCACATCACTGACGATGAACTGATGGAAGAACCATCCGCCGGCGGTTTCGGGTCCGGTCGGGCCGACGGTCTCGGCATTCGTCCAGGTGGCGCCGTTGTCGTTCGAGATGTCGATGATGAACGCATCTTCATTCGGCGACGCGCCCTGATCGTTCGAGAACCAGCGCCAGTAACTGGCGATCGTGTTCGGCTGCGACGCGTCGAATGTCGGCGACAGGAGCGTGGTCTGGCCGCCGTCCACGTCGTTCGCACCCAGACCCCCGCCGACGGCGCCCTGACCCGTGACAAAACACAACACCGCCGGGTCCGCCGTGTGGTCGTTCTCGGGCTGAGCGGCGGTCCCGACGGGATCGACGCGGGTCCAGATGCCGGTCACGGCCGTATCGCCCGGAGCGCCGACCGTCCACCCCTGGTTGGTCTCGAAGTCATCGGTGAAAACGACGGTCTGACCTGTCGCGACGATGGCCTGGTAGGTGGCCGCCGGCGCGGTGCTCGGATCGCGCCAGGTGATGTTGTTCGTGGTCATCCCGCTGAAGTAGTAGGCGATCGGCGCCCCGCAGGTCAGCGGCGGGAACACCGCGTCGTACTGGTTCCCGCCGACGGCGATCAGATCGGTCGTAACGAACCCCGCGCCGGCATCGTAGTGCAGCTTGAGACTGCCGGCGGCGAGGGTGCCGCCGTTCTGAACGTCGACCTGAACGCGGATGGTCTGGCCGTTCGGCGAGATCAACGGCGGCAGGCCGTTGGGATGCGTGAAAAGCAACTGAGGAGCGCCGATCCACCAGATAAAGAGCCCCTTCTCCAGGTCGCTGCCGATCACGATCCCGCTCGGGAGGAACGGATAGTTGTTCCACAGGCCGTTGAAGTCGGGGTTGTCGTCGGGGGGATAGGTGTCGAAGAAGCCGATCTCGACGGGCGCCGCGGGATTCGTCGCGTCATAGACGCGCAGACCGCTGCGATAGTTCGACTCGAAGATCAGGTTCCCGACGGTGTACAGATTGTGGTCGATCGAGGCGTTTCCGTTCGTGAACGACGGCAGCTCGACGGGGTTGTTCAAATCGGAGACGTCGATCACGCGGGTGGTCGTGGGTGTGCCGAAGGTCTGTTCGTCCAGTTCGTCGTTGGTGTAGAGGAACTGTCGGTCGGGCGAAAGCCAGCCCTGATGGGAGAACACGGGGGATGAATACTGGAAGAATGAAATCTGCGTGATGGCGGTCTTGTTGGTCACGTCGAGGATGTCGACGCCCGGCGTGCCGCCGCCCGATCCGGTCTCGCTGAAACAGAAGGCCACCTGTTTGCCGGCGAACGGGCCGCTGGTGTAGGTGACGATCTGGGCGTCGTGGATGTATCGCGTATTCCATTGGCCGACGAAGGTCGGGTTGGATGGATCGGGGTTCAGATCGTAGATGCGCAAGCCGAGCGTACCGCTGCCGCCGCCGCAGCGATAGAGAAAGCCGCTGGCTTCGTCGATGGCGATGTTGTGGCTGGCCGTGACGCCGCCGGTCGTGACGGTGTTCGCCAGGGTGACGATGCCGCTGTCGATCTGGCTGAGGTCGAAGACCTGGATGCCGCTGCCCCCCTCGCTGACGGCGTAGGCGAAGTTCTGGTAGGTCTTGATGTCGCGCCACAGGCTGTTCGGCCCGGCCATGACCGCGATGATCTGCGGACTGCTCGGGCTGGTCACCTCGACGAATCCGGTGCCGTCCGAGAGGCCGATGATGGCGTACTCCCGCCCGCTCGGCGAGACGTAGCCCCACGAGTCGTTGCCGGAGGTGATCGATCCACCGAAGTCGCCCAGGGGAAGCCAGCTCAGCAGCTCGATGCCGCTGGCGGGGAAGCTGATGGAGGGCGCCCCGCGGAACGACCCGTTGAATCCGGCCGGCACGTACGGCGGCTGCCGATCCAGCAGAAACTTCGGATCCTCGTGGGCGAAGACCGGGGCGGTGAAAAGACCGCACGCGGCCGTCAGGGCGGCGGCCAGGAAACTGCGGCGCAGCGTCCGATATGTCAACATGAACTGACCCCTCCTGCTTGTATGGCGCCGGGCGGATGGACGGGAACGGCTCGGCCGGGTTCCTCTCTTTATGATAATGGTCCGGCGAGGCGCATTATTCCACAAGCCGCCCCTGCGGAGGCGCCAGCCCGCTTCTTCCCGGCGCCTTCCGCAGCCGAGGCCGGCGGGTTCGACTCGGCGGCGGGCGGAGCGAAAGACGGTTCGTGGATGGGTTTCGTCTCAGAAGACGTTCAGGTTGTTGAAGAACTCGGCCAGGCTGCCGAAGATCGTCGTCAGCAGGCCGTTGATGAAGCCGAGCAGCGAGTCGACGAACGCCTCAAATGCACCGCCGAAATCGAACATCTCGTCACCCCTTGGAATCGTCGCGAGGCATGCGGCCACTGCGGGCACGCAAACGCGGAGCCCTGTTGTCTGGGAGGCGTTGCTCCCCCTGTGTATCGGCCGGGCCGCCCCCGGTCCTCATTCAGTCCCGTGCGGTGGGCGCCCGTCAGGCGGCGGCGACCTCTTTGGCGCAGGCGAGGACGGCTTCGTAGTCCGGGTGGTCGGACAGCTCGGGAACGTATTCGACGTACTTGATCCGGTCGTCTGAGCCGATCACGAAGACGGCGCGGGACAGGAGGCGCAGATCGGGCAGCAGGGTGCCGAAGGCCTTGCCGAAGGCGGTGTCCTTGTGGTCGCTGAGGACGCGGACGCGCTCGGTGTCGATGCCCTCGATGCCGCAGAAGCGCGTCATGGCGACGGGCAGGTCGACGCTGATCGTGTAGAAATCGACCTCTCGCAGGCGAGCGGCCTCGGTGTTGAACCGTTTGGTCTGCTCGGCGCAGACCGGCGTATCCAACGAGGGCACGACGCTGTAGATGCGGGTGCGGCCTGCGGCTTCACTGAGCCGGAAATCCTCGGCAAGACTTTTCTTGACGGTGACGACCGGCGCGGGATCGCCGACCTTGAGTTCCGGACCTTCCAAGGTCAACGGGTTCCCTTTGAGGGAGCAGGTTCTGCCCATGATTCTGACTCCAGGATGTCGTAATCCTCTCCGCGGCGCACCGCCGGCGACCGAACAAATCGGTGAGATGCTAGGGTTGCGCTCGCCGGTCGTCAAGCGCGGCGCGCCGGAAGGTAATCGTCCACTTCGGGGAGCATCGGCGTCCCGCCGGTGCGGAATCCTCGTTTTCATTTGTGCACCGGTGCACCGGCCAGAGGCCGATCCTCCCCGGACCGGGGCGAACCGCCACCCGCCGGAGGCGGCGCGGTGGCGACGGGTTTTTGACTTGTCCGCAGGCGGCTTCTAGAATCCGCTCTTGAGTGAGCGAACCCCGCGCCCGCCGAAGACGGCGGGTCGCATTGCAGAGGAGCACGTCATGGCTGGAACGGACACGCTTGAGTTTACCGACGAGAGTTTTGAATCCGAAGTCCTGCAGGCCGGCGAACCGGTGCTGGTGGACTTCTGGGCCGAGTGGTGCATGCCGTGCAAGGCGCTGGGACCGACGATCGACGAACTGGCGACCAAGTACGCCGGCAAGGTCAAGGTCGGCAAGATGGACACCGAGAAGAACCCCGAGACCCCGGTGAAGTACAACATTCAGGCCATTCCGACGATCCTTCTGTTCAAAGGGGGGCAAATGGTTCAGAAGTTTGTCGGCCTGACGCAGAAAAAAGATTTTGAAGCCGCCCTCGACGGCGTGCTCAAGGGTTGATTCTTCCCCGCGCCGCGATTCGATTGACTCAACCCGGCCGGTTCCGGTCCCTTTCCGGCAAGTGTGCGCGGCTCGGGCAGTCTTGTCCGTGCGCATCGGGCACGGCACGCCGTGCTCGCGGGCGAGATGCCCTTTCCACGAACGATGCCAGGCGCGGATTCAGCGTCCCAGCAGTTCGCGGGCCATGTTGCCGGGGTCTTGTGCGCGCATCAGCGCCTCACCGATCAACATCGCGGAGGCGCCGGATCGCTCAAGTGCGAGCACGTCTTTGCGCGATCGGATGCCGCTCTCCGTGATGAAGGGCATTCCCGGCGGGATCCGTCGCGCAAGTCGGTGGGTTGTCTCCAGGTCGGTTTGTTGAACGGCCAGGTCGCGGTTGTTGATGCCGAGGAGGGTCCGCCGCCCGGGGCCGATACAGTCGGCAGCGGCGTCCAGTTCCTTCTCGTCGTGGACCTCGATGAGTGAAGTCATCTCCAGCTCGAACGCGAGCCCGGCCCAGTCTCGCACCTGTGCGGTGTCGAGGAGGGCCGCGATGAGCAGGATGGCGTCGGCGCCGGCCGCGCGGCTCTCGTAGACTTGATAGTCATCGACGATGAAATCCTTGCGCAACACGGGCAGCGACACGGCGTGCTTGACGTCGCCCAGAAACGACAGGTCTCCCTGAAAATAGGTCCTGTCTGTCAGGACGCTGAGGGCCGAGGCGCCGGCGGCGAGGAAGGACCGCGCGATCCGCGCCGGGTCGAAATCCGGTCGAATCAGCCCCGCCGAAGGCGACGCCTTCTTGATTTCCGCGATCAGGCGGATGTTGCGACCCTCGGCAATCGCGCCGTAGAAGTCGCGCGGCGGCGGCGCTCGCTCTGCTTCTTCTCGGAGCCTGGCGAGCGGCCGGCGGCGTTTGGCCGCGACCACCTCCCGTCGTTTGGTCCGCGCGATCTTTTCCAATATAGTGTCGGCCATGCGGCCCTCGGGCGGCGTCGTCCGCTTCTCGCATCCTGGTTAGAGTGCGTCCTGAAACCTTTGTGGCACGGGCGTCCCGCCCGTGTCCGCACCGCCGAGACGGCGGTGCCACAGGACGGTTGAGACGCACGCTTAATGTACTTGCACGATTCTCGCATCGCAATCGCCGCCGCGCCGTTGCTCGAACAGGCCGAGTTGTCGGTTCTCATTGCCGGCGCCGTCGTGGTCCTCGCGGGCGCTGTCTATATCGCGCGCCGGTCGCGCTGGCGAGACATGGCCGGGCTGCCTGCAACAGCGCCCCATGAAATCCGCGCGGTTGATCTGCTCATCGCATTCTACGCCTTTCTGTTCGTAACACCGATGCTCGCGCAACTCGTCGCGCTGGCCGGTGGGCCGGTTCCCACGACGCAACCCGCGACGCCGGCCGGCGGCGACACCGCCGGGGCCTGGGCCGCCGTCGCGACCAAGGTCATCGGCCAAGGGATCAATTGTCTGATTCTCCTCTCTATCGGCCGGAGGCGTTTCTCGGCGGGCCTCGCCGGCTGGGGCTTGACGCGGCGGTCTTTGGGACGCCGCGTCGCTCTTGCCGGCGCGATCTATCTGGCCTGCTGGCCCGTGTGCACCGGGCTCTTGAAGGCCACGACCTGGTTGCGAGCCTATCTGGGTGCGGGGCCGCCGGAGGAGCATCCGGCGATCCGGCTTCTGAGAGACGGCAGCGTGCCGACCGGCGTGGTCGTGTTGACGATCGTCAGTGCCGCGATCCTCGCGCCGATTCTGGAGGAACTGCTGTTTCGCGGATTGCTTCAACCGGCCCTCGCGAAACGCCGGCGCTCGGCCTGGCAGGGCGTCGTGCTCAGCGGCCTCGTCTTCGGGATGATTCACATCCAGGTGGCCCAGACAGTGCCCGCCCTGATCTTCTTCGGCTTGGTCCTGGGATACATCTATGCGAAGACCGGTTCGCTGACGCTGGTGATTCTCGTGCACGCCGTCTTCAATGCCAAGACGATCCTCTGGTTGATGATTGATTCGGCGTCCTGACGGCCGTGCGGTTCGCCGGTCGGCATGCGGGCTTGCGATGCTTGTTTCCGCGCGCGTTGACGGGAGGAGGACTCTCTGCGCCGATCGCGACACGAGGCGCGCGCCGCGGGCGCTCAGGTCAATAGAAGAGTGTCACGAGCAGATGGGGTTCCTTGTTCTTTCCTTCGAATACGCCCACTGTCGAGTTGGAGTGTTTGACGAAAACGCCCGGATGGGAGTCGATCCACTCATTGATCTGTTCGTCCATGTGCGCCAGGCCCGCCTCGGTCAGTTTTCCGTGGAAGGTGCGGACGCGCGTGGCCGCCTCGTCCGGACCGGTGAGGGGCCGCTTGAGGTTTTCTTCGTGGTGGGCGCCGGCGAGTGTGCTGGCCTCGGCAAAGCTGCGAATCTTCGATGATCCGGTCGAGGCTTCGTCGTCGCCGATGAGGGAGAGGGTTTCATCGGCCTCGTCCTTGCCTTCCTTGACCGGCGGGAAGTAGACCTCCCCCTGCATCGTGCCGACCGGCGCCTCTCCGGCGCCGGCAGCAGCGGCAGGCGTCGTCTGCTGCGCGCGGAGGGCGGCGTTCCGCGCGTCGAGCAGTTCCCGCCGTTTCTTATCAACGCATTGGGGACAGAGCAGCACACCGCCGACGAGCCCGGCCTGTCGATGCACGATCTGGTCGGGCGTGATCTCCCCGCCGCATCCCTCGCACTTCTTGTTTGTTGTTTGGGTCATGGCCGGCTGCCTCCTCCCCGAAGACGTCGCTGCCGCGCGCGGCGCGCACGCACCTATTCCCCGTCGATTATACCGCCGGATGGGCCGCGGATTCAAACGCCGTGACACGCTCCGTCGTTGTTCGATCGGCCGGGACAGCTCCGCCGTGCAGGGGGCGGCCGGTGCATTCATTATTGCCGAAGGCTTCCCGAGACGTGACGAACCGCTTCACCAGACGTGGGCTTTATGAGCGGCGATCGGATGCTTTCGGCCGGCGCGGACGAATCAGAGATCGACGACGGCGAGCACGGCGCGGACGGCCTGAACGGCCATCATCGTCAGGGACGAGACGCCGAGAAGGCCGGCCACGATTGCCGGCGTCTGCCTCCGCGAGGCGACCTGAATCAGGACCAACGCGGAGGAGAGAACCAGCGCGGCGATCGCCTCGACCGCCATTCCTTGAACCATGTCAACGCCTGCCAGCAGGACGAGGAGTCCCAACGAGACGTACCGCAGGTAGCGATGGGCGAGGGTCACCCGTCGCCCCGAGGTCACCAGCGCGACCAGGATCACCAACCCCGCCGTCAGGGCCCAATACCACGGCCACCGGTCGGGCTCGGGCTGGGCGCGAAGCACGCAGGTGTGCGTGATCGCGGTCAACCAGGCGAACGAGAGGATCATCCATCGCGAGACTTGAAAGCGGCTGCGCACAAGCCAGTCGGCGGGCGTTTTGTGCGTGCCGACTTCCACCATGGTCGGCAGGAAGCTGGAGTCTCCCAGCGGTGTTTCATCGTCGACGACCCGTTCGCCTCCGATCGCGTCGAGGAAGTCCAGACGAAAGCGGTATTCCCCGATGCGAAGCGATTGTTCGGGGCGCAGGCGTCCTCGGACCACGCAGGCATCCTCGATCCAGACGCCTTCCGCCTTAGAAAGCGCCTCGACGTCAATCCGACCGTTCGGGTGGACCCGGAGTGTGCAATGCGCCTCGGACAGACCGTCGCTGTCGAGGGACAACCAGTTCGCGGCGCCCTTGCCGATGACCAGTTGTTCTCCGACCGGCATGATGAACCGCTCGCCGATCCAGTAGGGGCCTTCCATGACGGTCAGGGCGGCGAAGGCCCGCCGGCCGCGGGCGTCCTCGGTTTCGAGCGTCAGTTCCCGCTCGCAGCGCGGGCAGGTCAGGGTGACGACGAGGTCGAGCTGATCGCAGTCGAGGGGGTTTCCGCAGGGACAGCAGACGAGCAGTGCCATGATACGGGGTTCCGCACCAGAATGGGCCACCTCGGTCCGGTGCGTGAAGGGAGCCGGCGGCGGAATCCTTTCAGGGGCGATTGTACACGAATCCGCCCGCCATGGCGAACGCATCGAGCGAAGACAACATGGTCGATTGCCGGGAGGACGCGCCGGCCGGCTTTGCCGTTTGGCGGACCGCACGATTACCTGATGCTTGCCCGACTCCTGACGCCCCCGGGGCTGAGTGCGCGCGGCTGGCGTCCGAGAACAGATTCTCGAAAAGTGGATCGGCTGTTCCGGGACCCGCCCCGAGCCCCCGGCGCCTGTACCGGGCCGAACGGTTCTGCCGATGAAACTCAAAAGCGGGCGCGGTCGGTGCGCGCGGCGCAAATCTTGCGCGGGTGTCGAGCATGATATATGCGGCCATGGCAGCCTGGTTGACGTTGATCGTCCTGATGGCGTGGGCCGTGCATTCCCTTTGGACGTCGATCGTCAAGCCCAAGGCCGTGAACGCGGTGCTCCTGCCGGGGACCCTCGTGGCCCAACTCGGGCGGATCGTCGGGTTGCTCATCACAGGCGCAAAGGTCAACAACACCGCGCTGATGGAGAACGACGAGAAGGGCGAACCCGCGACCGACCCGTATTACGAACCCAGAATCCCCGTCATCGGTCCGGTTCTTGTCGGCCTGCTGCCCATGTTGGCCACGGGCGGCGCGATGGTGATTCTGCTGACGCGGCTGGGGATGCCGGTCGTTCGGGCCGCGCCGCGAGACGCCGTGTCGATGGAACTGCCGCGGACGGCCGCCGCGTTCTGGGACCAGCTCCGCGCCGTCATCACTCAGGCAGAGGGCACGCTCGACGCCCTGACGCATGCCGACATGGCCGCGTGGCAGCTCGGTGTTTTCGTCTATCTCATGATCTGCCTCACCGTCCGGATGGCGCCGTTCACCGGAAATGTTCGCGGGCATCTGGGCGCCGCCCTGACAACGGCCGGCGTCTTGGCCCTCGCGGCGACAGTCAGCCCTTGGCCGACCGAATGGATCAAAGGGACGTGGCCGCTGATCTCGCTGGCCGTCGGCTGGCTCGTGCTGCTGCTCATGATCAGTCTTCTCGCGCGCGGCGCCGTGTCGGTTGCGCAGACAATTCTGCACTGGGAATGAGGAAGGGTTTTCGGACCATGCCGCGCGATGACTCGTCTGCCGATCCCACCCTCGATTTCCACCGCAAGATCGTCGCGCCGGATCGACTGGTTGCCATCGTGCGGGAATTGCGGCGGCAGGGCAGCGCCACCGGCGCCGCGCCGCGCCGCGTGGTGCAGTGCCACGGTTGCTTTGACATCGTGCACCCGGGACACATTCGCTATCTGCAATTCGCCCGTTCTCAGGGCGAGGTGTTGATCGTTTCGATCACGGGCGACGCCCTCGTCGACAAGGGGGCGCAGCGCCCGTACATCCCGCAGGAACTCCGCGCGGAAAACCTGGCCGCTTTGGAACTGGTGGACTGGGTGGTGATTGACCCGAATCCGACGGCCTGTGAGTTGCTGCGGTCGATCCGGCCGGATGTTTACGTCAAGGGGCACGAATACGCGACGAGCAGCGATCCGAGGTTTCTCGCGGAGCGCGAGGTGGTCGAGACGCACGGCGGGCGGGTGATCTTCTCAAGCGGGCAGGTCGTCTTCAGTTCCAGTCGGCTGGCCGAGGCGATCTCGCCGTGGGACGGGCTGGCGTCCGCGCGCCTGAGGCTGTTGTGCCGCCGGCACGATATCGGTCGGGCATCCCTGTCGAATCTGCTGGATCGAATCCGCGGTGCGCGGGTCCTCGTACTTGGTGACATCGTGGTGGAGCGCTACGTACTGTGCGACGCCGACAGCGTCTCGGGCGAGTCGCCGATGATGTCGCTCAGGCAGCTCGACGCGCGGGATCATGTCGGCGGGGCCGCGCTGATCGCCGCGCAGGCGGCGGCCCTCGGCGCGACGCCCGTGCTGGTCGCCACACTGGGCGAGGATGAGCGGTCCGCATGGGCCGAGACTACCCTGGATGCCGCCGGCATCCGCGTGCATGCCTTCCCCAACCGACCGGCGCTGAGCCTCCGCACGCGCTTCCTCGTGGATGATCACAAACTCTTCAAGGTCGAACGACCCTGCGTGCGGCCGCTGGATTCGGTTCGGGAACGCGAGGTGGCCGCGTGCATCGCCGCCGAAGCCGACGACCTGGCGGCCGTCATCGTCTATGACGGGGGGGGCGGAACGATCACGCCCGGCCTGCTTCGCCGGTTGGCGCCGGTGTTTGACGCGCGCGTTCCGTTTGTGGCCGGCGAATCGCAGGGGAACCTGCGCTCGCTGCGGCGGCTGGGCCTGCTGAGCTGTTCGGAGCGGCAGTTGCGCACGGCGCTGAACGATTTTGAAAGCGGTCTGTCCACCCTTGCCTGGCGCATGCTCGAGACGACGCAGGCCCGCCAGATGCTCGTCACGCTCGGCAAGCGGGGCCTGGTGACGTTCAATCGTCCCTCGGAGGATCGAGACTCCCCCGACTGGCGCGGTCGCCTGCTGAGCGAGTACATTCCGACCTTCGCGGATCGCGTGGTGGACCGCCTGGGTTGCGGTGAGGCCTTGATGACGGCGGCGAGCCTGGCGTGTGCCCGCGGGGCGGGCCTCATGCAGGGGGCCTATCTCGGCGCGCTTGCCGCGGCGGTTCAGATTACGGCGCCGGGACCTGCGGCCGTTTCCGTGTCGCGCATTCGCGAGCAGATGCGCCGGCGCGCGGAGTTGACCGCGCCCGATCCATGTCCGCCTGTGTCCTTCGGATCGAATCCCTCATCTCCTTCGGAAAGGCCGGACCATGTTTGTGAGCCGGTGTGATTGCACACTGATCCTCCCCACGCGGAATCGGCGCGCCGTGCTCGACGAGACGCTGGGCCGCATCGCGGCGTTGCCCGACCGCCGGTACGAGGTGATCGTGCTCGACAACGGTTCGGAAGATGACACGCCGGTCCTGCGGGATCGGCATCCGTCCGTCCGTTGGATCGCCCTGGGGCGGAACCTGGGGTCGGCGGCGCGGAACGTCGGGGCGTCGGCGGCGCGCGGGCGCGTCCTGCTGATGCTGGACGACGACAGTTGGCCCGAACCGGGCACGATCGAGCGGGCCGTTCGATTGATGGATGATCGCGCCGACTTGGGGGCTGCCGCGTGCCGCGTTCGCCTGGCGGATCCCCCGAGTCGACATGATGCGGGCGGCGTGCCCGGCGTGTTCTTCAATTGCGGCGGCGTGATTCGGCGGAGCGCGTTCATCGAGGTCGGCGGGTTGCCGATCGACTTCCAGTATTACGTCGAGGAATACGACCTGTGCTGCCGGCTGTGGCGGGCCGGCTGGCGGGTCGAACCGCGGGGTGACCTCCTGGTCCGGCATCGGCGCTCGACGGTGAATCGCGACAACGATCGGATGATCCGCCTGCTGGTCCGCAACAACCTCAAGCTGTGGGCGAAATACGCACCCCGGCCGCACCGGGAGGACCTAGTCGAGTCCGCGCTGCAGCGCTATCGCAGGATCGCCGGGAAACACGGCGCGATGGCCGGTTTTCGGGCGGGGCTGGCGCAGGGTCGCGCAGAAACTGCCGGCGCCGCGGAATCGCGTCGTCTGTTGTCGCCCGCGCACCTCCAGGACCTTTTCGGCCTGAGCGAGGCGAGGACGGTACTGACGCGATGGGCGCAACGGTTCCATGTCCGGACCGTCGCGATCTGGCGGCGCGGCAAGGGCTGCGAACAGGTGTTGGACCTCGCGCGGTCGATTGGCTTTCGCATCGAAGCCGTTTACGATGAGCCGGATGCGGCGGATACGGACCGATGTTGGCGGCGGGCGCCGCTTCGCGACGAGGCGTGCTTCGACACGACGCGTGTGGACGGAATCGTGGCGGGCACGCTTTCTCCGGGTGTCGCGGAAGACTGGACAGCCGAGTTGTCGGCTCGATTCCCGCGAATGCCGATCGTTTCTGCCGCGCCTTGGTGCCTGGACGTCACGGCGCCGCGCGCCGTCGCCGTTTAAGGTGTGTCCTGAAACCCTTGTGGCACGGGCGTCCCGCCCGTGTCCGCACCACCGAGACGGCGGCGCCGCAGGACGTTCAGGACACACGCTACGTGTTTCGGACCTTGCCTGTGAGGGCGCGCGGCGAGAATGGCAAGCGGACGTCGGTGCGTTTTTCCTAAGACGTGAGCGGCGGGAGGTCGATCCCTCGCCGGCGGCGCCGATCGCCCACGCTGATCGGTCTTCACGAAAGTACTTCGCCCGAGGCATTCCAGATTGAATCGGAAACGCTCTCAGATCAAACCTTTGCTGGCGGCTCGCTTGCGGCCGTCACGCCGGCCGCCGCCCGACTGCCCCCGGCCCGTAAACGGTCCGGTACTGCGAATCGGCCACGGCCCGGCTGCCGGCGACGCGGAGACCGGCCTGACGCAGACCTATGACTGGGCGGAAGCAGGCGAAGAGATCCGGCGGATCGCGGCCGAACTGCGCGCCGCGCTTCCAGCCATTGAATCCGTGCAGCGCCATTTGGAACGTACGGCCGATCTGCTGCGCTTGTCCGACGTCGAGGAGCCGCCGACAGACGAGGCGATTTCCGCACGACAGGCGGCGATGGATCGACGGCTTCTCGCGATCGATGAGATTGCGAGGACGGCCGAGCACGACGGCTGCTCGCTGCTGGATGGAACCTGGGCGGCAACCCTGGCCGATGCGGAAGTGGCGGGCGTTCGCGTCCTTCGGATACCGTCGGTGGCCTGCCGGGCCCTCGGGCATGAGCGCATCGGTGGGATGCTCTGTTCGCTGGCAACCGGCGGCGCATCGGCTCCGCAGCACGGCGGGGTCGCCCGAGGCCTGGCCATCATTCGTTGCGCGATGTTGCAGGTCGCCGGGATCAAGGAACAGGCTGCTGCTTTTCTGCGCGATGCCGTCGAGCCGCTGCTTCATCGCATCGAGGTGACGGTGGAGAACCTGGAGGCCGCCCGGGAAGCCGTGGTCGACCTCGATCTCGCCCGCGGCGCCAGCCAACTCACGCGGCTGGATGTGCTTCTGGCCGGCGCCGCGCCGTCTCCGAAACCGTCGATCGAGAAATCTGTTCCGCGTACTTCTGCGACGACGGATCACGCCTCTCGACCGGTCCGTCTGATAATCTCCCCTGAAGCACGCCAAGAATGACCTTCCCTTCGTTGAAGCAGCGCGCGGCGGGTGCGTACCGCAGTTTTTGCGCCGCGCCGCGGCCGACATCTCAACCGAATGATTCGAGGACTAATGAAAGTCCCATCAGAACCGGCCCGATAGCAACTGCGGTCACACGCGAGGTCGGACTCGCGAGGCCGAGTGAGGATTGAATCAGGATTCCGGGCGGCGACTATCGGAGACGGCCTCCCGGCGAGTTGAAACGGCCCGAGGCGGCGGAGGTCAAGAGAACGGTTCGGGATATCTGATTCGAACGTGCCACCTTCGGAGCGACCGAAGGAGCAACCGCACGAACGGCCCGCACGTAGGCAGGCCGGATCACGACTCAAGCAGGCTTGAGCGTGAGCGTTCAGGGAGGAACCCATGAGTCGCATCAACACAAATGTTTCGGCGCTGCAAGCCATCCACCAGCTGACGGTGAACCAGAAGGATCTCAGCAAAACGCTGGAGCGCCTGAGCACCGGCTTGCGGATCAATCGCGGGGCCGACGATCCGGCGGGCCTGATCGCGTCGGAATCCCTACGCTCTGAGATCACCGGCTTGAGCACGGCCATCTCGAACTCCGAACGGGCCATCAACGTGATCTCGACGGCGGATGCGGCACTCGGCGAGGTCTCGGCGCTGCTTCTGGAACTGAAGTCGCTCGTGACCGAGACCGCCAATGATGGCGCGCTGTCCGACGCCGAGATCGAGGCCAACCAGCAACAGGTCGATTCGCTGCTTGTGAGCATTGACCGAATCGCCAACTCGACCCAGTTCAACGGCAAGAAGCTGCTGAACGGTCAGCTCAGCTACACGATCGAGGGCCAGGACAGTTCCAATCTGCCCCGGCTTCAGATCTTCGGGGCGCGCGTTCCGGAGAACTCCGTCCTGCCGGTGACCGTGCAGGTGACGCAGTCCGCTCAAACCGCCGCGATCACGATCGGGACCGGCGGCAGCACGGGCATCACCTCCGGCGGCGTCCTCTCCGCGGGGAACAACGTCACGCTCGAGATCCAGGGCAACCTGGGCACCGAGCTGCTGAACTTCGCGAGCGGGACGTCCCTCACCGACATCGCCGCCGCCGTGACGGCCCGTTCGAATCTGACGGGCGTTTCCGCGACCGCGAGTGCGAGCGGGCTCTCGTTCAACAGCACGAAGTTCGGCAGCAGTCAGTTCGTGACCGTCAATACAATCAGCGGCACGTTCAACGTCGTCAAAGGCGACCAGGGCGATACAAAGGACAACGGGCGAGATGCCCAGGTGTTCATCAACGGCCAGCAGGCCTCCGTCAAGGGTCTGGTCGCTCAGATTCGCGGCGGCGGGCTGGACCTCGTGGCGGAGCTCAGCCAGACCTTCGGCACGACGATCGGTTCGGACAGCTTCAACGTCACCGGCGGTGGCGCGAACTTCCAGATCGGGCCCGACGTCAACGCCACTGGCCGGGTGAGTCTCGGCGTCACGTCGATTACGACGGCGAATCTGGGCAACACGGAGAACGGGTTTCTGAACGCCCTGGGGACCGGCGGGACCGCCTCGCTGACGTCTCCAGCGAACCTGCCGATCGCGGAGCAGATTGTCTCGACGGCGATCACGCAGATCTCAACGCTGAGCGGTCGACTCGGAGGCTTCCAGGCGAACCAGGTCGAAACCAACCTGAACAGCCTGCGCGTTGCACTGGAGAACGTGACCGCGGCTGAGTCGGCGATCCGCGACGCGGACGTCCCGGTGGAGGTGTCGAACATGACGCGGGCGCAGATTCTGCTCCAGGCGACCACGCAGACGCTGGCGATTGCGAACACCATCCCGCAAAGTGTCCTGTCGTTGCTGAGATAGGATTCGGTGGGCGGCGCCCGCGCAAGACTCCCGCGCGCTTGAGGTTGCCGCTGTTCATCCTGCGGCGCCGTGGGGCCAACCGCCGACGTTCCGCTCTCCGACCTCGTCCCGCGTTTTACCGATAACAAGTCATGCCGCCGTTCTCGGCGGCCCGACGCCGATGTGTCGCCGCTCAAGGAGGAGTTCGATGCCGGCATCCGAATCCGGAGAACGTGGTTGCGTCAGGCGAGGCGTCATCCTGACCTGTCATGTGGATGGCCGCAGGCGATTCCGCGCCCTTGCGGTCGGCGACACAGGCGACGGATCGCCGAACCGGTCGGCGAACGATCTCGACGTCCGCCAACGGACCGCAAGCGCGCCGGCCCGGGCGTCTTCGCCCACCGGCCGACAGCGCTGAGGTCGCGTCGCCGCGCGACCGACGCGGATTCGGAGAGGCCTCCGCCATGTCCACGATTTCGAGCAGCGTCGGACTCATTTCGGGCCTGCCCATCCAGGACCTCGTCGATTCCCTGATCCAGGTGCAGAGCGGCCCGCTCAACCAGTTGAGAAACCGACTGGGGGTGCTGACGAGTCGGCGCACCGCGCTTCTCCAGCTTTCGGCCCAGATCCTCTCGATTCGCAATACTGCCGCAAAGTTCAACAGCCGGAGCTTCTTCGACAGCGCCACCGTTCAAAGCAGCGACGAGTCCGTCCTGCTTGCTTCGGTGAGCGGCAGCGCGGCGCCGGGCGAATACACCTTCAGCGTTCGGAACCTGGCGTCGGCCCACCAGCTCATGAGCGCGGGCTTCGTCTCCGCCGACGACACGCCCGTCGGCGCGGGCACACTTACGCTCGAGCGCGCCGCCGCGCGGGTCAATCGTTCGACGGGTCTGGATGAGCTCAACGGTGGCCAGGGGGTGCAGGTCGGGCGAATCCGCGTGACCGATCGCTCAGGTGGCACTGCCGAGATCGATCTACTTGGCGCCAAGACGATTGACGATGTTGTTCGGGCGATCAACACCGAAACGCAGGTGCAGGTCGAAGCCCGGGTCGAGGGCGATCACCTCGTGCTCGAAGACCGATCCGGTGGAACCGGCAGCCTGACGGTGGCGGAAGTCGGCGGTGGCCGCACCGCGAGGGATCTGGGCATTCTTCAGTCTGTTGCGACCGGAGACCTGGTCGGCGTTGACCTGGTGGCCGTGTCCGACCGCACGCTCTTGAGTCGCCTCAACGACGGCAACGGCATTCGGACGCATCCGAACGGCGTCGATGATTTCCAGGTCTCCCTGGCCGGCGGCGAGCAGCTTTCGTTCAATCTGTCGAACGAGCTGCGGCAACAGACTCCCTTGGCGTTGATCAATCATGGCAACGGAGTGCCCGCCGGTACGATTCGCATCACCGATCGTTCCGGCGGAACCGCCGAGATTGATCTCTCCGGTGCGTCGACCGTTCAGGATGTGCTCGACGCAATCAACAACGCGGCGGGCGTGGATGTGACCGTCACGCGAAGCGGCACCCGGTTGATCGTCACCGACAATTCCATTGCCGACGGCGCGACCGCGGCCAACGACCTGTTGATCGAAGACGTGGACAGCACGACCGCCGAGGCCCTGGGGCTCGCGACTTCAACGAGCGGCAACCAGATCACCGGCGCCTCGATCTATGCGGTCGACACCCTGGGCGACGTCTTGAATATCATCAACCTGGACCCCGCCAACGCCGGGCGGTTGACTGCGTCGATCTCGCCCGGCGGCCGCGGCATCACCCTGACCGACAACACCACCGGAACGGGTCCCTTTGCCGTGACGGCCCTCGACGGCGGCACCGGGGTCTTCTCGAAGGCCGCCGAGGACCTCGGCCTGCTCGGCACGGGCACCGGCGGAACTCTCACCTCTCGCCGCCTGCTCGCCGGGCTGAATACCGTGCTGCTTCGCTCCCTCAACGGGGGCACCGGCGTGGACCTGACCGATCTTCAAGTCCAGGATCGATCGGGCACGACGTTGCAGTCGATCGATCTGTCAGGAGCCGTCACGCTCTCCGACGTGATCGACGCGATCAACGCCGCGCCGACGTCCATTGTCGCGTCGGTGTCGGCCTCCGGTCTGGGCATCGAACTCGTCGACACCAGCGGCGGCAGCGGCAACCTGATCGTCACCGGCGCGACGGCCGACAGCCTGGGAATCGCGATCGATGCGGCGGCGGACCGCGTGGTTAACGGCAATCTTCAGCGCCGATACATCTCCGAAGCATCGCGCCGGCAGGACCTGAACCACGGCGACGGCATCCCGCTCGGCAAGTTCCGCATCACCGACAGCAACGGCCAATCCGCCGTCGTTGACCTGACACAGGGTGACAACGAGGAGACGCTCCAGGCGATCATCCAGGAAATCAACTCGCGTCCGATCGACGTCGTGGCGCGCATCAACGACACCGGCGACGGCCTGCTGCTGGAGGATACGGGCGGCGGGCCGGGGCTGCTGAGCGTGGCCGAGGAAGGCGGAACGGTCGCTCGGGACCTTGGTATTCTCGGCCAGGCCGAAGAGGGCGAGACGTTCATCGACGGATCGTTCGAACGGCGCATCGACATCGGCCCCAACGATTCGCTGAACGATGTCCTCAAGACGATCCGTGACAGCGGGGCGGAGGTCAATGCCTCGATCATCAACGACGGGTCCGGCGGCCAACCCTTCCGGCTGAGCCTGACCAGCGTTCGCAGCGGTCGCGCCGGGGCCCTCGCGATTGACGCCGGTGCCACGGGGCTGGCTTTCAACACATTGGCCGAGGCGCGGGATGCCACCGTGGTCTTCGGTTCGCCGGACGCCGGCACCCCGCTGGTCCTCAGCTCGGCAACCAACACGCTCTCAGACGTGATCGACGGTGTCCGGTTCGATCTGATCAGCGCGGGCAATCAGTCCGTCACAATCTCTGTTCGGAGAGATGAGGAGGCGATCGTTCAGCAGGTTCAGGACCTGGTCAACGGCTTCAACGCCGTCATCGACACGCTGGACAACCTGACGCGGTTCGATCCGGAGACCGAGATTCGAGGGATTCTCCAGGGTGATTCGACGGCGCGACGGGTGCGACAGGTGCTGGTCGGTTTGACCAACAAGACCGTGCCGGGGCTGCCGTCGAGTTTCAACCGGCTCAGCAGCGTCGGCGTCACGTTGGGCAGCGGTTCTAAGCTCAAGCTGGATGAAGAGAAGCTCCGAGAGGCCCTGACGAATGATCCGGACGCCGTGGCGGAGCTGTTCACCCTGAATGAAACCGATTCGGAGGGAGAAGTCGTCCGGACCGGACTGGGCGGCATCCTCGAAGCGGAAATCGACCGGCTGACGGACGAGGAGACAGGAATCATTCCCCTCCGTGAGGAGGCCCTCCTTTCGACGGAGGATCAGCTCAACGGGCGGATCGACCAGTTGCAGGTCCTCCTGGATCGGCGCCGCGAGCGCCTCCTGGCCCAGTTCAACACGATGGAAACCGTGTTGGCCGGCCTGCAGAGCCAACAGAGCGCCCTGTCCGCGTTGGTCTCGCTGACGCCCGGCGCATTCGGCTAGCCGGCGGCGCGGCAGGGCCGGCGGTTTCAACTCAGCCCACCCCGGAGAATGACCGATCGAACCATCGGAGTCGGTGCACGCGCTCGGCCCCGCGGCGCGGACGGGCGGGTCCGGTCGGGGGGCGTCGCCGCGGCGGTTGCTTGAGGAGCACGATCGAACATGACGCAAGATGCCTCAGGCGAATACCTGCGTAGTGCGGTGATGACCGCCACGCCCGAACAGCTCCAGTTGATGCTCTATGACGGCGCCGTCCGATTCGCGGGCCAGGCCCGCGCGGCGATGGTCGAGGGCGACTGGGAGGCAAGCTGCGAGAAGCTCATTCGCGCTCAGCGAATTGTGCTGGAGATGCGAAGCGGTCTCCGCCGCGAAGTGAATCCGTCGCTGTGCGACAACCTGGCCTCGCTCTACGACTTCATCTACGGCCGACTCGTTGATGCCAACATGAAGCGCGACCCGGCCGCCATCGACGAAGCCCTGCGCATCCTGCACCATCAACGAGAGACCTGGCAGATGCTGATCGACAAGACCCGCGGCGCCGCACCGGATGACACGAGGCCGGCCTCGTCCGATGCCTCGGCGACGCCGCAATCCGGCGTGAGCCTGAGCGTGGAAGGCTGACCCCCGGCCGACCCACGGTCACGACGGATCCGGCGGGTGGCGACCCGGGTTGATTCCACCGATAATACACCCCGCCGCCGCGCATGGACCTGATGTGCGGCGGTGAACCGGGCGATCCGCGAGGCGTACGAATCCGGTTCGACCCGCATGGATCCACCATGGGAGGCGCAACGCGATGACCCCTCGGCTCCGGATACACGTTCGTTGGCTGGCAGCGCTGGCGGTGCTGGCGACCGCAGGACCGGCCGCTTCACGGGCGCAGCCGGAATCGCCCCGGCGCGGACGGCGTGCGGCCGCGCCCAATCCCGAAGTCCTGGCGGACAAAGCGCTGAAGAAGATCGACTCGGGAGATTTCAAGGAAGCGGCGACACTCCTGGCGAAGGCCCGGCGCCTGAAGCCGACGATGAACAAGCTGAACCTTGTCGAGGGCCTGTTGCTGGTGGCCACCGAACAGGGCGCTCAAGCGATCAAGCCGCTGGAAGACTACAACGCGTCCGATGAAGGCCGCGTGGATCACCGCGGCTTCGCGGCCGTGGCCTCCGTCTATGCCAAGTCCCGAATGTACAGCCAGGCGCTCTACTCTTTCGAGCAGGCAATCAAGTATGCGCCGCTGGAGAAGCAGGGGGTGCCCGTACGGGCGCGGCTCAAGGGCGATCTCGCCAAGGCCTACGCAGGCCTGGGCCAGACCAAGAAGGCTGTCGAGACGGCGAAAGGTGCGGCCTCGGACGCGCCGAACGACGGCGAGACACAACTGCGACTCGGTGAGATCGCCGCCGCAGCGAACGACACGGAGCTTCTCGTCAAGGCCACCGATCGCGCGATTACACTCTTCAAGAAGAGGATCAGGGACGACTCCTTCAACGAAGACGCACACGAGAGCCTGCTGCGCTGCTACGAATTGGTGACCAGCCTGTACCGGTACTACATCCGGACGGACGCGGACAACGGCGAGCACTACTACCAGTTCGGCAAGATCCTGGTCGAACGGACCGAGGTGGATCGCCGAATCACGCTCCTCAAGGCACGCGAGCAGGCCTTGCAGGCTGTCGAGAAGGACCCGAAGAACGCGACCTGGCAACTCTTCGTCGCGAAACTGGAACTGGAGCTCGGCGCCGTTTCGGCCGCGAAAGACAGGCTCGCGGCCGTGCTTCGCGATCATCCGAACAACGCCGAAGCGAAGGAACTCGAGCAACGACTCGGGTCGGCGCCTGCCGCGCTGCCGTAACGGCAACGGTCGCCTGCCGATGCCAACCGTGTCACGAGGTTCGTCGTCGCGGCACGGCAGAAACTGCGCAGAAACCGGCGAATCCTGCCGGTTCGGCGCGCAGCGCCCCTGCATACAATGTCAACTCTAACAGCGGGTTACGAACGCGAATCGTGACGCGCGCGCCTCAAGATTGGTCTTTCGGACCGTCGATAGATTCACGTCGGCTTATCGGACAAAGCACCGCTCTCGAAGCTTGGGGTGTTAACTGATTTGGCAAAGTCCAAGCGCCGATAAGCCTCGCGGACGGGCCCGCGCACGGCGTGAAAGTGCGGCGACGATCGGGTTTCCTTCCTCGGATAGGCCATCCAGCCCGGAGCGGCAATGCTCATGCTTCGCAGATTCCTCCAATGTCCTTCCAAGAAGTCCCGTGTCGCGGCCGGATCAGCGGTGAACGGGAGGACGAGACGCCGGCGTCGTCCGGGATGTCGGGCGATGACGAAGTGCGGTGTCTCCGCTTCGTTGGCGCTGCTCCTTTCGATCGCCGGCTGTGCGAACTGGAGATGGTCCGAAGGCGCGCCGCGAGAACAACTCGACCCGATGACTCTCGAAGTTGAGGGAGACGCCGAACCTGAAACGGCTGTCCTCACGCGTTCGGAAGACGCCGACCTCCGGCTCTTCGGACGGGACGTGCGACTGGAAGACGTCGCCTTTCAGGGTCAGGCCGCGACCAATCTTCGGCAGCACACCACGCCCAGCGAAGGCGCCGATTTTGACCCGGACATCGATCCTTCCGGTCAACTGCTCGTCTACGGCTCCACGCGACATTCGAACAACAGCCTGCTCTATCTCAAGTCCGTCAATGGCGCGACCATCACGCAGGTCACGGACGGTTCGGCCGACGACACCCAGCCTGAGTTCGATCCGACCGGAAAGCGCATCGCGTTTTCGAGCAACCGCAGCGGACATTGGGACATCTGGGTCGTCGACATCGATGGGCGGAATCCGATTCAGGTCACCGCCAGCCCGATGCCCGAGCTGCACCCGAGCTGGTCGCCGGACGGCAAGAAGCTGGTCTACTGCCGCGTCAACGCGAAGGAAGGCTTCAGCGAACTCTGGGTGGCCGAGTTGGAAAAGCCCGGCGTCAAACGCCTGATCGGCGAGGGGCTGTTCCCCGCCTGGTCGCCGAAGGGCGACAAGATCGCCTATCAGCGCGCCCGGGCCCGGGGCAGCCGCTGGTTCAGCATCTGGACGCTCGATATCGATGACAACGAGGTGCTGTTCCCGACCGAGGTCGCCAGCAGCCCGGACGGTGCGCTGATTGCCCCATGCTGGTCGCCCGACGGCGAACGGCTTGCCTTTTCACTCGTGCGGTCGGGCGAGGCGGCGTCCGAGCCGACCCCCGGTGCGACTCCGGCGACGGAGACACGGGTCGATATCGGCGTGATCGACCTGGACGGGCGCGGCTTTCAGCGCATCACAAACGGTCGGGGCCGATGTTACTCGCCCACGTGGTCCCGAGACGGTCGGGTTTACTTCAGCGCGCGACTCGCCCGTTCCGAGACGATCTGGAGCGTGCGACCGTTCCGCCCCACGCGGTTCGATGAGTCGCCGTCCGCGACGACGGCCAACAACCGCCGCGCCGCGCAGATCATGGATCTGGAAGACGAGGAATAGGCGGTTGCGACGTGTGAGGTTGACAGTGCGCGTTTTTCGGCCGGGCCGCGATGTTCGCGGCCGCCGTGTCGAGGCAAGACGTTCGAGTGTGTGAGCTCGGTCGCCGGAAATGTCCGATCGGAGTTCGGCGCCTCGCGCGTCGGTATCTCGCGATCCAAGATGAGAGATACGGTTGGTGATGTTCCGGGGCTTGACAGTTCGTCGCGAGTTCGCCGTGCCGATCCTCATCGGGTTCGCAGGCGCCCTTGGCGGCTGCGCCGCGCCGAAGGAAGGCGTCACGATCGCCCAACCGTTCACGCGACCGATGACCGTCGCCGTCGCGCCGATCCTGAACTTCAGCGGTTCGTTCGATCTGGATCCGGTCCGCGCGGCCGATCTTCTCGCGTCGGAGCTGTCCTATGTCGAGGGCGTGACGGTGCTGCCGGTGAATCGGGTGGTCGCCGTGCTGGCCGGCCAGGGCAAGACGCAGGTCGAATCACCGGCGCACGCGTTAGCGGTGGCCGAGGCGGTCGGAGCCGATGCCGTGCTCGTGGCGGGCATTACGGAGTATGACGCCTATACGCCCGCCGTCGGGCTTGTGCTCCAGATGTACGCGCCGCGCTACAATGAGCCGCCGGACTTCGATCCGGTCTCGGCGTCGCGGCTGTCGCAGCCCTTCGCGGTGTCGCGGATGGCCGATCCCCTGATACCGACGAGCCAGGTTCAAGCCGTCTATGACGCGGCGCACGCGGGGGTTCGGTCGGCCGTCCGGCAGTACGCATTGCCTCGAACCTCGCCCGAGAGTCGTCTGGGTTGGCGCCAATACCTGAAAGTTCAAACGCTTTTTCTCCGATTCTGCTGGCATCGTGCGATCACCAGCCTGATGAATCAGGAGCGGACGCGCGCCGCGCTGCTCTCAGGCGGGACCGCCGGGGAGGTCCCCACATGAAGGATGCGGTCAGGCAACTATCATTGGTCAAGGGCCAACATCGCTACTTGTTCCGATATCGCCCGGGCAACGAGGCCGACGTGATCGGCGCGTTCGCCAGTCTGGCCAGCGACGGCGCATCGGATTTCGACTGGTTTGACGCGGCCGTGTTGAGTTATCAGATGGGCCGCCGGCTCGAAATCGAACTGGACGAACTCCGAAGTTGAAGAGTTATAGATGAACCTTGGGAGGAACCGGCCCGATACTGTCCATAGCTGGCGAACGGAGCGTTTGCCGCTCAGGGCCCGATAGACCTCGGGTCGCTGAAACCTGTGTCCACCGGTGGGGAGGCCGCGGAGCGTGCCTGACCAGGTTGCCATGGAGTTGGTTTAGTTCGCCGAGAAGAGTGTCGCGATCATGAGTCACGAACATCCACTTGTCACTGAGTTCCTCAACTACCTCCGCTATGAGCGGCACTTCTCGCCTCATACGGGCAAGTGCTACGCGGCCGATCTGCACCAGTTCAGCCAGTTCCTCATCGGCGGGGCCGAGGCCGCGATGAACGCCACGGCGCCGGCGGCGCGCAACGCCGCCCGCGGTCCCGCGACCGGCGCCGGTATGCAGGGCGGCCCGGGAAACGCCCAGGTGGCCGTCGCCACCCAGACCGGCGTTCAGACCGACCTTCTCCGACAAAAACTGCTTGAAGCCGACGCCAACCGCATTCGCGCGTTTCTCTCGTTCCTGAGCGAACGGGAGTACTCCAAAGCAACCTCCGCGCGAAAACTCGCGACGCTCCGAAGCTTCTACAAGTTCTGCCTCCGACGCGGCTACATCCAGACCAACCCGGTTGTCACCATCCGGACGCCGAAGCAGGAGAAGCGGCTGCCGAAGTTCCTCGACATCGAGCAGATTCAAAAACTGCTCCGCACGCCGGATGAATCGACCCTGCTCGGCGCGCGCGACCGAGCGATGCTCGAAACGCTCTATTCGACGGGCGTGCGCGTCAGCGAGCTGGTGGCGCTGGATGTCAGCGATCTCGACGTTGAGTCGCACCAGCTCCGCGTCCGCGGCAAGGGCCGCAAGGAGCGGCTCTCGCCGATCGGGCCGACCGCCATCGCGGCGATCCGGCGATACATCGAGATGCGGTCCGCCGATCCGCGGAGCGCCGCCTTCGACCGCAATGCGATGTTCGTCAACAAGCACGGACAGCGGCTCAGCACGCGGAGCGTCCGCCGAAAGCTCGACAAGTACCTCGCCGCGGCGGGTCTCGACCCCTCCATCAGCCCGCACACCCTGCGGCATACGTTCGCAACCCACATGCTCAACAACGGGGCCGACCTGCGGAGCGTGCAGGAACTCCTGGGGCACCAGTCGCTGAGCACCACCCAGGTCTATACCCACGTGACGACGGCCCAGTTGAAGAAGGACTACGACGACAGCCACCCCCGGGCCTGAGCCCGACGACCGATCGCAGACACTCAAACGGGCGGATTGCGCGACCTGTCGCGTGATCCGCCCGTTTTTTGATGTCGACACCGCCCGGCGACTCCACGGTTGTCACGCGGCGCCGGAGGGATAAGCTGTTGTCAAATGATCCACGGCGGCACCGTCGCCTGCCGTTCCGACCAGCGCACCAGGAGCGAGATCATGGCCATCACCCTGACCTTCCTCGGACACGCGGGGTTTCTCCTCGAGGACGAAACCCACACTGTCGCCATCGATCCCTGGCTGACCGGCAACCCGGTCGCCACGATGAAGCCGCAGGATATCTGCGCGGATCACATCGTCGTGACCCACGGACATTCCGATCACTTCGCCGACGTGCTGTTCATCGCCGCCGAGAACGACGCGACGGTCTACAGCGCCTTCGAGATCATGGAATACCTCAACGAGCAGGGCCACGAGAAGTGCCAGCCCGGCAACCCCGGCGGCCGCATCGAGACAAACTTCGGCTGGGTCGCCTTCACCCAGGCCTTCCATTCGTCTTCGTTCAAGGGACGCTATCTGGGCCAGCCGTGCGGCGCGGTCGTCCACCTCGGCGGCATCACCGTCTATCACTGCGGCGACACGGCCCTGTTCGGCGACATGAAACTCCTCGGCGAAATCTACAAGCCCGACATCGCCCTCATCCCCGTCGGCGACCGCTTCACGATGGGGCCCGAGCTCGGCCGGCGGGCCGCCGAGATGATTCGCCCCAAGGTCGCCGTCCCGATCCACTACAAGACCTTCCCGGGCATGCTCGTCGAGGATATCTCGGCGTTTCAGCCGGCGGGCGTCGAGGTCAGGATCCTCGAACCCGGCGAGACCTGGAGTTTCGGTTGAGACACGCGGCGCTGGCGCCCCGGCTTTGCCGTTCGGCGGATCAACCGGTCACCGTGTTCCTGCCCGAATCCTAAGACACTGTTTCAACACCTGTGACGAGCCGCGGGCTTCAGCCCGCGCGGTGCGGCATATGACGAGGCATGAAACAGTTTCTAATAGGTGTCCGGGCCGCGGGTGATGCGCGGGATGATCGTCCCCGGCGGCATGCACTCAGCGGCCACGTCGTCCGCGCGACCGAGCCCGAACTGTTCCCGAAGCGCGGCGAGTTTTGCGACCTCTTCCGGCGGCAGTTCGCGGACCCGACCGAGCTGGTGCGCCATGAACAACACCTGGGCGCCGTGTTCGAGCTTCTCCAGCTTGAAGAGTGCGTCCCGGAGCGTCCGGCCCACGGTCAGTGAGCCGTGCCGGTCGAGGATCAAGGCGTCGTGGCGGCCGATCAGGTCGCGGACGGCGTCCGCGCCTTCCTCCGTCGCGGGCGTCGCGTAGGATGTGACCGGCACCTGGCCGAAGGCGATGATGACTTCGGGCAGGCTGCACTGCGCCATGGCGACGTCGGCCACCGTCAGGGCGATGACGGTCGGCGGGTGCGCGTGAATCGCCGCCTCGATATCGGGGCGTTTCGCGTAGGCGGTCAGGTGCATCCAGCGCTCGCTCGACGGCCGGCCCCGGCCCTCGAGCGCGCGGCCGGCCGGATCGATCAACGCGAGGTCTCGGGGTTCCATCTCACCGAGACAACAACCGCTGGGCGAGATCAGAAAGCGATGGCGGTCGAGCCGCGCGGAGATGTTCCCGTCGGTTCCGGCGACGAGTCCGCGGGCGTGCATCCGCCGGCCGATGTCGCAGATCTCCTTGCGTAGTTGCCACTCACTGGAGCCCATTGGCTGCACCGGCCGTCGCTTGCGAAGGACCTTTGTTGGACCGGCCGTCAGCCGGCGTCGTCGCGGACGGGGACGCCCGCGCGCGAAATACCGTCGGGAAACTCAGAGAGTGCCTTCTGAAAGTCCTGTGGCACCGCGGTTCCGGCGGTGTGTACCAGGGTGGGACGCCCGTGCCACAAAGATCTCAGGACGCACTCCGTCGTCGCTTGAGTCTCGCACCATGTCTCGCCGGAGAAGGATAACCGGAATCACGCTCGTTCGTCATGCACCGAGGCCGCCTTCATCGCCGGATGTGGGTGACGAGCACGAAATACCCGCTACCCCCCCCTGCGGCCTTACAGAATGCAACTCGCGCCTCTTCGCTGACGGCTGATAGCTGACGGCTGATAGCGGCGGGTCCATGACAGTTCAAGCCGACGGCGGTGCAGTCCTTCTTCGTAGCGTCCGCCCCCCGTGGCGGACGTCGGGACGCACATGTG
>JBHHUY010000008.1:0-30215 GCA_046753965.1 Phycisphaerae bacterium
CGGCATCAATACGCCGGCCGCTACGTCTTCACGGAGCACCACGAATCCCACGCGGCCAGCGCGTTCTTCCCGTCTCCCTTCGAGGAAGCCGCGATTCTGACGCTCGACGGCGTCGGTGAATGGGCGACGGCGAGCTACGGCGTCGGCCGCGGCAACCGGATCGATGTGACCCACGAGATGCACTTCCCGCATTCCCTCGGCCTGCTCTACACCGCGTTTACTTACTACTGCGGTTTCAAACCGAACTCCGGCGAATACAAACTGATGGGGCTCGCCCCCTACGGCGAACCGATCTACGCCGAGCTCATCCTTGACAAGCTCGTCGATCTGAAGCCCGACGGCTCGCTCCGCATGGACATGGCCTACTTCAACTACTGTCAGGGACTGACCATGACGAGCCGCAGGTTTCACGATCTTTTCGGAGGCCCGCCGCGCAAGAGCGAGAGCAGCCTGACCCAGCGCGAGATGGACCTCGCCGCCTCGGTCCAGCAGGTCACCGAGGAGGTGATGCTCCGAGCCGCCCGACACGTCCACAAGGAGACGGGGATGAAGAACCTCTGTCTCGCCGGCGGCGTGGCACTGAATTGTGTGGGCAACGGCCGGATCCTCCGCGAGGGGCCGTTCGAAAACGTCTGGATTCAGCCCGCGGCCGGTGACGCCGGCGGCGCGCTCGGCGCGGCCATCTTTGTCTGGCACCAGCTCCTGGATAACCCGAGAGAAGTCGGGGAGAGCGACTCCCAGAACGGTTCGCTGCTCGGGCCGAGCTTCGATTCCGAAACCACGCGCCGATTCCTGGACGGCCTGGGCGCCAAGTACCACTACTTCGAGGACGAGGACGCCCTGGTCGATCGCGTGGCCGCCGCCATCGAGGACCAGAAAGTCGTCGGCCACATGGCGGGCCGAATGGAGTTCGGCCCGCGTGCCCTCGGAGCGCGCTCGATCATCGGAGATGCCCGATCGACAGAGATGCAGTCGGTCATGAACCTCAAGATCAAGTTTCGGGAGTCTTTCCGCCCCTTTGCGCCGTGCGTATTGAGGAGCGACGTCGACGAGTACTTCGAGATGCGGCCGAACGAGGACAGCCCGTACATGCTGCTCGTCGCGCCGGTCCGTGAGGAGAAGCGCAAGCCACTCAATGGAGAAAACGTGAGCGGCCTCGAAAAGCTCAAACAGGTCCGCTCCGTTGTGCCGGCGATCACCCACGTGGACTATTCGGCTCGCGTTCAGACGGTCGACCCCGAGCGGCATCCGCGCATGCACCGCATCATGACCCGCTTCAAGGAGAGAACCGGCAGCCCGGTCGTCATCAACACGAGCTTCAATGTCCGGGGCGAGCCCATCGTCTGCACGCCGGAAGATGCCTACCGCTGTTTCATGGGCACGAACATGGATGTGTTGGTCATCGACCGGTTTCTGCTGTACAAAGAGGAGCAGGCCGACGCCCGGAAGCACGAAGTCGATGAGTACCTGGCCCAGTTCGAGTTGGATTGAATCGGTATGTCCTTGCTCCAAGTTGATCTGAACCCACCACCCCGCACTCTGCGGCAGTTCGGCCTGATCGGCCTGGCGGGGTTCGGCGCTCTGGCAGTGCTCGCCCGGTTTCAATGGCTGTTGTTCGCAGCCCTGCCGGATTCCGCGGTCGGTTCAACGGTCTACGCCCTGGCCGGCCTTGCGATGTTCTGCGGTCTGTTTGCGATGCTCGCGCCCACCTGGCTTCGGCCGCTGTTCGTCGTCATGACACTGATCACGCTGCCGATTGGTTGGGTCGTGTCCTATCTTGTGATGTTCGTGATCTTCTACGTCGTCCTGACACCGGTCGGCCTCGTATTCAAGCTGATCGGCCGCGACGCCATGAACCGGCAGTTCGATCGCTCGTCGGCAACCTATTGGATCAAGCGGACGCCGCCCGCCAGTGCAGGGCGGTACTTCCGACAGTTCTGACAGAGGAATCTACGGCGATGAGTGCACCGACCAACGGTCCGCAACCGGAAAACCGGGAGGATTTCCTCCGCGAAGCCGACACCGGCCGCGTGGGGCTCGCCGCAGAGTTCTGGGACTTTCTCAAGCACAACAAGAAATGGTGGCTGGTTCCCATCCTCGTCACGATCGTTGTCGTCGGGGTAGTGGCTTTCATGGCCGCCAGCCCGGCCGCGGCTCCGTTTATCTATCCGTTGTTCTAGGGGACTCGAACGGGGCGAGCCGCGGCCTTCAGCCGTCGCGGCGCCGTTGGTCAGGCAACGGTTCAGGAAGAGGATTGTGTCGGAGTTCTTCACGCCGACCCATTGAATGACGGGTGGAGCAGTGATCCGGAAGGGACGGTAGCGCGTGGCGTCGATGAACATCCTGGGTATCTCCGCGTTCTATCACGACAGCGCCGCTTGTCTGGTCCGGGACGGACGGATCATCGCCGCCGCGCAGGAGGAGCGCTTCAGCCGAAAGAAGCACGACGCGGGGTTTCCCCTGCGCGCGGTGCAGTACTGCCTGCGAGAAGCGGGTGTAACGGCCGACGAGCTGGACTATGTGGGGTTCTACGAGAAACCCCTGACCAAGTTCGAACGACTGTTGGAAACCTATCTCGCATTCGCCCCGGCGGGCTACGCTTCATTCCGCCAGGCCCTGCCGCTGTGGCTGGGCAAGAAACTGCATCTTCCGCGGGAAATGGACAAGGCGCTCGGAGCGAAGCGCAAGTTCCGATATGTGTTTCCCGAGCATCACGAATCGCACGCGGCCAGCGCCTTCTTCCCGTCTCCCTTCCCGGAGGCCGCCATCATCACCGTGGACGGCGTGGGTGAGTGGGCCACCACCACCCTCGGTCGAGGTGAGGGCAACCATGTTCAAATCACCCACGAAATCCGTTTTCCCCATTCTCTCGGCCTGCTCTACTCCGCGTTCACATACTACACCGGCTTTGAGGTCAACAGTGGTGAATACAAGGTCATGGGGCTGGCGCCCTACGGTGAACCCAGGTACAAAGACCTGATCTACAAGCATTTGATCGATGTGGCCGAGGATGGCTCGTTCTGGATGGACATGACCTACTTCAACTACGCCCAGGGCTTGACCATGACCTCGGAAAAGTTTCACGGGATCTTCGGCGGTCCGCCGCGAAGACCGGACGAGCGCGTCGAGCAGCGCCACATGGACCTGGCCGCCTCGGTGCAGAAGGTCGTGGAAGAGATCATGCTCAAGACGGTCCACCACCTGCACAAGCTGACGGGGTCGAAGAACCTCTGTCTGGCCGGTGGTGTCGCACTGAACTGCGTGGCCAACGGACGCATCCTGCGCGAGGGGCCATTCGAGCGGATCTGGATTCAGCCGGCCGCCGGAGACGCCGGCGGGGCCCTGGGGGTGGCGCTCTTGATCTGGCATCAACTGCTGGGGCACAAGCGCGTGCCGCCCGAACCGGACGGACAGCTCGGTTCGCTCCTCGGACCGGCGTATGGCACCCATGCTGTGACATCGTTCCTGGACGACGCCGGCGCCGCTTATGAAACACTCGATGATGAGAGCCTGTTCGATCGCGTGGCAGAACTGATGGCCGACGGCAAGGTCGTGGGTTGGTTCCAGGGCAGGATGGAGTACGGCCCGCGCGCCCTGGGATGTCGGAGCATCATCGGCGATGCCCGCAACCAGGACATGCAGACGACGATGAACGTGAAGGTCAAGTTTCGGGAGTCCTTCCGGCCGTTCGCCCCCTGTGTCCTCCGGGAAAGCGTCTCCGACTACTTCGAGATGCGGCCCGAAGAAGACAGCCCCTACATGTTGCTCGTGGCTCCGGTGAAGGAGGCGCGCAGGAAGCAACTGACCGAAGCACAAGCGGCCCTGAAAGGGATCGATCTGCTCAAGGTTCCCCGTTCCGACATCCCGGCCGTGACCCATGTCGATTATTCGGCCCGCGTCCAGACGGTGGACAAACAGCGGCACCCGAAACTGCGACAACTGATGGCCCGTTTCCACGAGAGGACCGGCACGCCGGTCATCGTCAACACAAGCTTCAATCTGAGCTGGGAGCCCATCGTCAATCGCCCGGAAGAGGCGTACCGCACATTCATGTCATCCGACATCGACGCGCTGGTTCTCGAGAATATGCTCTTGCTCAAGGATCGGCAGACAGCCAATCTCGAAGCACGGCGCATCGAGGTCGGCGGCGCTGAGGTCGATCCGGCCCTCGAGGCGGTCTGGCGCTGTCCGGCATGCCGGGGCGAGCTCCAGGCGAGTGGGGATCGAGCGCGTTGTCGGGATTGCGGCCGGGACTACCGGCGGGCAGAGGGAATCTGGCAACTCTTCTGGCCTCACGAGAAAACCGAAGGCGATGTCACGGATATCGTCAAACAATTCTACGAGGAACACCCTTTCCCGAACTACGATGAGGACGAATCGGTTCGATCCCTGATCACCAAGTCGCGGCGAGGGATCTATGCCCGTTTGTTGGGAGAGCAGATTCCCTACAACTCCAGAGTCCTCGAAGTCGGCTGCGGCACCGGCCAACTGTCCAATTTTCTCGGCGTCGGTTGTCGAAGCGTGATCGGAACCGACTTGTGCATGAACTCATTGCGCCTCGCAGAGGGGTTTCGCAGAAAGCACGAGTTGGCACGCGTGCGGTTTCTTCAAATGAATCTCTTCAAACCCGCCCTGAAGCCGGAGCAGTTTGACGTGGTTCTGTGCAACGGCGTGTTGCATCATACGAGCGATCCGTACGGCGGTTTCAGGAGTATCGCCGCGTTGGTCAAACCCGGTGGCCACATCGTGATCGGCCTTTACAATACGTACGGTCGATTACTGCTGGATTCGCGCCGTCTGCTCTTTAGGCTCACCGGCGGACGGCTCAAGTGGATCGACCCCTACCTGCGCAGGACCCGGATGAGTCGGGAAAAGCAGGGAGCCTGGTTCGCCGACCAGTACCAGCATCCGCATGAGTCTAAGCACACCATGGGCGAAGTGTTGAACTGGTACGAGAAAAACGGATTCGACTTCGTCAACGGCATCCCCAAGTTCCGGCCCTGGGACCCGTTCAGTGCGAATGAACGCCTGTTTGAACCGGCGGAACGCGGATCGCTCGTGGACCGCGCGCTGGCGCAGGCGAAAATGATCGTGACGGGTTCGCAGGAAGGCGGGTTTTACATCGTGATCGGCCGAAAGCAAGGTGGACCATGATCTCCCCGACGTGGTATCCAAACAACAGATACCTGAGACAGTTCGCAGTCATTTCGTTGTTCGGCTTTGGGCTTATGGGGGTGATGGCCCGCTTCCAGTTCGACCTGGAAGTGACGCCCTATGTGTTCTGGGCGATCGGCGGACTGACCTGCTGTGCCGGCCTGGCGTCGCCCCGTGCGATCCTCCCTGTGTATACCCTGTTGATGGCGGTCGCGTTTCCCATCGGATGGCTGGTTTCCAACGTGCTGCTGCGGGTCCTGTTTTACGTGATACTGACACCGGTCGGCCTGTTGTCCCGCCTGTTCGGGCGCGATCCGCTGAGGCTGAAACGACCGAATGCGGAGACATACTGGTTGGAGCACTCGCAGCGGGCGGACGCGGTCAGCTACTATCGGCAGGCGTGAGTCCCCTTGGAGATGCGGAAGGTGACGATATGACAGAGCGTGACAAGGAACAAAGCTCGCAGGCGGATGAGTTCAAACGCCACGGATCGACGAAACGGCCTTCTTTCTGGAGCGAGTATATCTTCCTCCTGAAGACAAACAAGAAGTGGTGGATGTTGCCGTTGCTCCTGGTGTTTCTCGCGTTTGGAATCCTGATGATCTTCGCGAGCACCGGCGCCGCGCCGTTCATCTACACACTCTTTTGATGTGACAGCGCCGGGTGCTCCGAGCGCGCCCGTTCAATGCCCGCGGACGGTTGTTCACGGACCGGGCAGCCCGGCGCTGCCGTCGCGTGACATCGGTTGTCAGCCGGTGCAGTCGCGGGCGAAACGGATGATCCGCGTGGAGGACCCCATGCCAGCGGTCGAACATACCGGTGAAGGGAAGCCGGAAACGCCGGCTCCGGCGACGAGGCCGACGATCTCCCGCCGTCGGCGATTCCTGGCAGCCCTGCTGACCTTCCTTGTGTTTTCCCTCTTGGCGGCCGGTTTCCTCGAAACCGTCTTTCGCCTGTTCGTGCCGGTCACCGACGCGCCCGTGTTCTTCTGGGATCCGCTCCTCGGTCCCCGGAGAATGCCGAACCAGACCGGCCGGTATATCCTGCGGGGCAAGTTCGACGGACGATACCATTTCAACGCGCAGGGTTGGAATGACCCGCGCGATTACGTCCTCCCGAAACCGGCGGGTACACGCCGGGTCTGTCTCGTTGGCGACTCCATGGTCGAAGCCCTCGGCGTCGACACGGAGCGTTCGATGGCGATCATCGCGGAAGACCGGATGAACCGGCCGGACCGGCCCGTGGAGTGGTACGCCTTCGCCTGCTCCGGCTGGGGCCCGTGCCGCGAGTACATGGCGATCCGCCATTACGTGCTCGATTATCAGCCGGATGTCGTCCTCATGATGTTCGTGCAGAATGATCCTTTCGACTGCTCGCCTTACATTGCGAATCTGTCCGACACCCGGCCGCGCTGCTCGTTGAGTGCCGATGGTGAGTTGGTCTGGCAGCGCTCACGGCAGTGGGTGCATCCGTGGCCTCAGAGGCTCGCCATCCGCTCCGCCGTTGCACGGTACTTCATGTTGCAGACCGGACTGTGGGGAAAGTGGCGGACGCGGGGGCACACGGTCAACGTGCATGCGCCCCTCGAGGAATCGACGAGAACATATTCTGCGGATTCCCAGGCCGCCGATCGCGCCGCGCGGGACGAACGAGGGGAAAAGACTTGGTTGTTGATCGAAAAGCTCTTTGAGGAAACGCGAGACGAATGCCGCGCACGGGGAGCGACCTTCGCGGTTGTTTTCCGGGGCCACTACGAACGGCTGCACGCCGTAGCCCGAGGAGAGGCCTATACCCCGCTTCCCCGCGACGTGGATCCCTACTGCCTGGGACGACGCCAGGACGACATGGGGGATGACTTCCTCAGGCCCATCACCGAACGGCTCAACATCCCATATCTCGATCTGACCGAGACGCTCAGCAGGCTGATCCGAGAGACCGGCCAACTCCACCACCCCCCGAATGACACGCACTTCAACGTGCCGGCGCACGCCGCGGCGGGCGCGGCCATGGGCCGGTGGGTCGAGGCGCTCTGGTCGGCCGAGGCGAACGGCCCGAGGCCCACAGGCTCGCGGGCCCCGGTGTCACCGGCGGACCGGCCCACGGATCGGGCTTCTCGGGAGGAGCGATAAGGACCCCGCCGTCCCGACGGCTCAGCCCCCGGGTTGCCGAAAAAGGATATAGCGGGTCCGTTGTTGAAAACCCGGCCCGACCCTCCTACGATCAGCGCGTGGGAGGGTGCGAATCTCAGGCGAGGGGGCCAGTGGACAGATCAAACCTGTCGGGAGGATTAGGATGGCCTTGAACAGAAGCAGAGCGGCATTCATTTGTACCTTGGCGGGAATCGCGACGTTGAACGTCTTCAGCTCGAACGCCCAGGCCGGGCCGATCATCTTCACGTCCTCGAACGAGGCCTTGTTCCGAATCGATGGTGGAACCACCCAGGTCTTCACCTTGAGTCAACCCGTCACATCGATGTCGTTCGATCCCAGCGGGACCCTCTGGGCGACCGCGCCGAACGATTCCGATGGAGACAGTTTCTTCGAGCTCTACAAGATCCTCGACCCGTTCGGTACGCCCAGCCTCTCGTTGGTGTCCGACGGCCTGCCGCTCAACACCGTCTCGATCGAGTGGGTCGGCAACACCCTGTACGGCGTTCAGGCGACCGGGCCGGTCACGACGCGCCTCGTGACCATTGATCCGCTCAACGGTGCGTCCACGCTCGTCGGGGCCACCGGGGCGATCGGGGCGAACACCGGCGGCTCCGCCGTGGACCAGAACCTCGGCATCATGTACGGCACCGACCACGGCAATCCCGGCAATCTCGTCACGATCGACTTCCAGCTTAGCGGCGGCCCGGACCCCTCCGCCACGATCGTGGGCTCCGCGAACGCGAGCCTGGGCACAACCGGTCTGGATTTCTGGGAACCGACCAACACCCTTTATGCGATGGTGACCGAAATCGGCGGCGCCTCCAACATCGGGCTCTACACCGCCAATACCGCGACGGGCGCGTTCACCCTTCAGCAGGATCTCAGCGGCTTCACCGCCATCCGGGGCTCAGCCGCCATTGCGGTCATTCCCGAGCCCGCCACCGTCGGACTCATCGTCCTGGGGGTGTGCATACTTCGCCGCCGGCGGCGATCTCCCAACACGGGCGAGGATGCCCTGGCCGCTCCGGAACCGGTATAATCCGCTACGCGACAAACACAATCCTGACGGTCCGTTGACCTCGGCGATTGAGGATTAGCGCGCGGTGGAAAAGAGGTCTTGCCCAAGGTAGATGACCAGGGTTCGCCCGCGGGGTGAGCTGCGAACCTGGAACCTCTCCCAAGACAGCGGCACCGGCGTCTCGATGGTGTTGATTCACAGGCCGCCAGCCTGCACCGGGAGGGTCTTGGGACAGGCTCCCGGCTCGGCCGGGCGGTTCCGATTGCCCGGTGCGAGCAGCCCGCAGTTCTCGTTGATCCATGGTCTTCTCAAGGAGGGCGGGGAGAAGGAGTTGCCGCTTGAATCGACGTAGCCGGTCTTACGGCTTCACACTCGTCGAACTGCTGGTCACCATCGCCATCATCACGGCGTTGGCCGGCATCCTGTTGCCCTCGTTGGCCGCCGCCCGACAGCAGGGCCACGCCGCGAAGTGTCTGGCCCAACTGCGGGGCCTGGGCCAGGGCCTCGTGATGTACACCATGGAACACGGCGGCATCCTCGTGCCCGGCCGGTTGCCGAAGATCGACGACGCCAACTGGGCCGCCGAGATCGCCGGAGGCCTGAAATACCGGCCGACTTTCCTTGCGATGATGGGGAGCAACATCGGCACGGCGCCCTTCGACGATCCCATGGCCAGGAAATCGCTCATCGATCGATTCGGTGAGCAAGGTGACCGACAGAACTACTCCCGCAGAATCTTTGTCTGTCCCACCGTGCCGGACTGGACCGACGAACGCAACGGAAGCTACGGCTATAACTACCAGTTCCTCGGCAACTCCCGATTGAGCGATCCGTCCGATCTGAGTTCGTTCAAGAATTGGCCGGTCGCGGTGACTCGCCTCGGCGACACCGCGCAGACCGTCGCCGTCGGCGATTGCGTGGGAACCGCGGCTTCCTTCCCGATTGCAGAGCGAGGGGAATACGTCAATAACGCGCGCGACGGCTTCCGGCCGGGCAACGAAGGATTCAACCTCGACCCGCCGCGCGTGGACCCCGCCGCCGGCGAAATGGCAGGTTTTTCCCACGGCGAGCGCTCGGCCGCCGACCCACGACATCGCGGCCGGACCAACATCCTCTGGGTCGACGGCCACGGTTCGAGCGAATCGCTACAGACCCTCGGCTACCAGGTCGCCGCAGACGGCGTCGTCAGCGTCGTTGGCAACAATGCCCTCTGGTCGGGCACCGGCCGCGACGTGGCCTGGCTGTCCGAGTAGCTCGGTTCGTTGTGACCTCCTGCGCCGACGCCGGTTTCCGCGTCTTCAGCACCGCGACACGTTGGGCCTGCGCCGGGGTTGAATCTGGCCTCCACCCCACCCCCAGCGCATAACATCTTTCTGGCGTCCGCGTCCCAGCGCAGACATCTTCGTGGCGCCCGCCCCCCGTGGCGGACGAACGACCGTGCCCGGCGCGTCCTTCCCGCGCGAAGCCGCGGGCCTCACCGATTCTCGAAGTGGGTGCGTCTCTTCAAGCGGGGGTGGAATCATCCCTCCGGCGCCCCTATCCTGACAGGTCGGACGGGCCCGAATCGATGACCCGCGAAGCCGGGAGAAGGAGTCGAACATGAAGCTGTTGTTGACGGCGGGATTGGCGTTGGCCGGCGCCTCGGGCTGGTTCTCAAATGCCCTGACGGCGCGCGAAGCCAAGACGGAGCAGTTCAAGGTGGATCCGGTCCATTCGACCGTGATCTATCGGATCAAGCATCTCAACGTGAGCTATGTGTACGGGCGCATCAACGACATCAGGGGCACGTTCTCGTTCGGCGACACCGCCGAGGCGAATGCCTTGAACATCGAGGTTCGCCCAGAGAGTCTGGATTCCCATGACGAGAAGCGCGACAACCACCTCAAGGGGCCGGACTTCTTCAATGTCAAACAGTTTCCGCTCATCACCTTCAAGAGCAAGACCGTCACCCGCAAGGACGACCACTGGTATGACGTCATCGGCGATCTCTCGTTCCACGGGGTCACCCGCCGCGTCACCGTTCGGCTCAATCGGGTCGGTTCCGGCAAAGACCCCTGGGGCGGCTACCGAACCGGTTTCGAGGTCGTCTTCGACATCAAGCGAAGCGATTTCGGCATGAAATACCTGGCCGGCGCTCTCGGTGAGGATGTGCGGATCATCGTCGCCGTCGAAGGCATCCGACAATAGGGGCGCGAGCAGGAAGCGCACGCTCGATTGCAAGGTTCGGCCGGCTGGTCGGTCTTGCTGTCTGGCGGATCACACGTGCGCCGTTTTCGTGCCCGCTTCCTGACGGAGCTGTCGGCGGACGCCGCTTCGCCGCGAGAGCTGGAGGGATCGCGCGTGCTCACATTGCGCATCGCGCTGGAGATCATGCTGCTGCCCGCCGCGGCGGTAGTCGCGGTGTTCGTATTCGCCCGCGTGATCGCGCGCAGGTCCGGTCCTCGGCCGGGCTTCCGGTGGCCGGGCCGGGTCGCCGTTGGGCTCGCCTATGTGACGGCACATGGGATTCGCTTTGGTTGGCCGGCCGCCGAACAGTGGACTGCGATCGAAGCCTGGCAATGGCTCTTCTTCGCCGTCGCAGCCGCGACGGTCCTGGCGGTGATCGAAGCGATCCCGCGCCGGCCCTTCCGGCCGCGATGGCTTCTGCGAGCGCTGCTGGTTCTGCTGCTTGTTCTCGCTTCGTTGCACCCTTTTCTTCGCCACTCTTGGCAGCGTGGCGAGGCCGTCGGGTGGATCAGCGGACTCGTTGCCGCGTGCGTCGTCTGGTGGGGGCTTCTCGAATGCGTTGCGGCGCGCCGGCAGGGCCGCGCGGCCGCACCGCAGCTCCTGATCGTCGCCGCGTCGACCGCGGTTGTTCTCGTGCTTAACGGCAGCCAACGTCTGGCGGAAATGGCCGTCATCCTTTCGGCCGCGCTCGCCGCCGCGTCGCTGTTTGGCTGCCGCATTCGCCGGCGGGAATCGATCGCCGGGGTGTCGGCCGTCGCCCCCATCCTCCTGGCGGGTCTCTGGCTGAACGGCTTCTTCTTCCTGGACTTGAGCCGGCGAACGATCGCGTTGCTCGCACTTGCGCCGCTGGCCGCCGAAGTGCGGCGCATCCCTTTGATCGCAGGGCTCAAGCCGTGGCGCGTTGGCCTCATCAACACACTGGCGGTCCTCGGGCTCTCCCTCGCAGCGGTCATTCCCGAAATCCTGGATTATCAACCCGATCCCTATGCCTACTGAGCGTTCGGGCCGATGCTGTGCGACCGTGCACACCCGGCGGCTTCCAGGTTCCGAGAATCCGCGCGCTGCCGGTCGCCCGCCTCGTGTGAACGGCGGGTTCGAGACGGTCGCTTCGGACGGGGCCCGCCGTCTGGATGATTCGCCGCTTTTCAGGTAGAATGGGCATTCCACGGTCGAGCGAGTCGATCGTGCGGAGATGGGGAAACGGACGAACGGGAGGGGATGGTGAATCCGCCGCCCGTGAGCCTCGATCCGGAAGGACGAGCGCTCAGGCGTGCGGTTCTTGCCGTTTCATCCCCATGCGCAACGCGGGCTGATGACGGAGCCTCCTCGGTCAACCCGGCCCAATCGGCGGGCATGGCCGGCTGAACGGGGCCCCGGCTTTGCACCGCTGCGATTCCGCCCGATGATTCCCCACCTCATTGACTGAAGCTTACGGAGGAAAGGAAGTAGGAGAATCAGCATGTGCGCATCGGATGTGTTCAAGAGCCGTCGGATTCGGTTTCCGTTGAGCTTGTTTCGCGCGGTCCTTCTGGGGCTTGTTCTGCCCACTGGAGCGCTCGGGTATGATCCACTCAACGGTGACTTCTCACGGGCGGACCCCCTCGATATCCGGATCGTCGCTTACAACCACAATCGCAACTTCATCGAGGACCCCGGCACGGACGCTGCGTTCGACCGCATCCTCACCACGCTCGATCCGGACATCATCTCGTTCGAGGAGTTCACATCTGCGGTCTCGCAGGCGGATGTGGCCAACCGCATGAACGCCATCATTCCGATCGGCGGCAGCGGATGGCAGGTGCATTTCGGGATGCTCGGAGGCATCCGCACGGTCCTCGTGTCGCGATTCCCACTGACGATGAAACGCATCGACACGATTCCGGCCTCGTCGACGCGCGGTGTCACCATCGCCCTCGCCGATCTGCCGGACGTCGATTACCCGGTCGATGTCTATCTGCTTGCCGTTCACCTGAAATGCTGCGGCAGCCCCGGCGGCTCGGAGGATCAGAAACGGCAGGACAGCGCCGACGCCATCGCCAACTGGCTCGGCGACGCCCGCGGCGTGGCCCGGCCCTCCGGGGACAACGTGGTGCTGCCGACCGACACGCCCATGATCGCCCTGGGCGATTTCAACCTCGTCGGCGGCCCGCAGCCCGAGACCACGATTCTCACCGGCAACATCCAGGACGAAGCCACCTACGGCCCCGACGTCGCGGGCGACTGGGATGCCTCCAGTCTGACCAACCTCATGCCCGCCGATCCCTTCACCGGCAACACCTTCACATGGCAGGGCAACGGGAGTTTCCCGCCCTCCGCCCTGGATCGGTTCTTCTACACCGACAGCGTCATTACCGTGGCCAACAGCTTCGTTCTCAACACGGACACGATGACACCGACCGCACTGGCGGCGGCGGGCCTACAGGCCGGCGACACCCTGCCGCAGAATACCTCCGACCACCTGCCGATCGTCATGGACCTCAGCATCGCTTCGGGATGTACCGTGGACACCGACGGCGACGGCACACCTGATTGCAACGACGGTTGCCCGAACGATCCGAACAAGATCGCGCCGGGCATCTGTGGTTGCGGCACACCGGATACCGATACCGACGGGGACGGCACACCCGATTGCAACGACGGCTGCCCGAACGATCCGAACAAGCTCGCGCCGGGCATCTGTGGTTGCGGCACACCGGATACCGATACAGACGGCGACGGCACACCGGACTGCCTGGACCTCTGTCCGACCGATCCCAACAAGACGGCCCCAGGTCAATGCGGCTGTGGCGTCCCTGAAACGGCGCCCGATGGTGACATGAACGGGGACACCCTGACCGATGGTCTTGACATCCAGCTCTTCGCCGATGCCCTGGTCGGTGGCGCGCCGACACAGTCGGACCTCTGCCACGGTGACTTCGACGGGCTCAACGGTCTCGATGCCGGCGACATCCCCGGCATGGTGAACGCCTTGCTCGCCGGGCCTTGACCTGCTCGGGCGGAAGTACGGACCGCGGAGATTCCCGATTGACGGTCAGGAAACAGGCGGCCAGATGTGCCGCTCGAAGTGAAGCCGCGCCAGGCGGTCCGCGACGCGGACGACGCCGTCGACCGCGTGGAAGACCCCCGCCTTGCACAAGAGCAGCAGAAGGCAGGCCGCCAGTGAGAGGGAAACCCGGCCTGCCCTCAGGAACAAGCGCTGCGTGATCGGCAGGGCGGGCGTGACCGCTTCCAGTTTCCGGGCCGCGCGGCCGCGGCGGACGGCCGAGTCGACCCATCGCAGGGCACGGACGTTGGCCCGCGCCAGCAACGGACGCGTGGGTCGCTGGGCCCGCAAGCAGAGCATTGCGGCGGCAAGCCGGGCCTCTCCGTCGTCGGCCCCGGCCGTCCGGGCAATTTCAGCCCACTCGTCCCGCCGGCGCGCGCCCGTCCGACTGATCGGCGCTTCGATCAGCCACTCCGGAACGGGCCGTCCAGTTGTGGTTCGTCGCGCATCACCGTGCATGGACATCACTCCTCATCGGTCGCTCTCATCCGCCGGGCCAGCGCGACAATCGCCTCCCGGCGATAGACGCGGGCCGTGCCCGACGTCAGGCCAAGCATGCGGGCTACGTCCCGGTAGCTGAGCTCCGCCAGGTCTCGCAGCACGATGACATCTCGCAGGCGAGGGGGTAATCCCTCGATCGCCGCCCGGAGTTCTTCGATCAGCGCCGCCGATGTCGTGCCGGCTCCGCTGCGTTCCGAGGCCTTGCGGCGGGCCGCCTCGGTCAACGCAGCGAAATGATCCCGGCGAACCTTGCGGCGCCGCCCCGCGTCGAGAGCGATATTCATCGCGATGCGGAATGCGTAGCCCCGCGCCGGTGCCTGCTCGGATCGGTCGGCCATGGCGATGAGCTTGCAGAAGCATTCCTGATAGGCATCGAGCACATCCTGCTCGTGGCCCAGCATCCGCCAGAGGAGGCGGATCAGGGCAGGCCCGTCCTTGCGCATGACGGCCAAGACCCACCGCTGGTTCGCACAGACCCGAGAGAGGTCCATCGCGTCCAGCAGGCCGGCCGGTTCTCCCGGGAGACGGGCTGCGAGGGTGGTCACACGTGTTGCTCCTGGCGCCCTTGCCTCGGTTTGTCCTGCAATAGTGTAAACGCGGCCGGGGCTCGGTTGTTAGTGATGGCGACGGAAAACGAGGGCATCCTCAACTACCTGCACGACCGAGCGTGGGGGACCCGGCAAGGACAATACTGTCCATGGCCCGGTTCGGCCCGCGGCCAGGTTCTGCCGTTTGGCGGGCCTCATCTTCCTTTGTTGCGGCTCAAGCCCAAGCGCCGCCGTCCTAACAGGTCCGTTTCCCACACGTTATTCATTATATGCCGAACACCACGCGGAGATCGCGATGAACAAACGCCTTGCCGATGCCCCGGCCGGCGGAACGGTCGATCTCATCGACGGAATCCTGGACCGCGCCATCGCGGCGCGGGCCAGCGATGTCCATTTCGAGCCCACCGATCGGGAGGTGCGTGTGCGATTCCGCGTGGACGGCCGCCTCCACGACATCGAGGCCCTGCCCGCCGCCCTCCTGCCCAACCTCGTGACCCGCCTGAAGGTCATGGCAGGCCTGCTCAGCTATCGCATCGACATCCCCCAGGAGGGTGGGCTGACACTCGATCGCGGCGTGCCGATGGATGTGCGCATCTCGACCTTCCCCACAATCCGGGGCGAGCGAGTCGCCGTTCGGCTGCTGCCGCGCGCCGCCGAAGTGCGAGGCTTGGACGACCTCGGCCTCAGTGAGCCGTCGGTCCGTTCGCTGGTCTCAGCGAGCGCGGCGGAGCAGGGGCTGATCCTCGTCACCGGTCCCGCCGGCAGCGGGAAGACGACGACCCTCTATGCGGTGCTCCGACACCTGCGGACCGCGATGCACGGGGCCAGCCTGATGACCGTCGAGGACCCGGTCGAACTCCGGCTCGACGGCGTCGCCCAGATTCAGGTTGCGCCCCACGGCGAGTTGACCTATGCCCGCGCGCTGCGAAGCCTGCTGCGACAGGATCCTCAGGTCATCCTCATCGGTGAGATTCGCGACGCCGAGACCGCCCGAATCGCGACGGAAGCCGCCCTCACCGGCCACTTGATCCTCTCCACCATGCACAGCGGCCGGTCGATCGACGCTATCGTTCGGATGCTCGAGATGGGCATTCCCGCCTATCAGCTCACCAGTACCCTGCGCGTGGTCACCTGCCAGCGGTTGCTCCGCACGCTGTGCCCGAGTTGTCGCGGCGCGGCGCAGGACCGCCCGGCCGATCAGTCGTGCCGCGATTGCCTGAATCTGGGCTTCCGCGGGCGGACGGCCTGCGCGGAGGTCGTCCGGATGACGGACGAACTCCGGACGGCGATTCTTGGCCACGCCGATACACGCCGCCTGGCCGAAGCGGTCCGGAACCAGACCGGCTACGTCTCGCTGGCCGCGGACGCCGAACGGCATCTTCACGCCGGTCGGACGCCGCCGGAAGAAATCGACGCACTCACGGCGACCCTGCGCGGCTGCTCGCCACCGAACCCTGAGGGTTGATCCGTCATGCCCGCCTTCGAATACACCGGCCAGCTTACGTCGGGCACGGCCATCACCGGGACGTTCGAATCGGACTCGGCCGAAGAGGCCCGGGCGCGGCTTCAGGAGATGCAGATTCACGTGAGTTCGATTGCGCAGGTGCCGCGGATGCGCGCCGCGCGGCCGCTCTCCCGTGAAGACCTCCAGTACTTCAACGAGCAACTCGCGTCGCTCGCGCAGACGGGCGTCGCGCTGGATCAGGGGCTTCGGATCATCGCCCGAGACATCCGCCGCGGCCGGCTCCGGCGGGTGCTGAACGAGCTGGCCGACGATCTCGAACGCGGTGTCCCGTTTGAAGAGGCCGTCTCGCGCCGATCGGAGCTCTTTCCGCCGCTCTACGCAGAGGTGCTCAAGGCCGGCGTCAGGAACAACCAGCTCGGTTCCACACTTTTCAATCTCAACTGCCACCTGTCGCTGATGGGCTCCATGCGACGCCTTTTCTGGGAGTCGGCGGTCTATCCGATCATCGTGTTGTTGTTCGGGCTGGCGCTGATGACCTTTTTCATGATGAACGTGGTGCCCGAGTTTGCCCCGCTCGTTCTGGATTTCGCCGGCACCGAGTACTGGGACTCGCTCAGCTATACATCAGCCTATCTTGAGTTGCCGGGCATCACCCTGGCGCTCTTCACGCTTTCGCATCGGTGGCCGGTCATCCTCGGGGTGATCCTCGGTCTCCCACTGGTTGCCGCCCTCGTCCTGACATTGCTGCGACGATCAGCCACCGGTCGATCCTTCAGGGAAACGCTTGCCATGCTCGTGCCGGGCCTGGCCGGTGTCTATCGGACGAGTCTCGTCGCGCGGTTCGCCCGCGTCGCGGCCCTTGGGGTCCAGGCGGGCCAGGACCTGCCCGCCGTCCTGCGGATGGCGTCGGGGGCGACGGGGAGCCGCGCCCTGACGCGGGACGCCGAGCGCCTCGCCCACCACATCGAATCCGGCGGATTGCCGGAGCAGGCCGCGCTTCAGACGAGAATCCTGCCCGCCATCTTCGCCTACACCGCCCATGTGGCGGGCGCGCGGGGCCTGCTCGCTCAGGCCCTGGCCGACCTTGCGGAAACCTACGACGCCCTGGCGCGCCATCATCTCGCCATGTTCAAGATGTTCCTCATGCCCATTCTCATCGTCCTGGTGGCCACCGTCCTGGGGGCGGGGGTCGTGGCGATGTACCTGCCCCTGGTGCAGCTCCTCCACGGGCTATCGGGTTGAATCGGAAAGGAGCCTCGTGGTTTACATCCCGCTCAGCTCCGGACTGGTTCTCGTCGGTGTTGCGTTCTTCCTTTGTGTTCTGTTTGTCGCCCTCGTTCACGCACTCATCCTCAGAGCCGGCATGCGGACGGCCGTCGTCTTCCGCCATATCGGTCTGGTGGTGCAGCAAAACATTCCTCTGTCGATGGGGCTCTACTATGCGGCCTTGTCCGAGACCGGCGCCGCGCGGCGCATCCTCTCGCGGACCTCCCGGCTGGTCGAGACGGGCGTGCCGTTGTCCCAGGCCTTGAACACGGCCTTTCCGAACTTCCCCGCCGTCACCCTTTCGATCATCCGGGCGGCGGAGCAAACGGGGACTCTGCCCAGCGCCCTGCGGGAACTCAACCGGCGCCTGGCACGTCGGGCCATCGAGCGGCAGGGCAGCGCCTCTTGCCGCGGGGCGGTCCTCGCCTTCGAGGCCCTCGTCTTCCTGCTCATGTATGAGGGCTATCGTTACCTGGTCGTCCCGAGATTCCAGATGATCTTCGCGGATGCCGATCTGCCGCTCTCGCTGTTCGCGCGCGAAGTCTTCTCCGCTTTCCTGTTTTCCGACATGGCACCGACGACGGTCTGGGGCCGACTCTACGCCTTGGCGATTCTGGGCGTGGTCCTCATCCCCCCGGCCCTGTTGGTCTGGCACTTCATTCGCATGCGGCCGCGCCGGGCCGATCGGTGCGGGATCCTCACGATTCTCGTCGATTACTGGCGATGGCGCCTCTGGCCGTGGCGGCGGCTGGTCGTGGCCGAGGGCTGCGCCCAGGCACTTCCGGTCCTCCGACTTGCCGTGGCCGCGGGTTGGCCCCTGCCCGTCGCCGCCGAGCGTGCCTCCGAAGTGGAGACCAACTACTTCTGGCAGCGGCGCCTCAGGGAGTGGGCCGCCGGTATGCGCGGCGGCGCCGACCCCGTCTCCGCCGGCCAAAGGGTCGGTCTGCCCGAACTGCTGCTGCGACACCTGGCGATCGGCCGCCGCGACGGGGCGATGGATGCGGCGTTGTACCACGCGGAGGACTACTACGCCGCCCTGACGCACCGCCGGCATCAGTTGTTGTTTCATCTGCTCTGGCCCGTCGGCACGCTGTTCATGGGCGTCCTGATCGGCGTCTTTTGCGTGGCGGTCTTTCTCTCACTGGGAATGTTGGTTGAAGGCATTCTCCGCACGATGGGGTAATCACCCATGTCCGGAAGAAGAAACAAGCGATCGGCGATCATGCTCCTCGAAGCCGTCGTCGCGACGACGCTCATCGCCGGTGTCCTCGCGCTCCTGACACAGACGATTGTTCAATTCGCCCGACAAAGCGACGTCCTCGTCACCCGACAACGGGCGATGCTCGCCGCCGAGGCCGTGCTGAACGAGATTCGTAACCTCCACGAGCCGACAAGCGAATCGTTCGCCGCTCGGTTCCCTGCCATGCGATTCGAGGTGATGCGGAAGCAGGGCGACGCAGCCTGGGCCGGCTGCCGTCACGTCATCGTGAAGGTCTACGCGACGACAAACCGCAAGGCGGTGGTCCGCGTCCGCCTGGACGGGTACGTTCGGGAGTCCGTTCCATGAAGCCGCGCTTGGTATCCTTGCACGGCAGAGCCCGGTCGCACATTTGCCGCTGGCGGTTTGCTCGCGGAATGACGCTCATAGAGATGATCGCGATGTTCCCGTTTATTGCGATCATCATGGGCACCGCCTTCTGGGCGATTCGGGTGCAGTGGCAGACCCATGCCCGCCTTGCGCGGCAGGCCGACCGACAGGCCGTGATGCGCATCGTTTTGAAGCACCTCCGCGAGGATATGGCCGCGGCGACCGGTGTGGCGCTTTCGACCGACGCCGAAACCGAAAGCGGCGCCACGACGCGGCAAGCCGCCGAGTCGCCCGACCCCCACGCGGATCTGCTGACCGCCGCGCTCGACTTGACCACGCCCGGCGGCTTGATCCGCTATCGCCTCTATCGATCGCCGCCGATTCCCGGCTACGCGCTCTCCGCTGCGGTGCCCGAACCGCCGCCGGAGCGGGCGCTGATCCGCATCGACGCGCGGGGCGAGGCAAAGCGGTGGTCCCTGTTCGGGCAGCGGCTCACGCTTGTGTTACGCCCTCAAGGCGACGCCCGACAACCGCTGCTGGACGTCCGGTTCGATGCGCGCCTACGATTCGATACGGGCACCGAGGTTGTGCGCCGATACGAGACCACCCTGCGGCTTGGAGGATTGCCATGACGCGCCGTCGACGCGCCTTGTTTCTGCTCCTGGCGATCGTGTCGATCGGCGCGGTCGGGCTGACACTTGCGCTCGTCGGGCGGTACTTCATCGGCGCGACGCGCGACGGTCGACTGGCTGCGCTCGACATTCGCGCCGCGCAGCTCGCGGCAAGCGGCGTGGACTGGGTGGCGACCCACCCGCGACCGGCCGACGCCTTCAAGCCGGGCGAAACGCGATCGCTCGACGTCACCGCGCTCCTGCCGCCCGGCGCGACCGGCAAGCTGGAGATCGCGCCGGATGCGACGGGGGAAGCTCTTCGCGTGACGGCGGTCGTCCGACGCGGCCGCCTCGCCGCGACCGTTCACGCGGATTGTCCTTCGTCGGGAGGCCGCTGATGTCGCAGTTGCAGATGTTCGGCATGAACATCTTTCTGCTGGTGGGAATCCTCCTACTGGCCCTGATCGGCTTCGTTCTGGTCGTTGTTTTCTGGACCGGAATCAAGGTTTGGTGGTTCCGACGCGCTCAGGCGCTGGGACGACGCGAGGAGCGCCGGCGCCGATTCGGGGCCGACGGCCGGCCGCGCCCGCCGATCGCGCCGGGGATCTGCCGCCGGTGCGGACAGGCTTCACCAGAAGTGTACCACCTCGACGCCGGGCTCCGGCTCTGCCCGACCTGTTACGCGGCGGCCGCGCGCTGAGGCGGCGCGGTTGGTCGCAGACGGTGCCATCGGGTATACTGGAGTGCAGCGACGGCGCCCGGCATTGCGTCGCCGCCGTCGAAACCGCGTGCCTGCGCCGCCCGCCTCGCCCCCTGAGGGTTCTTCCTACGATGTCATCGCGATACGCACTCGAAACGGAAGTGTACGACGTCGGCTCCGACCGCAAGCTGAGCATGCTCGATCTGCTCGACTACTTTGCGAAAGCCGGTTCGATGCGCGTCTCCGACCTGCACTTGAAGGTCAACAGCCCGCCGGTCTACCGGATGGACGGGATGCTGCAGAAGATGAAGGGGCCGCCGCTCGACGCGCCGACGGTTCGCGCCCTCGCCGAGAGCCTCCTGAGCGATTCGGAGCTCGAGGTGCTTGAGCGAAACCGATCGGCCGACAGCTCCTGCTTTACGGAGAGAATGCAGTTCCGGCTCAACTGCTTCTTTGAAAACGACGGGTTGGCCGTCGCGATTCGCGCCTTGGAAGCCGCGCCGCCGCCCGTCGAGTCGATCGGCTTTCCCAATGACGTCTGGCGCGACATCATCGCGAAACAACAGGGCCTGATCCTCGTGACCGGCATCACCGGCGCCGGCAAGTCCACAACCATCGCCTCGCTGCTCGACCGCATCGCCGAGACGCGGGCCTGCCGGATCATCACGCTGGAGGACCCGGTCGAGTATCGGCTTCAGAGCCAGGCCGCCCTCATTTCTCAACGCGAGGTGGGCCGCGACGTGCCCAGCTATGAGCGGGGCCTGCGGGACTGCCTTCGCGAGGACCCGGACGTCATCTTCGTCGGCGAGATGCGCGACCGCGACTCGACCACCTGGACCCTCACCGCCGCCGAGACCGGGCATCTCGTCTTCTCCACCCTGCACACACGCGACGCCCGCGGGACGATCACCCGAGTGCTCGACATGTTTCCGCCGAATCAGCAGGACGAGGTGGCCAGCCAGCTCTCGCTCGGGTTGAGCCACATCATCTCTCAGAAGCTCGTCCCGCGGTCCGACGGCAGCGGCCGCGTCGTGGCGATGGAGGTGTTGAACAACATCTACTCCGTCGCGAATCTGATTCGTCTGTCCAAGACCGAACAGGTCTACAGCCAGTTGCAGACGCGCACCAAGAACACGCCGGCCGAACGCATGGTCACCCTGGAACGATCCCTGGCCAACCTGGCCAAGGGCGGCGTGGTCACGCCGCTCGAGGCCGAGAAGTGGGCGAACAACCCGACGGCCTTCATCGAGGAAATGAACAGTTGAAAACCGGTCGTCCCGCGCCCGTCGCTATGGCACCAATCGAATCTGCACGTTTACAAACTCGAAATCGTCCAGGTCGCCGCGGCACGACTTGGCCGTGATCTTCAGGCGGTTCCGGCCGACCTCAAGCCATTCGGGATCGAATCGCGCGACGAACCGCCCGAACTGCCCGTCGCGCGGAGAGCGCGCGAGTCGGGTTCGAACGCGATGCCGATTGATCCGGATCTCGTGGGGGCACTGCACCCCGCGGGCCAGTAACGACACCTCCGCGTGATCGTACCTCACCGACAGTTGGTCGCGCGTCACCTCGAAGGTCTGCCGATAGACACGCCCTTCGCTCCGCCGCTGGAACCGGCTGTTGATGCGTCCTTCGAAGCGATCATTGCCGAGGTGGTGCACGTCCGGCTCCGCTTCGATCGCGATGACCCATTCGCTCTGCGCCTGGAGGTCGAAGTTGACCTCCATCGCCTGACGCGAAATCTGCGCCGCGGGAATCGTCACCGTGCCCGGAATGTACCCGCGAAGTGAGGCGGACAACGCGAAAAAGTCGGGCACCGGCGGGACGTACAGCACATAATGCCCGGTCTCGTCCGTGACGACGCGAATCGTCCCGGCGTCCGGCAGCACCAGCCGGACCGACGCGCCGGCGAGCGGCGCTTCGGTGTCCGCGTCGCGAATCCGCCCGCGAATCACCCCGATCGTGTCGTCCGGCAGCGCTTCACCGTGGGTGTCCGGCAAAGCCAGGGTGACCGGCGGGAGTCCTGAGCGCGCCGCGAGCCGCGGCCGTGCGAGCATAGCTTGTTCGGCCGTCTCTGCAATGACGGCTTCGGCCGGCTCGGGATTCACATTGGCAAGGCGCTGCGGTCGTGGCGCAAACGCGGCCCGCTTTGACGGCAACAGCCTGGTGAGGCGAAGCGGGCTTGCTTCTTCATTCGCGGGGAGGGCCGCAGCGGCGCGCGGCGGCTGGAGGGTCGCGGCATCCGTCACGCGAGTTTCCGGCTCGGATGCCGAGGAAGACGATGCAACCGCTCCGTCGCGTTTGTTCTCAGGGGTCGGCGGCAGGGCAATTCCGGCCCGCAGCGGCACCGTGATCGCGCCGCGCCGCGGCGGTGCCGAGACGACCGCCACAGCCTCCGGCGCGGCCGCGGGCGGTCGAGCTTCGCCGGGGAGCAGACGCCGGTCGTCGTTCACGGCTTCGGTCGCCGGCGCGGGAGTCAACGCGACAAACCGCCGCGTGCGTGGCTCCCATTTCCCTGCGCCGTACGTGGCGAACGGCGCGCGATCGGGACGGGGCGCGGACACCGCGGTGCGCTTTGTCTCCCTGTCGCCTTCAACGACGGCGACATCCTCGCCGTGGTCGGCGGGCAGGGCCAGTCCGACGAGCGGCGGAGGGGCACGTCGTTCGGCATTGAGCGCCCTTGCGGCTGCGCGGGCGGCAAGGGGAGGCGCCGCCGCGCGCGGCGTGTCCTCTCGCGCCAGGCTCTCCTCTTCTCGAACAGCGTCGGCGGAAACCGGCGGCATTGAGCGGTATTCCGGCGCATCGATCGACAGGACCACGTCGACCGCAGCTCGGGCCTTCGTCTGCTTCAGGCCCGAGGCGCCGGGCCCCACCCACGGTGAAGGCGCCCCCTCGGCCTGTGCGACGCGCTCATGCACCTCCGGCAGCGCCACATCGTCCAGGTTCGTCGATGCGGTGCTCACGGGCGTCGCGAAGGATGGTTTGGGGCGGCGCGGCGCGGGCATCGCGTCCTGGGGCGGCTCGGCCGATCGGTTGACGACGCCGACGCCCCGCCAATCGCCGGATGTCGCCTCCGGGGCCAGCGCGAGAATGCGGGGCTTGGCCTCGTCGGCATCCACCCGCCGGGGCGCGACCGTGCCGCTCGCCCGTGGCACAGAGGTCTGCGCCGCGGCAACGACCGGCGGCGATGACTCCCTGCGATGCCACCGACTCGACTGGTTCTCCGGCGTCCGCAGCGCGAGCCGCGTGGCAACCGGACCCTCCGCCGATCGGAGAGAGTATGCAACGGCCGGCGTGGCGATGGGGGGCGGTGCTGCTTCACGTGCTGCCGCTGCGAAATCCGCGCGAAGCGGTCTCGGCCGCGCGAGGGCTTGCCGCGCGGGGCCCGGCGCGAGCGCGATGCTCGGCGCTTCGATCGCCGGCCGTGTCGTTGCAAGGCTGCCGGCGCGGAGGGCTCGCGGTCGGTCGGCGACGGGCTTCACCGCATCCCCGGCTTCCGCGATCTTGACGGGCGACGGGACGGCAGGCGTCGCGAGTTGCAGGGTTGCCACCGCGCCGGCTTCGACAGCTCGCTCGCGCGTGACCGTGGGCGTGGGTTTGACCGTCGGCGCGGGGGCGTCGCGGCCCTCAGGACGAACGCCCGGTTGCTCGCGCCAGGTCGGTGTCGTTTCGAGCACCGCCAGCCGGACGAACGCGGGTGCGCGGCGCTTCGCTTCCGGCGGATGAGGCGCAGGCGTCGGCAGGCGGCGTGCCGCCGGTGTTTCGATCTCGGTCAGTCGCCCGCGAAGTTGGACAGCCAACTCGCCCTGTCCCGTGGCGGCCAGGAGCGAAACTCGGACCTTGCCGCGCCGCATGACGTCTGCGATGCGCGTCGTGACGTGCACGACGTTCAAAAGGAGCATCAGGACCAGGTGCACCAGCACCGACGCGAGCAGGCAACGGGCCAGCAGGCTGAGTCTGCGCTCGCGGTAGTCTCGAAACAGCGCGAGGCACAGCAGGATCAGCAGCAGGGCCAGAAGTGCCCAGAGCGCGCTGGGGCCGGCCGCTCGCCAGAGCTCGGCCCAGTCGATCGTCGGCCGAAAGGTCTCCACGTCGCGAAAAACCTCGCGCGAAGCCGTGTGGAATCCCACATATCGGCCGCTTTCGCCGGTCCCTTCGCGCTGTTCGCGATCGGAGCTGAAGTACAACGCGTAGCCGCCGAGACCGAGCTTCGGCTCCAGTTCGTTTGCGGCGGTGTTGACGATGCCGCCCAACGATTCAGGCGGCCGGAAGCGATCTCCCACCCGCCGGGCGCGATAGAGATCGAAACCGCCCGATCCGCCGCTGCGGTTTGAGGCGAAGTAGAGAAAATCGCCGATGGGGCTGAGCGCGGGCGTCGCTTCGTCCGACGGTGTGTTCAGGGCGCGCAGCGCGGTGACCGGACCGAGGTGGTCGCCCGTCAAAGCACAGGCGTAGAGGTCGTAATCCTCCGGCGCGGATTCCTCTTTCGGCTCGGGCACTTCGGGGCGGTCGCGGTTCGGCCGGTTTGACGAGAAGAAAAGCGTCCTGCCGTCTGTCGAGATCGCCGGGGCGCACTCGTTGAAGGGTGTGTTGACGCCGCCGCCCAGGTTGACCGCGGGCGCCCAGCCTGTGGCATCGCGGCGCGAGACCCAGAGGTCATAGCCGCCGACGTTGCCGAGCCGATTGCTGTAGAAGTAGAGCGTCTGTCCGTCGGCCGAGAGCTCCGGGCCGAGTTCGTCGAACTCGGTGTTGACACGGGCCAACGGCGTCGCCTCACCCCAGCCGCGACCCGTACGAAGACGAACGTAGATATCGGCGTTTTCCCCGGGCCGCCCGCGGACGAAGAAAAGCATCCGCCCGTCGGCACTGAACACAGGCGCGTGATCGCCCGGCCCGGCGTCGAGAATCTCGGACAGGCGCTGCGGCGGTTGCCACAGAACCTCTCGGATCGCCGTGCCGTCGCGGGGCGTCCGAATCGTGTCCGCGTCGGTGTAGAGCTCGCGCTCGCGCGGCCAGAGGCGCCAGACCAACCCGCCCGCGACGATGAGCAGCACCGCGGCGGCAGCCGGCAGGAGACTTTTCAACCGTCGTTTCATCGGCTTCGCCACTCAAATCGCCCGGTCGCTCGCGCAATGCCGCGCACCAGTCCGCTCATGGGCCCAGGATCGTGTCGAGGTAGGGCTCCTGGATGCCCGCACCCTTGCAGATGTCGAGAACCCGGATGACGTTGGCGTAGGTGGTGTTCCGGTCGCCGCGCACGGTCACCTTCTGATCGGGATTGTTCTTGACGGCCTGCTCGATGATGGCGCGAAGGCGATCCGGCTCGACCCGGCGGGCGTTGACGATGATCTCGCCGTTGGGGCCGACGTTGATGATGATCTCGCGGAGCACGGCACTGATCGGGCCGGCGGTCCGCGCCTCGGGCAGGGCGATCTGCATCTCGCGCTCCTCCTGTTGAAACCGCGTCGCCACGAGGAAGAAGATCAACAGGAGAAACACCATGTCGATCATCGGCGTCATCTCGATGGCGAGGCCCGTTCCGGTTTCTTTCGGTCGGATGAGCATGGTTGATCTTCAGGGCAGCGCCGCCGCGGACGATCCCTCGTTTTGCGATTCATTCTCAATAGCCGTTGCGGCCGAATCCGCCGCCAACCCTGCGGATCCGTCGCCCCCGTCGCGTCGAGTCTCCTCGGTTCGCCTTGCCGCGCTATCACGGCGCGCGTGCTGCTCCACGAAGGCCACGGTCAGGCGGTCCATCTCGTCCACGAGGTGATCGATCCGCCCGGCGATCCACTGGTAGGCGATGACCACCGGGATCGCGACGAGCAGCCCGGCCGCGGTGGTAATCAGGGCTTCGTAGATGCCTTCCGCCAGTAATTCAGTCTTGCCCAGCGCTTCTCCGGAGCTCGCCACGGTCTGAAATGCCTTGATCATGCCGAAGATCGTGCCGAGCAACCCCATCAGCGGACAGATCGCGGCGATGACGTTCAGGGCCCGGAGGTACTTCCGCATCTTGAACACGGCCCGCTGCCCGGCTTCCTGAATGTGCCGCTCCAGCAGGTCGAGCGGTTCGGACAACCGGCGGATGGCCGCTTCGAGGATGACGGCCAGCGGCGAGCCGTCGTCGCGGCAATGCGCCAGTGCCTGGGCGTGATCCCGGCCGCCGGCCTTGAGCGCCGTTTCGAGCCCCGGCAGAAAGGCGGGAGGAATGATGTTCCGCCGCCGGAGGCTCACGAGGCGCTCCGCGATCACCGTCAGGGCGATCAGGGAACACAGGCCGATCGGGATCATCATCGGTCCGCCCTTGACGACGAAGTCCCAGACAGAGTGAATCTGGGTCGCGGCAACCGCGGCGCGTTCGCCGGCCGGCGCCGCGGCGGCCGATCCGAGGACCGCCGCAATCATTGGGGCCGAGAGGATGTCCACGGTTCGTTCTCCTTGTGTGGGTCGGCGGCTGGTGGGCTCACACGGAGCGGCCGGATGGCCCGCTTGGAGGCTGCGTCGTTCTACCGGCCTGGCAGATCAGGCTTGGCCGGCGCGGCCAATCTGCCGGACGCCAGTTTCGCCCAGTGTGTGTTCTTGTACTTCGTCGCGACTGCCTTGAACTGCTGCGTTGCCTCGGCGGTCTTCGAGAGTTTCTCGAAGCATCGACCGGCCTCATACAGCGCCGCCGCGCTCCACTTGGGATAGCCGTAGAGGATGTCGACCTTGAGGAGTTCGCGCGCGGCGTCCTCGTATCGCTTCTGCGCGAAGAGGCATTGGCCGATCTGAAACTGTGCCCGTGCCGCGGTCTCCCCCTTGTGGCGCGCGACCACACGCTGGTAGGAGCGGGCGGCCTCCTCGAATCGCCCTTGGTTTTCCCGTGCCCAGCCGACGCCGAATTCGGCCTGGAACCATCGCGGCCCGCTGCCGAAACGCTTCAGGTACTCCGCGAATGCCCTTTCGCTCTCGCTCCAGTGTTGAAGCGCGGCCTGACATTCGCCCAGCCGCAGCAGGCTCGGCCCGTAGGCCGTGTCGGATTTCGGCCCGGCGACGACGCGCTGAAAATGAGCGACGGCCTGCTCATGGCGGCCCGACTCGAACAGGGCTTCTCCACAGAAGAAGCTCGCCGACCGGATGAGTTCGCTCTTGGGGAACCGACGGATGAATCCGTCCAAGGTGCGCACCGCTTCCTCGTGCTTTTTCAGTTCAAACAGAAGCGTTCCCAGTCGATAGGCCGCCTGCGCTTTCAGCCGGTCCGGCAGCGCGCCGCCGCCGCGCTCGATGAGGTCGCTCAGTTCACGCAACAGCCCGACCGCTTCCTGTTTGTGCGACGCCTTCGATCGGATGTCCGCCAGTTCGAGCAGCGCATGGGCGCGGAGTCGGTCCCCGATCTTGCCGGAGGCCAACGTTCGATAGGCCTTTTCCGCCTCGGTTTCGCGGCCGGCGGCGCGGAGGCACCAGGCCCGCTCATAACGCATAGACGCCTGCATTTCAGGTTCCAGGCGCGACACGTCGATCCGATCCATCAGGGCCAGCGCATCGGCACATCGATCCTGACGCGACAGGGCGATGGCCCGGTTCGCGTCGGCCTCGGCCGCTCGTTTGTGTTTCGGAAAACGGTCGGCCAGACGGGCCAACGCCGCCTCGGCGCGTTTGAACGCCTTGGCATTCATCCAGGCGCGCCCCTCCTCGAACAGGGCCTCTGCCTCGGCCTCCGATCCTTTGCTTGCACGCGCAACGCGGGAGAAGTAGTCGGCCGCCTTCTCGTAGTCTCCTCGACGGACCGCGATGGCGGCGAGATGCTGAAGCGCGGGCGTGTCAAATCGCGACGTGCCTTCGTGCGCGAGCACGGCTTCCAGGGCCTTCGCTGCCTCGTCCATACGCTCCAGCGCGACCAGCGCCTGGCCGCGCTCAAACAGCGCTTGAAGCCGGTGCGGGCTCTTCTCGAATCGAGTCAGCAGTCGGTCGAATTGCTCGAGTGCGTCGGTGAAGTGTTCCTGTCGCTCGAGGGCCAGACCGAGTTTCAACACCGCGTCATCGGCCGCCGATACGTACAGACCGGCCTCGAGGTAGGCCCGGAGATGATGTTCGGCCCGGGCCCATTTTCCGCGTTGGAAGCTGATGTCTCCCAATGCCAGATGCAGCGCGCGAAACCGGTCGGCCATCGTGCCTTCGCCCTTGACCGCCGCGAGCCATTCGCGCGCCTCGTCGAGTTTCCCCAGACGATAGAGGGTCATGCCCAGGCGGTAGCGGGCGGTTTCGGCTTGTGCGTCATCGCCGTAGGCCTGAAGGAACCGGCGATAGGCTTTCGCTGCCGATTCCAGCCGGTTCATGAGGTAGTCGTTCTCCGCGGTGAGGAACGCGATCCGGCTGCTCGGTTTTCGATCCATGCGCGATTTGTCGTATTCCTGCGCGTATTGTTGGCTCTTCTCGTAGTCGCCCTGCTGGTGGGCGATTTCGGCGAGGAGTTCCAGCGCCTCCGGGGCCAGGGCGTGGTCGGGGTAGTCGACCCGGAACCGCGCGAGCCGTTCGCCGGCCCGCTTGGGATGCCCGCCTCGGAGTTCGGCGATCGCCAGGTCGTAGCACATCTCGGGCATCAGTCGGCAATCCGGATAGGTCTGAATCGCCTTCGTCAGCGCGTCGCTCGCTCCCTCGAAGTCGTTCAAGCGGAGCTTGCACTTTGCCGACCAATAAGCCGCCTCGCCGGCGATGGTCTTGTCCGATTGTGCCGCCTTGGCAAACCGCTTCATGGCGGCCTTGTAGTCCGCGGCGTCGAAGGTCGCCTGGCCGCGCAGCATCTCGGCGGCGCCGGCCAAGGGGCTCTGCGGGAATTCCTCGAGCAGGCGATCTGCCGTCTCGGCGGATTCCTTCGGCTTGTGTTGTTGGCGCAGCAGGGTGGCCAGCCCGAGCAGGGCGTCGGCGCGATAGCCACTGTCAGGTCGCTTCAGAACGCGCCGGTACTCCCGGTGGGCGCGCGCCAGGGCCCCGGTGTTGTGGTGGCACTGGGCCAGGAGCAGGGTGGCGTGATCTGCGAAGGCGGAGTCCGGGTGCTGCTTGAGCAGGCGGGCAAACCGCCGGGCTGCCGCCTTGTACGCGGACTGTCGCATCTCCGCGAGCCCGCCGAAGTAGTCGATTCGCTCCAGGAGTCTCAAATCGGCGTGCTTGGCTTCGAACGCCTCGCACTCGGCGAGTGCCTGCTTCGTCCTGCCCATTCGATAAAGGGCCTCGATGAGCTGCGCGGCGGCATCATCGGCGAGCGCGTGGTCCGGGTGGTTGCGAAGAACCGACCGAAAGGATTCGGCGGCCTCGTCGTATTGACCTGCCGCCAGTCGGCATTGTCCCAGCAGGGTCGCGACCTCGGCCGCGTAAGTGAAATGCTTCAGACTCTCCAGCCGACGGAGTTCATCGGCCGCTTCTTCGAGCTTGCCGAGACGGAACAGGCTGACCGCCAGACCGTAGCGAGCCACCGGCGCCTTCTCGTGTTTCGGGTGCGCGACGAGAAAGGTGCGATACTCGGTGGCCGCCAGCTCATAGAGCCCGCGACCGAGCAGGCCGTTGCCGCTGAGATAGGCCTGGAGTTCCGCCGCGTCGGATGCGTCCTTCTCGGGCTTCTCGGTCGAAGTCGACGCCCACGCCATTGGACACGCGAGGATGGCCGAGATCCAGGCCGCGGTGAACCATGAACGACCACGCATGGGCATCCCTCCTGATGAGCGGGCGTGTGGTGCGCGCTCGGAAACGGCGCCGTTCGCTCGGCGAGCGTCCTGAAGACCCTTTGGCGCTGCCTCGTCGGTGCGTACAGGGGCGGGCCCCCGTGCCACAAAGGTCTCAGGACGCACGCTTGATACGCACGCGGCGCTGAAGAAGATCGTTGTCGGTCGCTGTGGCCGATCGGGCCGACCGGCGGGGCGCTGGACCAACGGGGCCGAATCCAGCGTCATTGTATCGTCGGGCGCTACGCTC